>CAZDMD010000008.1:0-34792 GCA_964506805.1 uncultured Vampirovibrionales bacterium | reverse complement strand
CTTCTATGGGGGTAATGGTACTACGATTCGTGAAATCGAGTTGCTCGATGATGTATATACGATGATTTTGTTCAGTCATGTAGGTCTATCTACACTCTTTCTAGGTCTATCTACACTCTTTCACAAAATAATCTAAGCTCCTCGTCTAGCCATCTTCTACAAAAAACTCCGAAAACGACTACAAATAACGCATAAAGGGATGTTTAGTTGACTGAATGCCAAGGTAAGAAATCAATCCAACGATTTGTATCGATTGAAACAAGCTGGAGCTCTTTTTGCGTCTGTACGGCTCTGAAAGCGGAAAAAACGTCTTGCAGTTGTAAACTCGCTTTGGCGGACAATTTGTTTTGAGTCGGTTCGGCAACATAGCCCAATAAATTAGAAATTTGTGGTTCGGTTAAAGCCATAGGTATTATTTTTCTCTTCTTAATCACAAGGTGGAATGAACAGGTTGGAAATCAACAAGGAGTGAATTAAAATGAACAGGTATTGATAGGAAATTTAGGTAACCAGAAGCCTCCTGGAGGGAGGGAAGCGGAGGCGTTCTGGAAGTGGTTGTTTTTCTCATCACAAGGGTGTACAGATTAAGTTGGGGAAACTTAATTGTAGTGGGGTGAAGATGTAGGGGGTAGGGGTGAGTGGGAGAAGAGGAGGGGTTCCTCTGTACTTTAATAAAGTAAAGATTCTCTTAAGAATTGCCTAACTTGTAAACTTTGTTACGAAACTATTAAAAAAGGGGCTTCTGAAAAGACAAAAGACCCTTTTGAAAATTTTCCATACACCATTAAAACGAGACGTTCAAAACTAGACGTTCGCCGTTTTGTCATCACTGGGAGTGTAGTCGGCATCAATGACGTCATCATCATCCGCTTTAGCCTTCGTGGGCTGGGCTTCGGTTGCATCCGCTGCACCTGCCGCCTCATAGGCTTTGGTGGAAATGGCATACGCCAATTGTTGCAACTCATCATGCAAACGCTGAATGTCATCCATTTTATCGACCGAAAGAGCTTCTCTTAAGTCTACAATGAGCTTTTCGGCTTTTTCTTTTTCAGAAGCCTCTACCTTCTCACCCAAGTCTTTCAGTTGTTGCTCTACGGAATAACATAGCTGTTCGGCTTGGTTTTTGGTTTCCACCTGCTTTTTCTTGGCTTCGTCTTCCGCCTTAAACTTTTCGGCTTCCTTGACCATGCGTTCCACTTCATCATCGCTTAAGTTAGAACTGTCGTTAATGGTAATAGATTGCACCTTATTCGTAGCTTGATCCTTTGCCGAAACACTCAAAATCCCGTTGGCATCAATGTCAAAAGTAACTTCGATTTTAGGAATACCACGAGGGGCAGGGGAAATGCCTTCTAAACGAAAAACCCCTAAAGATTTATTGTCTCGGGCGAATTGACGCTCGCCTTGTAAGACGTGAACATCCACACTGGTTTGATTGTCCGCGGCGGTAGAGAATACCTCACTACGCTTGGTCGGAATCGTGGTATTACGCTCGATGAGTTTGGTCATCACACCGCCCATGGTTTCGACCCCTAAGGAAAGTGGGGTAACATCTAATAGAACAATATCTTTCACATCACCAGCAAGGACACCGCCTTGAATGGCGGCTCCAACAGCCACCACTTCATCGGGGTTGACGCCTTGATTGGCAGATTTGCCTGTGATGCTTTGCACCAATTGCTGAACCGCAGGAATACGAGTTGAACCACCCACGAGAACCACTTCATCAATATCGTCTTTGCTTAAGCCTGCATCCTTAATGGCGGCTTCAACAGGGATACGACAACGCTCGACCAAATCTTTGGTGATTTGGTTAAAGGTCGCACGAGTCAAAGTTAAATCCAAGTGCTTGGGGCCTTCTGCGGTTGCGGTGATGAAAGGCAAGTTAATGTTCGTGGACTCAAGAGAAGACAATTCGCACTTGGCCTTTTCAGCGGCTTCACGAACACGTTGCAAGGCTTGTTTGTCATTTTTTAAATCCATGCCTTCGACTTTTTTGAATTCCGCCATAATCCAATCCATAACGGCTTCGTCAAAATCATCTCCCCCTAAACGAGTGTCTCCACTGGTGGATTTAACTTCATACACACCGTCTCCCATTTCAAGGACGGTAACATCAAAAGTACCGCCTCCCAAGTCAAAGACGAGAATGGTTTGATCTTGATCTTTTTTATCTAAGCCGTACGCAAAGGCAGCGGCGGTCGGCTCGTTGACGATTCGTAATACGTCGAGTCCTGCAATACGTCCTGCGTCTTTGGTGGCTTGTCGCTGTGAATCATTAAAATAAGCGGGTACCGTAATCACGGCTTGCGTTACCTTTTCTCCCAAATAAGTAGAGGCATCATCGGCGAGCTTACGCAAAATCTGCGAGGAAATCTCTTGAGGCGTCCAGTCTTTGCCGTCAATCGCCCATGTTTTGCCTTCGCCCATGTAACGCTTGTTAGACGCAATGGTACGATCAGGATTCACCACCGCTTGACGCTTGGCATGTTGCCCGACCAAACGATCGCCATTTTTGCTAAACGCCACTACAGAAGGGGTGGTTCGATTACCTTCTGCGTTTGCAATGACGACAGGTTGCCCGCCTTCCATTACCGCGACAACGGAGTTTGTAGTACCTAAATCAATACCAACGACTTTTGCCATGGGAGTGTATCCTTATTATTATTGTAATGACGAAAAATTGAGACATCTTAAAAAATAAGACAAGTTGTTTAGCATATTAAGTGAAAAACAAATCCTTTCATAGGTGTAAAACGCTATTTTTAGAAAGTATTTAGATTTCACTATATTGATGACAGAGACGACAGGGCGTGTCTCTACATTCACACCACTTATATTAGCGTAAAAAAAACGAACTTTTCTCTTTCGTAAGACTCTCTTAATAAGTCTTAGGACTCTCTTAAGATGTGTGCTGGGCTAGCAATTTGTGAACAGAAGCATCCTTTATTAAGACAACCAAACATTCAAAGACAGCGAATCGAGTTTTAGGGAATAGAGAAACTTAGGGACATATTGGGGATATTGTTTTAAGGGAACATATCGGGAAATAGGGAAGTAAAATTAGGGAGTAAAATTAGGGAATAGAGTAAAGGGGATAAAAATGAACCATATTATTGTGTTGCAATCGAAGTATGATTACCCGTTTCATCGAAATGAATGGCAAGAAGAAAAGAAACATTTGGTTATTCAACTCGTCAAACAATCGTTTCAACGCCAACACTATACGGAATCGTGGTTGCGTCTTGCTAAAATAACGGCGTATGGCGTTTTAACATTGATCCTGTTGGTGATGTTGGTCGTGCCTGGTATTTTAATTCAAGAACTTTTAAAGTAATTTCCTCGAAGACAATCCGATGATTTTATGCTAACGTGATATAAAACGTTATGCAAAATCCCACGATTGCTGAAAGGAAGTCCTCCTGCTATGTCTATGCTCCCGCCTCGTTCTTTTTTATCCGCACTTGAAGCCTTTGAATTGATTCAATCGGGGCAACTCAAAGCAAGTGAACTCTTAGCATCACAATACCGCCTCATCGAAGCCCATGACCCTCAGATTCAGGCGTTTTTAAGTTTAAACCAAGAAGAAGCCATGCAAACCGCCCAAGCCGTCGATGCCCAAGTGCAAGCAGGTGATGGAGACCGTTTGCCCCTCCTCGCAGGTGTGCCGATTGCGATTAAAGATAACCTCAACGTCAAAGGGACTAACACCACTTGCTCTAGTAAAATGCTAGAAAACTATGTCTCGCCTTATGATGCCACCGTCGTGGCGAACATCAAAACGCATCTCATGCCCATTGTCGGGAAAACCAATTTAGATGAATTCGCCATGGGGTCGTCCTGTGAAAAAAGTGCCTTTCATCCCACTTATAATCCGTGGAATACCGCTTGTGTGCCTGGTGGCAGTTCAGGCGGTTCAGCGGCCTGTGTGTCTTCAGGCATGGTGCCGTTGAGCTTGGGAAGCGATACAGGCGGATCGGTGCGTCAACCCGCCTCTTTATGTGGGATTGTCGGCTTAAAGCCGACTTACGGTTTGGTCTCTCGTTATGGTTTAGTCGCCTTTGCTTCTAGTTTAGATCAAGTCTCTCCTTTTGCTCGAACCGTAGAGGATGCCGCTGCGATTTTACAAGTGATTGCAGGAAAAGACGGCAATGATATGACCTCTGCTTCTGCACCAGACGTATTACCGAATTATCTGCAAGCGGTAACCCCTGAGGCGATGACGCAACAGCTTAAAGGCAGTCGCTTACGAGTCGGCATTGTCGAAGGCTTTGAAGGCGAGGGCATTCAAGCAGGCACGCAAAAAGCCGCGGCGGAAGCCATCGCACGATTTGAAGGCATTGGGGCGGATGTGAAACGAATTTCGCTTACAGGGTTTAAGGAAGGCATTGCGGCCTATTATATTATCGCAACGGCAGAAGCCTCTTCTAACTTGGCTCGATTTGACGGCGTGCGTTACGGCTTAAGCGTTCGAGACGGTGTTGAAAATGTCTACGATATGTTTGCTCAAACACGAGCCAAAGGTTTTGGGGCGGAAGTCAAGCGTCGGATTCTACTCGGTTCATTCGCCCTTTCAGCAGGCTATTATGATGCGTATTACGGCAAAGCACAACTTGCGCGTAAGGTACTCGCTCAATCGTTTAATCAAGCGTGGCAAGCCGTGGATGTGTTGATTTGTCCAACGTCGCCTAGTGTGGCGTTTCAATTGGGTGAAAAGAATGATGATCCCATTTCGATGTACCTGAGTGATGTCGCCACCATCCCTGCCAACTTGGTGGGTATTCCTGCTATTTCCATTCCGTGTGGATTCGACGAACCCACAGGCTTGCCCATTGGCTTACAGCTCATGGCTCCCTGCTGGCAAGAAGAAAAACTACTAGCGATTGCCTATGCCTTTCAAGAGTCCATTGGCTTGAAAAACTTAGTGCCTCCCATGTTTAAAGCTCAACAGGCTTCCTTGTAGGTTAAAGTATTCATCTATGTGTGTAGTCTACAGAATGCCGTCTATTCAAAATGTTTTATTTCGTTCATAATACTAGATATATTTGATTAAAAAGTAAACTTAGGAGTTTTGAAAATGGCAAATGTTTTTGATGTTTCCCAATACATCCTAGAAAAACTGGGTTACCCTGTTACTACAATGAAGTTACAAAAATTGTGTTATTATAGTTTTGTGTGGCATTTGGTTTGGCAAGACGAGCCTCTATTTGATTCTAGCATTTATGCGTGGATTAATGGGCCTGTTATTGCGGATTTGTTTCAAGAGCATAAAGGGCTTTACCAGATAGATTCAAATAATGCGGATTCTCTTTTCCAAAAGCACTTGAGTGAAACAGGTTTAACAGCAGACCAGAAAGCTAGCATCGATAAAGTCATTGAAGATTATGCCAATAAAACAGGTGCAGAGTTGAGTGATTTAACTCATTCAGAACGCCCTTGGATTGAGGCTCGGGAAGGGTATAGTCAATCTCAAAGAGGCAATTCGTTAATTACGACGCAGGCGATTTATAATTACTATATTGCCCTAAATGAACAGGGAATTGAGTTTTGAAATGGGGAAGAATCGTAACACAAAGCGAGGTAAACTTTTTCACTCTGAATTAGAAACAAAGCAAACAACGACTTCCACTTTACAGGGTTTGATTAAATTTAAATGTGATTTGGTTGATGAGGAAGAATTAAAGAAGACAGTGGGATGCCCTTGGGTGTTACTGGATGGTTTTATTAAAAAGTGTTTCCATGATTTTGCCTCAATGACGTGGGAAGAAATTGATTGTTCTAAAAAACAGCATCATTATGTCTCTACCGATAGTATGAGTAAGTATTACAGGGATCGCTTAAGTAGTCTCATCGATGAGGGCATACTTCAATCCGAATTTCCAGAAAAATTATTTGGTTTTCGTTTGGAGGGGAAACAAAGAATTTATGGATTGAGGGAGAAAGCCTTGTTTCATATTATTTGGTTTGATCCTCATCATGCCGTTGTTCCCTCTCAGAAAAAGCATACTTAGAAAGATGTATCCATGAAACTTTGTCAGAATGAAGCCTTGAGCCTTGACGCACTGGCATTACTCAATGAAGCCACCGCCTATTTTGAAGACAACGCCTTTGAATCGGGGCATCAGGTCTTACTCAACGCCATGGAGCGCTTTCCCTCTATTTGGCAATTCCCCTACACCTTAGGTACGGCGATTTTAACGTATAGCCGATCCCCTGAAAAAGCGGTGGTACTGTTAGAGCAAGCCAGTCATCTCGCTCCGAATCAAATCACGGTGTGGACGCAACTGGCTCACGCTTATCGAGGCAATCAACAAACGCAAGAGGCTCTAAACGTCTTGCATAAAGCCGTGAGTCTGCCTGTGCAAGCCGAAGATACCGTCAAAGTGTACCTGTTGCTGGCTGAATTGTTGGAATCCTTGAATTATTTGGATGAATCCGCTTCGGCTTTGCAGAATGCCTTAGAACTTAAACACCTTGCTTGGTTGGAAACGGCGTTGAAGGCGTATCAATTTTATGCGAGACATGAAGCCTTTGAAGATGCCCTTAACGTGCTAGAAAACGCCTTAACACAATACCCTGAAGAAGCCATGCTCTATTTCTTAAAAGGCGTTTCTTTGGAGCGTTTGGATCGTGCGAAAGAGGCGGAAGCAGTGTATCAACGAGCGGTCGAATTGGGGGGGCAATCCCCTGAACTGCATCGGCAAATGGCGGGCTATTTTGCTCAACAAGGGGAGGCGTTAAAAGCCATTCAGCACTTGGTGAGTGTTTTAGAACTTGAACCTGAAGATTTAGAAGCCCTAGAGGCATTGGCTCACTTGTTGCGTCAACAATTTAAATGGAGTGCCTCTCAACAGGTCTTACAGCGACTTTTGGCGTCGCATCCCACGCACGCCACGGCATGGATTCAACTCGCTGAAACGCATGAGCAATTGGGGCAGGTTGCCGAAGCGATTGAGGCGTATAATCACGCCTTAGAGCTTTTACCGAATCGTTCGCTTGAACTAAGAAAGTCTTTGGTGGTGTCTCCATTGCCCCCTGCCACGCCCGAAGCGGCGAGAGATTTACAGCACCGTATCGAAATTTCTCTAAAAGCCTTGTCTTTAAATCCGCCACGCATTGAAAATCCAGCGGTGGATTTAGGGGTTACGCCTCGTATCCTGATGCAACAGGGACTTTGGCACGATGGCTTAGCCACGCTATGGAAAGAGGCACTCGCAGAGATTCAACGACTTTCTAAAGCGGATTTTACTCAAGCCGTATCCAAGCAAACGACGCAGAAATCTATTGTGGTGATTACCCGAGACTTAGGCTCAACGACAAACCCAACCCCTGCGTGGATGCCTCCCGTACAAGCCTTAGACCGCAAGGCGTTTCGCTTGCATTGGATTCAAATCGGATCATCGATTCACGCCCCACAAGGCAGTCGCTTTCATGAAGGCGATACGATGCAAGCGATTGCCTCTCACGATTGGCACGGCATCCAAGAGGCGGTGTTGTCTCAATCGCCTGATGTTTTACTGTTTTCGGAGGCGTTTAAGGATGTCGTCAGCATGGCGTTATATTGGGGGGATTACACTAGGAATTGCACTGGGGATTACGCTGAAACGCAGATTGATTTAGCCACTTGCACGCCGTCTTGTTTGGCTCCCTTGCGTCCTTTATCGTCCACGAGCAAGCGCTTTAAAGAAGATTTCGGGGCGAATTATGAGTATCCACTGCTGGCGATCGAAGTTATCCCAAGCCGTTGGACGGTGGATTTTGTGAAAGGCATTCAAGGTCTTTTAGAGGCGAATCCGTTTTTACAGGTTGTTTTGTATTTTGTGGGTGAAGAGGCGGTGAAAACCTGGTTGTCTTCTCGATTAAAGGCGGTCTTGAGCGAAGATACCCAAAACCGCATCACATGGATGTCTCTTCCCTATGCAGAAGCCCAACGTTTGTTTCAAGTGGCGGATGCCGTTTTGCGTTTGGAGGATACCTGCCGTAGTCCCTTAATGGATTATGGCTTTGCCTTTGGCACGTCGATTTATAACCTAGCGGATTTAGAGGCGTTAAAGTCGTATCTGGCTCAAAGCGAAGCGGAACGTCAAATCGTGCGTCAACACGCTTTAGACTCTCGCTATGCGTTTTATACGCCTGCGTTTATTGAAGCACAGGCTCAAGCACTGGTGGCACAATGGCGATGAATTGGCATTTAGAACCTATCTTCATGGATTCAAGAATGGAGGGATTTCAAGGAAAAACAAACGGCTTTGAGGGCGTGTACACAGAAGTACATAACCGAAAAACGGCTTGTTTTGACACAGAAAGCACCCATTATGGGATTCATGAAGATAGGTTCTTAGACCCCCCCCCGATTCAACGGCTTAAAACGGCAATACGATTGCCGCATTTGAATGAGCCGTTTTATTTGACGGGCTTAAAATCAACACGACTGGACGCACAAGCGTTTGGGAAGGTCTTGGTTTACGTCGCTGGTTTAGGCGGTTGTTTAGAATGGGCGACACCGTTTTGGCAAGACGTGATTCAAGACGGCATCATCGATAGCGTCATTGGCATTGATTTACGTGCCTTTGGGGTGAATCAACACTTGCCTGCCACCTCTCTTGCCGACTGTATTCAAGATTTACAGCATCTTTCTCAAGTGGATGTTCTCAAAGAAGCCTTTCAAATCGATACGTCCGACGCATTCTTTTGGTCGGGGATTAGCTTAGGTGCGATGTCCAGCTTACACGCCTTAGAATCGACACAAGATCAGTATCAGGGGATTGCCTTGCTCGTACCTGCGTTTAAGGGTTCGCCACAAACCTATACGCTGGGCTATGTGCTTCGTACCTTAGGCAAGACGTTGACGGCTTCTAAAACGTCCTCTCTCACACTGCCCTACACTGTGGATGCCATTACGCAATGTCCGATTGTGCGAGAAGTGCATCGGCAAAAACAAGGCACACCAAAAATTGCTCATCCGCTTGGGTTTATGGCGTCTATTCTCCCTTGGCAGTTAAAAGTCAAAAGGCAACTGAAGCACATTCATCGCCCTGTTTTATTGATGACCGCTGGGCAGGATGTCATCTGTGATACCCCCACCATGCACCGATACGCCGAAGCCTTTGCTCATCCCACACGGGTGCATCGTGTGCATTTCCCTTCGCTTTACCATGATATTTTACTCGAACCTGAACGACACTTGCTTAAAAAGCCCTTAAAAGCCTGGATAGACTCATGTTTGAACCTTCTATAATGTAGACGTCAGAGACGGTTTTGGACGACGAATCAAATCCAACAACGGCTGATAATTCAACAACACCCCTTCGTGCATCATGTCATATAAACCCACCGTGCAAATGCCTACCAAGTAACCCATTTGTTTGCGAGTCAAAAGGCGTGTCTGCTCATCGGGCGTTAAAAGATCTTGCAAGCTAATGGCGGTATTACGTCCATCTAAAATTTTTAAATTATGGTCTTTCAGTAGGTTAATACCTATGCCTGTTACCACCCCTTGTAAATACCCACTCGCAGAAAGACGAGTTTCGACCAAAATGCCCCCGACTTTGGCATGATACGCAAATAAATCATTGGTGCCTTGGATGTAAAGCACGTTTTTTAAGCTCGGGTAAGCGGAAGTCAAGACCACCCATGCCGCCAAACCCGCAATTTCGGTGTAAATGGGTGTAAAGCCTGTTTGCATATGGCGTTTACTAAATAATTCGTCTTTCACGGGATACAGCATCGAACAATACACTCCTGAACCTTCTGGGGAATGCCATTGCCTATTTTGCGTCCCCCGACCGTTCCGTTGCACCTGAGCCAAGAATAGACTAGGATTTAAGACGTCTCGTTGTCGAGCACGTTCATAATGCTCCCACGCCCAATCATTCGTGGAAGTAACCGCATAGGCTTCGTAAAGTTCTAAAACCGCTTTACGCACATAGGGTTTAATTTGTTCGGCAAATTCTTCAAGTTGCATTTATCAGACTTTCAAACGTTTGGCGACCTCTATCGCACCATAGGAAATCATTCCACTGCAACCGGCTCGTTTTAAAGACAGCAAGGCTTCTTCTAAAACGGCTTGACCATTGATGTATCCCAAGGCATGCCCTGCTTGAATCATGGCATATTCTCCGCTGACTTGATACGCCAATAGGGGCGTGGCAACATTGGTTCTGAGTAAGTGGATGACATCCAGGTAAAAGGTTCCAGGTTTTACCATTAGCATATCGGCACCTTCTGCCACATCTTGAGTGGCTTCTCGTAAGGCTTCCTCTAAATTGGCGGGATCTTGTTGATACGTGAGTTTAGACGCTCCTCCTAATAGAGGAGCAGACCCCACCGCATCCCGATAAGGCTCATAGAGGGCAGAGGCATATTTGGCGGTATACGCAAAAATTTTGGTATCGACCAAGTGATGCGTTTCTAAGGCCTGACGTAGGGCGAGAATGCGTCCATCCATCATATCAGAAGGACCTAAGGCATCTGCTCCTGCTTCAGCATAGTTGAGTCCTTGTTTGACGAGGGCTTCAATGGTTTTATCATTATGGATTTTACCGTCTATCAGCAAGCCGTCGTGTCCGTGTGTCGTGTATAAATCTAACGCCACATCCACCATGACACCAAGATTCGGACATACTTTTTTAATGGCGTGAATGGTACGACACGCCAAACTATCGGGATTCCAAGCCTCTTGGGCGGATTCACATTTATCAGTGGTATCCACACAGGGGAAAATGGCGACACAGGCAATACCGAGGGCTTCCGCTTCTTTGGCTCGTTCGACAGCTTTATCGATGCTCAAGCGAAAGACCTGTGGAAGGGTTTTGATTTCGGTCTCAATACCCACGCCTTCTATCACAAAGAGAGGGGCAATTAAATCGGCGGGATGCAAGCGCGTTTCCTGCACTAAGGCACGACTCCACGCATCGGATCGCATGCGACGTAAACGAGTGAGGGGAAATGAGCTGTGATGAGACATGTGAGCCTCCTTTTTTAAGTGGACTGTATTGTTTGTTGAATCACCGATTGAAACACCTCCTGTACCAGCGAATGCTCTCCGATGGGGGGCAAAACCACAACTTGTAGGTGGGGGTAGCGGTTTTGAATATCGACTTTCATGTCTTCGATTTCATGGGCAACATGCGCCCCTGCCGCCATAAAAAGCGGAAAAATCTGAATCGAATCTAAGGCTTGTACGTCGCATGAGGCTAAAATATCCAGATAAGTCGGGGTGGTCATTTCCATGTAGCACAAAGCAAACATATCAGGATTGGACGTTGTTTCTAACCTTTGCTTTAAGGCTTCAAAGGGTTGTTTCCAGCGGTCGTCTCGGCTACCGTGTGCCACCAGTAAGGTCATGCTATTAGCCATGTGAAGCAGTCCTTCCTATCATCAAATACCACAATACGCCCAATAGTAAAATAGAACGTAGCGTCCAAGCGATTGTCCGAATCCAGTTGGTCTGAACAAGGCGTTCAATCGTCGGTAAATCAAATCCCCCTGCGAGTGTTTCATGGCACGGCACGGAAAAGAAGGCGGTAGATGCCCAAATCACAAACACCAAGCCAAGCCCAAGCCACGTCGTCCACATGGGGAGTCCAATTTGCTTGCCCCAATACAGGCACATTAGCACCGTTGCCACTTCAATGACCATTAACGGGCCTACAATCATGGTGATTTGACGTGCATGTAAGTGGGCGTATTCGACGAAATTCGTTTCACCCACCTTTGCCATAAGCGGATAATGTACCCCCTGAATCAGCCAAATTAAGCCTGTCATGGCAAAGGTACAAAAGGCTTGTATCAATAAAGCCCCCCATGTAACTGAAACAAGGGAAAGCGGTGTGTTGAACAGGCTCATCAAAGTCATGTCGGTCTCTCCTGATGGGGTTCATTGTGAAGATGCGTTTGTAAAATATCCAGTAGTTGCAAAGCGGCATAGCGTCCCGAGCGTAAGGCACCGTTGATAGATCCTGAATCGAGTGAATCGCTTGCCACCAAGACATTCCAAACCTGTTGCAGTCGATGCACACGCTCTAAAAGGGCTTCACGCTCTTCTCCATACAAAGCGGAAGACTGTGTTAAGGCGTAGGGGATGTGGTAATACGCTTCCAGTTTCCAGTTTTGAACGGAAGTGCCGAACCATGCTTCAAGTTCGGTTTTCACTTGAGAGACAATCCCTTCTTGGGGGAGATTCATCGTATTGGGGTGAAGTGTTACGCTTATGAGTGCTTGTTGTTCAGGGGCATACGCCTGAGAGACCTCTGAAATCAAACAAAGATGCTGAATCCTGCCCTCTCCTTCGCCATTGAGAATCAGAGCCTTGTGCTTTAAGTCTTTGGGAATCTTACCCTGCAAAGAAAAATAGAGGTTTATGGTTTCACACGATCGAAACGGGAAATGCTCCCCCAAAAGACGAAAACTTTGTGCAAGAGGTAACGCCATTACCACAAAAGCCGCTTCCACCATACGGCCATCCGCTAAAATGAGTTGACGCAAGGCGGGGGCATGGGGATCAAAGACATTGAGATGTACCACAGGGCTATTGAGCCAAATCGCCTCTTGGGGGACCTGATCACGCATCGCATGGGCAATAGCTTGCATACCGTGCTTAGGAAGGCAGACCTTGCCTAAGGAAAAACATCGAAACGTGTAGAGAAACTTACGGACGCTGGTCTGTAAAGACGCTTCTAAAAACACCCCTCCAAAAAAAGGCTTAAAAAAGGCTTGAATATAGGCATCACTAAAGCCATAGGTGTTTAAAAAATCAAGCGTTGTTTGTTCTGGCAGTTGAAAAATTTGAGCTTCCGTCATCCCTAAGACTTGGAGTTTCAGCTGGAGGGTTCTCATTTTATCTTTGAGCGTCCCGATTTTTGAGAAAATCCCTGAAAACCATAGACTCGGATTGCGGAAGGGGTCTCCTACCGTATGAAACTGATTGTGATAGCGGATTTTGGCTCCGATATAAAAAGGCTGTAAATCCAGTGCTTTTAAATCAAAAAAATAGGGGGCTTCTTCATAAGCCGTATTAAAGGCTTGAAAGCCTTCATCAAATAAAAAACCGTTGTGTTCATGGGTTTTGAGCTTGCCTCCAACCGTATCGCTGGCTTCAAGTAAAAGAAAAGGAATCCCTTGCCGATGCAAGGTAATGGAACAGGCTAAACCTGCCAAGCCTCCACCGACAATGGCAACCGTGCTTTGTAGGGTATTATTTGCGAGTGTATTTTCCATATTGCTTATTGTACCTAAAATAAACGAAACGGTCTTTGTGAATATTTGTATACAGACTTTTATCGCCACTATCAAAAAATTCATTCCCTTAAAGGGCATTGCGTCTTTCTTTGAGAAGCGTTGGCTTCTTTTGTGTTACGCTAATAAAGCATATAATGATTTTAAAGTGAATGAATGACATGGAAAAAATTATTCAAGGCTTAAGCGAATTTCAAAAAAAGATTTTTGAAGAAAAACGAGATTTATTTGAAAACTTACGCGATCATCAAGACCCTCGTGTCTTGTTTATTACCTGCTCCGATTCTCGCATTGACCCGAGCCTCATTACACAATCTGAACCTGGAGAGCTGTTTGTCTTGAGAAACGCAGGACATATTATTCCCCCTCACGGAGCAGAAAGCGGGATTGGACAAGAAGCGACGATTGACTATGCCATTCACCACTTAGGGGTACAGCACATTATTTTATGCGGACACACCGACTGCGGTGCGGTAAAAGCCTTATTGAATCCACCGCATGAGGGGGGGCATCACACCACGGCTTTAAATAAGTGGCTTTATTTTGCCGAATCCACTCGTCAAATTGCGGATGACTTATTGCATGAAGTGGGGTGTTGTCAACACGACCATGACCTCTCACAAGGCTATCAAGGCGATGAAGCCTATGTGTTTGATGATGTGCATCCTGAAAAGGTGGATGCCGTTTTTATGAAAATTGTGCAAACACATGTTAAAATGCAATTACAACATCTTAAAACCATTCCCAGTGTGGCACGGGCGATTTCAGCAGGCACGATTCGGCTTCACGGTTGGGTGTATTGTTTGCATTCCGCTGAAATCTGGACGCTGGATGAAGCCCACGAAGCCTTTCGACAATTTGAGATTTCGCATCCTTTGCTTTAGAAGTCTCCTATAAATGAACTATCTCTCGTCAGTTTTATGGTAAGCCTAATACTCTATTTGTTATAGTGAAAGTGATGAAGCCTTTGTGATACGTCATAAAAGGTTTTCAGGGAAATAGAGAGATACAACTTCTGCATCCCCCAACCAGCAGGAGTTGTGAGAGTTCTATCGAACGTTTAGCCTCAAACAGGACTAAAACGTTCTCGTGTGATTGCAGAGAGAGGGATGTCTTGAAACAACATCCCCCTTTTTTTATGGAACGTTCTACAAAACTTCTTTTTCCGCTTGGTAACGATTCGCCAATTGTCCGCAGGCGGCATCAATATCGACCCCTCGCTCTAGTCGAACGGTTACTTTTTTGTGATATTGTTCCAACAAAATGTGCATAAACGTACGAATCGCTGAATTGCTGGATCGCCGATAGCCCACCGCTCGGGGGAGGTCTTTGGCAATCGGGTTATATGGGATTAAATTGATATTGCATTTTAAATGACGAATCAACTGCCCTAACTCATGGGCGTGTTCAGGCGTATCGTTTAAGCCGTCAATCATAATATACTCCATCGTCAAACGCCGATTCGTTGACGCTAAGTAACGCTCCAAGGCAGGGATGAGTTTTTCCAAAGGCCAACGCTTGTTAATCGGCATAATTTGAGACCGTAACGCATTATTCGGGGCGTGCAAGGAAAGAGCCAACGTCAACGGCATTTCTTCTTTGGCGAGTTTTTCAATGTGATCCACCAAGCCTGACGTCGACACCGTGATACGACGCATCCCCACTTCGCAGGACTCATTCAGTAACTTCAATGATTTTACCGTATTTTCATAGTTGTGCAAGGGTTCGCCTTGCCCCATGTAGACCACGTTGCGAATTTCTTGACCGCTGTCGCCTTGCACTTGCACATATTGTTCCACAATTTCGCTTGCGGAAAGATGACGCTTAAGCCCGATTTTCCCTGTGGCACAAAAGGAACAGTTAATCGCACACCCCACTTGAGTGGAGATGCACAAGGCGTAACTGCCTCGCTCTTCAAAATACATTAAAACGGATTCAATGACGTTGCCATCAGCACATTGAAACAGATATTTGATAGTGCCGTCTGCTGAAATTTGTTTGCTTACAATTTTCAAGCTCCCGATTTGAAAGCGTTCAGCAAGTTCTTGACGAAAGGCTTTAGAAAGATTCGTCATCGCTTCAAAAGACGAAACACATCGGACATAAAGCCAGTTATGCAATTGCTCTCCTCTAAATCGAGGATGCCCCAAGGCTTGCATTGCCTCTATCAACTCGGCTTCCGTTTTACCGATTAAAGTAGGCAGGGCAGAAGGGGACAAAGGGGGAAGCGTGATTTGTGTCATCGGGGTATAGTCGGCGACTTCTTGATCGGGCATCGTCGGGAGCATGGTATGATTATCTTCCTTGTCGAGTTGATATGAAGGACTACTAAAAGCGAGAACGTTCAAACATCCATAAAATGTGCCTTAGCAATTGAGGGTTAGGCTTTGGGCATCAGGCTGAACATCATGTCTGCTTCGACAGAGGTCTCTCCATTGACCGACGCAATGCCTTTCACTTTGACTAAGACCTTGCGAAACTGAACAATCTCCACTCGTAAATCCAGTCGATCACCAGGGACGACCATGCGTCTAAAACGCACGTTGTCTAGTCCTGCAAATAAGCCCAGTTTACCAATACCATAAGGCATATGAGCCACCATAATCCCCGCGATCTGTGCGAGGGCTTCTACTTGTAAAACACCTGGCATCACAGGCATGTGGGGAAAATGCCCTTCAAAAAAGGCTTCATTAGCCGTTAGATTTTTATAACCTTCAATATAAACGCCTTTGGCATGTTCGGTAACGCGATCCACCAATAAAAAAGGGTAGCGATGCGGAATAAATGCTTTAATTTCTTGAATGGTTAAAGCAGGGAGCATTTCAAGGGTCATTGCTTCAGTCTCAATGAGGGTTTCAAGGGGGGACATGGCATAAAATCTCTTCGATGGTTTCAAAATAAGGGACTTCTTTAGAATATCTTAATATAAAATTTCTCTTTGAACAGAGGCTTTTATGTGATTCTATTCTCTTACTTCAAGCAATGGATTCAAATGGACACGATGAGAGCGTGTTATCCTCGACTCAAGCGACTTAAGAGACAGTCGAACCTACACGTGAAACGCTGACTTAAATCGAGCCGTAATCTGATGCGGTCGGGTAATGGCAGAGCCGATGACGACACCGAAAGCGCCTAATTTTAAAGCCTCTTCCACCTCCTGCGGATGCCAAACACGCCCTTCCAGATAAATCGGGGTATGGGGGTAAGTACTCACCAGTGTTTCGAGCAAGTCAAAATCAGGCGTGGTATTTGTCATAGCAGATTTTGAAGCGTTTGAAGATTCTAACGTATAACCGCTTAAAGTGGTACTCAGTACATCTACTCCAGCTTTTAAGGCGTAATCCGCCGAAGTTAAGGAATCAATATCCCCCATGACTTTAATCTTTGGAAATGACGATTTTAGAGACTCCACCATAAACGCCAACGATTCTTCACGATCTCTTGGGGTGGCATCTAGGGCGATGACATCCGCCCCTGCCTCGGCGAGTGCCAAGGCATCCACTAAATGCCGTGTGATGTACACCTCCTCTTTCGGATGACTCGGTAACGGGTAAGGCTTATGTAAGGCGATAATCGGCAATGTGGGATATTCGGCTTTTAATCGGCGAATGAGTTCGAGATTGGCAATTCGTAAGCCTTCTGCTCCGCCTGCTAAAACGCTTTGACATAGGGCAAATAAAATCGGCGTGGGGGCGAGTGGCTCGTGATCTTCCGCTTGCACGGAGACCACGAATCGGGGGTAGGGTGGGGGGACTTCAGGCATGAAGGAAGCTCCTGTTTTGACTTTGAAAGCACACTCTTCTATAATAGGGTCAAAGGGTGAAAAAGGGAATCTTATGGTCGTCAATGAGCAGGTGAAAGACCTCACGCAACAAATTGAAGCCAAAACCGATGTCGTTACCGAATCGATTCAAGGTTCTTTTTTGGATGCCGTGGTGTGGGTCAACAATCCCCTTAGTACATGGCTCTTTGCGTTGGCTTTAGGTGTTGGGCTTTACCTTGTGCTTCGATTGGGGACACATTTTACGATTCGCCAAATCGAACGGATCACCCATCCGTACGCACCACAAACGCTTAGCTTTTTAAAGCAATTTCTCTTAAAGATCCTTCGCTTATTGCATCCTCTTTCGATTGCCTTGCTTGCCCTCTACGTCGGTTCAGTCGCTTTGGATTTGCCTAAGAACGTGGAGGCTTTCCTACAAAGCCTCCCTGTGTATGCGATTGTTTGGCAGTTGGGATGCTGGGCAAGACCACTGACGCAGTTGAGCCTTAGCCATTATGTCGAGACTCGCTCCGATGAGAAGGAACGCCTTGCTCTGCAAACCCTCATGGGGCCCGTCGTCTTTTTGGTGGTGGTGATGCTGTGGATGCTTCTCTTGCTCGTGATTTTGGGGTATCACCATGTTGAAATTACGCCTCTTTTAACATCTTTAGGGATTGGCGGAATCGCTGTTGGTTTGGCGTTAAAGAACATTTTAGGGGATTTATTCGCTTCCCTTTCCATTGCGTTAGACAAACCTTTTGTCATTGATGAGTTTATCATTAGTCAAGATTTTAAAGGCACTGTCAAGCATATTGGGTTAAAATCCACTCGACTTGAAAGCATTGATGGTGAATTGCTGGTGATTCCGAATAACGACTTAACCTCCAGTCGCTTGCGAAATTACTCTCGTTTAAAACGTCGTCGTGTGGTGCATCAGTTTGGCGTGCATGTAGAGACCTCTGGTGAATCGCTTAGCCACATTAAAGACTGGATTACACACTTCTTTTTAGAAGAAGAGGCTTGCACCTTGGATCGGGTGCATTTGACGAAGACCACTCCTTTAGGATTAGACTTTGAAGTGGTGTATTATGTTGATTCGGGGGATTACAACTTGTACATGGATATTCACGAGCGTTATTTGTTGGGACTGCTTGCGTATTTACGTTCAACAGGCATTGCCTTTGCCCAAGCTCCCTACTCTCCCTTTTAAATGGTATTATAAGCAAGCATTTTGAGCTAATACGATCTCAATCGTTGGGCGTAACGATGCAAAACCTCTTTGCCGTATTTAGAGCCGTTCAACTCTTTCGCAAAACGAGCAAAAGCATCCGCATTGGATTGGAACCCGTCTTTTGTGGCATTTTTCAAAAAGGTAATTTTTAAATCTCAATGAAGCTACTTCTGCGGACGAAGATGCTGTTTTCTTCAAGTCGTGGGAGTGTTATATTGCGTGTCTTTTATGATAAGGGCTTGGGGCAAACAGACTGGATGCCGTCGATATGTTCACTTAAGTAGTCGGGTATTTTTTGAGACCACATGGGATCCAAAATGAAGTCAATGCCTTCTCGACGAGCCATTTTTGCAGCAGGCACGAAGTCTGAATCCCCCGAGATTAAAACAATTTGGCTGACTTGTTTTTTGAGTGCTAGTGAAGCAATATCCAAACCGATTTTCATATCAACACCTTTTTGTTTGATGTTGTATTGAAAATCCTTATCTTCAAGATCAGTCCACTGTTTCTTGCCTTTGAGTAATTGCTTTAAAGAATTATCATACAATTGCCATGACGCAGAAGAAGAAATTTCACCTAAACGCAAGGCGACTTTTCGTTTCTTCACAAGTTCTTTATGTAATTGGGTTCTAAATTGTGAGGTTTTTGTTTTAGAAAAATCAATCCTGTTTTTTGAAATAGGCCAATACGCATCCTTAGAATAAGGAACGCAATCATAAAAGAAAATGCGATATAAATCCTGTCTTTGCAGTTGGGGTTCTTTTTTATTTTGATAAAGATGACTCAAAGCCATTTTATGAATTTTATCTGCAACTTCGACAGGATTGTCAAAATCTAAATCTTTATAACACGCTTGCATACGGTAAAGACAGAACTCTCCATCTATTAGAATTGCAGTCAAGCTCATCAAAAAGTCCCCTAAAACAAAAGCCTAAGGGTACTCAACATATCAGAATCAGCGATATGCCACTTCTCCAAAGGCGGTATGAATACATTATAACGAACTAACTTATAAAAGTCAAGCCTGTGTCCTAAATCTAATACGCACGCAAACGCTGGGCGTAACGATGCAAAACCTCTTTGCCGTATTTAGAGCCGCTCAACTCTTTCGCAAAACGAGCAAAGGCATCCGCATTGGATTGGAACCAGTCGCGTTGTAGCAGGAGTTCTCGAAGAGCAACGCCTAAGCCCCCTTGCTTGAGCTGTGGATACTCCACTTTTAAACCCATGCCTAAATCCACCAAGCGTTGAGCATTCTGCTCTTGTTCGATTTGCTTACTATCTGGCACAATTAAGCACGGCTTCCCGAGCGTCATCAGCTCCATAGCGGAACTATGCCCTGCTTGGGTAATCACCACTTGAGCCGCCTTAAAATAAGACGCACACTCACTTACATTCGGATACAGCGTTACATTAGACGCTTGTACTTGGCTGGCATGAGGCACAAAGGGCGTTAAAATCGCAAAGTGATAATGCGTAAACTCAAAAGCGGTTTCCAAAACCGCATCAAACAAAGGCCGCCGATACTCATGCCCGCCTAAAGACACCACAATCAAGACCTTCCCCTCCGCTTCAGACAGATGAATGGGTTCAACCTCATCGGCTTCAAACATCACCAAGGGGCCTAAAAAGCGGGTGCGTTTTTTGACTTTGGGTTTCAGACTTAAATTAGGTAAGCACACCGTATAAGGCGGGGGAAAATCAGGGATTAAAATCTCTTCGGCACTACAAAGCCAAAACTTCATCACCCATTCAAAACTCAAGCCGAGTAGCTTCACCAATGGCGTGTCTTTCGCAAAAAAGGGATAAAACGCCGATTGATTCGTCAGCACCAAACACGGCACATCCATACGAGAGGCCGCCACAACAGGGGCAATGCGTCCGTCCGCCACCACAAGGGTAACGCCATAGTCTCGAATGATGTCCATTTCGTGTTGCACCAGCTGGTTAAAGTTAAAGACGGCACTTTGCGTGTTGAGAATCGTCGCCCCGACATCAAAACCGCCGTTACTGCCCACCAGTTTAAGTTCCTGCGGAATAGCAATGGTGTGAAAGCCCAGTTCCTGCATGCGTTCCAAGGCAATGCCATAAGAACCGATTAAATACTCATGAGCTTCAAGCCCTTTGGTGAGTGCCATGGCTCGTGTGGAATGCCCAAAGCCTTCGCTAGAAACGGAAAAGTAAATCCGAAAGGGGGTTTGGGTACGTCTTTTCACGTTAAGGATTTCCTTTTATAGCCAATTTTCGAAACGGCTTGTAAAGCCGATTCGTAACTCAATCAGTGGACTTCGTTTAGAAGACATGCCACAAATCATTTTCAACTAACGCTTTTAAGTGAGGCTTTAAATAGCGAATATCGCCTAAATCCACTTTGCACCCGAGTTGAGCTTCTAACTCATCCCACAATGCCATGAGTTCCAATCCCACAGGCTTGGCAGGCTGATACAGCAAATCCACATCACTTGTTTCACAGGCTTCATCTCGTGCGACGGAACCAAACAACCACAAATGTTCAATACCATAGTGTGTTTGCATCTGCGGTTGTAATCGGTGTAGGATGCTTAAAGTCTGATCACGTTGCATCACAAGAATTCCCCCTACCGTTGAGTGTTACACGTCCAAGTTCGAGACCTTGTGGGCGTTGGATTCGATAAAATGACGACGAGGCTCCACACGTTCGCCCATCAACACATCAAAGAGCTTATCCGCAGCCACCGCTTCTTCCACCTCCACTTGCAATAGCGTACGTGTTTCAGGGTTCATGGTGGTATCCCATAGCTGTTGGGGCATCATTTCGCCCAAGCCTTTGAAGCGTTGCAAGCCCATGCCTTTTTTACCACGTTCATCAATAAAGGCTTTTAAGTCTCGCAAGGTGTAGAACAGGCGTTCTTCCTTTTCGTTCACCATGACTTTAATGCCATTGCCCGCTTCAGGATTCAAAGTACTCGGCAGTTCAGGATTCCACGCCAACAACGCCTCAAAATCACTCACCAAACGATCAAACTCATGGCTATCAATCAGTATGACGGTGAGTTCTGTGAGCAACTCATCTTCCAGTAAGCCCGAATGTTTACGTCGAAACACCAAAATAGACGCTTCAATCGCTTTGGGAAGCAACGCCAGTTGTTCCGTGCTTTCCACCGTATTTCCCGCCGATTCTTCTAGGGAGGCTTCTTCGACTTCAGGCTCGTCGTCTTCCAGACCGCTTAATTCAAAGCGATACTGCGGAAACGCTTCATTGAGCTTGTGATTTAAAGCCGTAACCGCTTCCACATCCCGAAAGACATTGGCATCGGTTTTCCACGCCACCAAGCTCAGGAGCAAATCACTTGGCAGAGCATCCAGCATAAACGAATGACGAGCAGACACATAACGACTCATCAACTGAAGCGTTTTCGTTAAACTCTCGCTTGCAACAGAACTGGCTCGTTTTAAATCCCATAGCACCAAGCTATTCGCCCCTCGCTTATTGACGAGTTGCTCTAAGCTACGGTCATTGTAGAGATAATTCTCTTCTCGCCCAACGGTTACCTTATATAAAGGCGGTTGGGCAATATAGATGTAGCCATTGTCAATCAAGGGGCGAGCATAGCGGAAGAAAAAGGTCAACAATAAGGTGCGGATATGTGCCCCGTCGACATCGGCATCCGTCATAATAATAATTTTGTGATACCGTAAACGCTCCATTTCAAAATCATCTTCAATACGAGAAATGTTAATGCCTAAGGCTTGAATGAGGCTTTGAATTTCGTTATTGTTGTAGATTTTATCGAGTCTAGCACGCTCCACGTTTAAGATTTTGCCTCGTAGGGGGAGAATGGCTTGAAACTCTCGGTTGCGTCCTTGCTTGGCAGAACCTCCTGCGGAATCCCCCTCTACGATATAAAGTTCGCAACGCTCTGGCTCTCGATTGGAGCAATCGGCGAGTTTACCAGGTAAAGTGCTGTTTTCTAAAGCGGATTTACGGCGTGTGAGTTCTCGTGCCTTACGAGCGGCTTCTCGGGCTTGCAAGGCTTGCACGGCTTTCATAATCACGGTTTTGGCGGCTTTGGGATTAAGTTCCAACCAATCCTGCAAGCGTTCCGTTACGACCGATTGCGTAATGCCTAAGACTTCACTATTGCCGAGTTTTTCTTTGGTCTGCCCTTCAAATTCAGGGTTCGGCACTTTGACAGAGACAATCGCTGTTAAGCCTTCACGAATGTCATCCCCTGTGAGGTTTGCATCCTTTTCTTTGAGCAAGCCGTTTTTACGTCCGTAATCGTTAATGACTCGAGTGAGTGCATTTCGGAAGCCTGTGAGATGCGTTCCGCCGTGATGCGTATTGATGTTATTGGCGAAACTTAACACGTTTTCGCTGTATGAATCGGTGTACTGCAAGGCGACTTCCACTCGTACACCGTCTTTTTCATCATCGCAATAAAACAAGCCGTCATAAACAAGCGTCTTGCTTTCATTCAGATAACTGACATAGCTCCCGATACCGCCTTCGTACCAAAAGGTTTCTTTAAACTCACGAGCGACATCGGTATAAACGATTTTGAGTCCCTTGTTGAGAAATGCCATTTCTCGTAAACGCGTCCCGATAATTTCGCCGTCAATGACGGTGGTTTCAAAAATATCGCCATCCGCCCAAAAGGTGGTTTTTGTGCCTGTGCTGTTGGCTTTGCCGACGACTTCCACAGGCGTTTTGACTTGCCCACGGGCGTACGTTTGCTTATGCACTTGTCCGTCTCGACAGACTTCTACGACCATGCGTTCCGAAAGCGCATTCACGACAGAAGCCCCTACGCCGTGCAAGCCTCCAGACACTTTATAGCCACCGTCTCCAAATTTTCCGCCTGCGTGTAAGACAGTATGCACCACTTCGAGTGCTGAAACGCCGTCTTCTTTTAAGGCGACAGGAATGCCTCTGCCGTTGTCTTGAACCGTTACGGAGTTATCATCATGTACCGTAACATGAATTTCAGTACAGTAACCTGCGAGAGCTTCATCAATGGAATTGTCCACAATTTCGTACACCAAGTGATGCAAGCCTCGTTGACTGGTACTACCAATATACATACCAGGGCGAAGACGTACGGCTTCGAGGCCTTCTAGCACACGGATTTGATCCGCCCCATACGCCCCTGTAGAAGCAGTGGAACTGGGGGGGGAAGTCGTTGTTACTTCAGGCATTAAGGTAGAATCTTCATTCATTGTCATGTGCATGGGTTTCCCTCACGAAAGAATCTAGTATAGCTAGGGGGCGTTTTAATCTGATTCATATTGAATCAACAAAACTGATTTAAACCATTGTAACACGAGCATAAAAAATGGAGTATCTCCTCTTAATAGTGGATACAAAGCGATACATGAAGCCCTTTTTTGTGGTATTGAAACGAAGGGCTTAATCTTAAGATGAAGACTCGCTACACCTAAGGATTATAGTTTGCCAAAGGGGTATTCCCTTTCTTTTCTCGTTGCGGTACAACTATCTTATCAACTCAATCAATCTTGTTGCGAGAGAGAGAATTGATTTAGTATCTTTCATTTTTATTTTACATTTATCATCTACATTGTCCTCTCCCTCTTAGGCTCGCCCTAGAGGGTTTTTCTTTTATGTAGCTGTTCAATAATTTCCTGTACAATGTCTATACTTTGTCGCTACAATGATTTTGTTCAGTCATGTAGGTCTATCTACACTCCTTCACCAAATTATCTAGGCTCCTCGTCTAGCCTACCGTTCAGAAAACTCTTGAAATAGCTATATGTCGTTCAAAATAGTCAAGCCTTCTTCGCTAACCCAGCCATTGAGGGAAGCATCCCACGCCTCACGAGGCAGAGACTGAATCACGCATTCGTCATAGACGACCCCTAGACTCAAAGGACAACGACCCTGTTGCGCTTGCCACCTTTGAAGCTGGACATCATAGTAGCCTCCCCCATAACCTAGACGAATGCCTGAACGATCCATCATCAAAGCTGGGATTAAGACGCAATCTAACGCTTGGTCTAAAAAGGCTTGCTGGGGGCTGGGTTCCCAAATACCATACGCATTTTGTTGCCATTCGTGAGGCACTGTATGAGGGAGGCTGTGAATTCGTCTCCATTCTAACGTACGTTCTTTAGCGACACAAGGGGCAAAAAGGGGATACCCCTCTTGTAAAAGTGTTGCGATAAGCGGGGCAATGTCTACTTCTAAGGAGTTAGGAAGGTAAACCCCGATGCTCGCAGTGTCTGAAAAACGTGAGGCAATGAATTGAAGCAGATGCGTTTGAATGTGAGAATCCGCTTCTGTACAAGAATACTTGATAGGAAACTTAGCCTGCTTGAATGAATTCCGCCATGCTTTCGCCCATGTCCTCCACTGCGATTTGCTATAATGAAAATAGTGTTTTTGTAGTGTTTGCATCGTATTATTTTAGTACAAAAACCCTTTTGAGAGAGAAACATCGAAAAAATATTAAGGATTGCCCCATGTTAAAATTCGGACTTGGTGAAAAGTTTGCCAACCGTAAAAAAGAAAAATACAGCGTTTCTATTAGCATTGGTTCAGGTGAAATAGAAGGGGCGATTTATCACCATGAATTACAGGCGGTTACTAAATCGGTCATTCATAAATTGCCACATGGCTTAATTGCCTCAGGAGGCGATATTATACCCGATAGTGCGGCGTTAGGGGATGTTTTAAGCAAAGTCATGGATGAACTCACTCCTGCCACACGGCAAGTGCATTTGACTATTCCCTGTACCTTATTACGGGTGGTTGAAACTCCTAAAATGGAGATGGAAGAATACAGTATTTTTCTCGCCAGTGAAGCGGAACGCTTCAGGGCTTTTGATAACACCGAAGCCGTGGTGGCTTTTGAGTTGCTTGAAAATGCGAGTAGCCCAGTCAATCAAAGAATTTTGTATACCGCCATTCGACGAGATACCTTTGAAAAGTATCAAAAGGCTTGTAAAAATGCGAATATCCGTTTAGCCTCAATGGAAGTCGAACCCTTGCAAATCATACGAAGTATGGTGGGGACAGGCTTATATGACAAAATTCAAGCTGAAATACCTGAACCTCATTTTTGTTGGGGCAGTATGATTCAAGAATTTGATCGTTTGCGTTTTTTGATTTGGCAAGGTCTGGATTTAGTTGATATTCGTGAAATTACGATTTCAGGGCAAATGCTCAGTCAGACGACGGATAATGCCGTGGTATTGTCTGATTTAATTATGGAGCTAAACCGAACGGTACAAGGAGTGAAGCCTTTAGAACCCTTGTTTTGGATGACGCATCGCCTGAATTATATTTTATTACAACACCTTCAGCATGAAACAGGCGTAGGCTTTAAAAGTTTTGAAATCCCCACCGATTTTACAACCGATCGTACGGATATTGGCATGACCGTACTGGGGGGCTGTTTTGAATCCGTTGAAATACGCCCATACCATTTAAACTTTTTTGATAAAAAATCCTCCTCAGGAAAAGGGGGTGGCACTTTTTCTTTAGGGAGTTTGAGTTCTCTGAATCCCGCTTCGTTTGAAGGCTTGGATATTAGCAATAATCCGCTTATCAGAATGCTCGTACCTGCGATGGGACTCGGTGTTATATTGACGCTAGTCGGGTGGGTTTCACTGATGGGTGTAAATAAATACAGTGAAGCCAGCAAGGTTGAAATTGAACAAAAACAAAAACAACTCACCAGTGCGATTCAACAAACCACAACGGAACTCACACATTACACCCAAATGTATCTACTTTCTGAAAAGATATTGTCTGTGGTGAATGAGTCTAAACAAGTCAATGCCATTTTACTGGATTTATTGACGGATATTCAATACCTTCCCCCTACTTTATGGTTTAGCGAAGTGGGCTATAATAAACAGGTTACCATTATCGGCAATGCGTTACATCCTAAAGATGTGTTGAATCTAACAGGGAAATTAGAACAACGCAGTTATGGAAAAGACTTTATTCTCCATTACATCAATGAAGAAGAGGTTTCTCCTGATGAACCTTTGATTTACAATTTTATGCTGGGTGGACTACTCAATACGTCAGGCGTGAAGTTGACTAAGCCGAAAAGTGCTAAGCAAAAAGAAGACACCAGTCCAAACGAAAATTCAAACGCCACAGAGACAGAATCCCCTGTCGAAAAAACGAACAATACCAACTAAGCCCCAATGACTCAATTTTAATAGGACGTATTTCACATGCAAATGACACAACGCAACATTTTATGGATTAGTGCATTCGCATTTTCGGTCGTGTTAAGTATGGGCTATCTTATGTTTCTAGCCCCTCAAGTCGAAGTTTGTCAGCGTGTTTCAGAAGAACTGACGAGCCTACAGAATAACATTCAAGGCTTAGAAACGAAAATACTTTCTTTAAAGCAAGATATGTTAGGTTACAAAAACAAAAGTGAAGAAAATAAAGAGCAACTTTCTTTTACCTTTGAAGAGAAAGACTTAGAAACACGCATGAAAGGCTTTATGCGTGTTTTGAATGATTTAGCAACTCAAACAGGCAATCGCTTGATTTCCATTCAGCCTTATGGATCTGGAGATGACGAACGTTCTCGAAAGCGTAATAACTCTGAGGACGAAGGTAATACCGAAGATGTACCCGAAGAACTTCAGCGTTTTCGAGCTGTGAAAGAAAAAGATATGCCCCTCTATTCAACAGAGCTTGAAATCCGTATTCGAGGATCGTTTGCTCAAATTAAATCGTTTATCGAAACCCTTACGGCTTATAAACAGGAATTGGTAAAGGTGGAAACCTTTTATTTGAGTTATGAAGCACTAGATTCTCGAACGATGTCTGAATTTCAAATACAAAATAATGGACGTTCTGCCAGTCCCAATCGTCATGCCAATCGCCCCTTGTTGTTGGTAACACGCCTCAAGTTCTACTTGCTTGAACCGAGTCAAAATGCGTTTAGTCAAGCGATGCAAGAAATGAAGGAAACCGAACGCTTAGAAGAAGAAAATCGTAAAGCCGAAGAAGACGCAAAAAAAGAAGAAGAAAAACGAGCCAAGAAAAAATAAACTTAAAGGGAGTCAAGTTTTTCTCAAAATAGGATTTAAAACTTTTGTCCCACGCCGAAGCTGAAGTTCTGCTCAAAGTCTTGATTGGTGTCCGTCATGGGGATGGCATAATCGAATCGTAAGGGGCCTACACCAGGGATCGTCAGGCGAACACCCGCCCCAATAGAAGTCCCATAACCACGACGACCAAAGACACCGTTGATTTCGCTTTCATTAAATAAGGTACCCGCATCAAAAAAGCCTGCAATACGGAAGGTTTCTAAGAAGGCGACGTTTTTAAGTTTACCAAATAAAGGCACTTTTGTCCGCAATTCCACGGTACTTAAAGCCAGTCCCGAGCCAATTCCTAAGCCCCCTTCTTGATACCCACGAATCGAGTAAGGACCCCCGAGTCGAAAGGCGTTGAAATCAGGAATATCATTAAAAAGACTGGACGACAATTGCCCATTAAAGGCGAGTGTTAAGCTACTATTGAGTTTGACGTATTTACGCGTATTGAGATTGGCAGTACCGTAGCTGTCAGCTCCTAAGCCCAGCGTTCCCCCTAGTGAAACCGTATTAAACCAACCACGGCTCGGATCGTAGCGATTGTCTCGACTATCAAAGGCAATGGTAGGCCCTAGACTAATAAACGTACCGTCTTGATTGAGTTGTCTTTGACGAACGGTGTTGGAAACATTGAAAAATTCTAATTGACCAGAATTGGCAGCTTCTCGCACCGCCACATTCTCGATTTTAAGCCCCAAGCTACCAGAAAGATTCTCGTAATACTTTAAAGCTCTTGAAATGGTTGCCCCCCCCCCGATGCGTCTTTCTAAAGCCAGCGGGATGTTAAAACTTTGCGTATCTCGTCCAAAGGCATTGAGGCTTAGTGCGTTATCCGTGCCTGCCAAGTAAGGGGTTGTCCAGCCAATATCAAACTGATACACGGGCGCACGAGCCTGCGTTCGTGTATCGCGTCCAATCACCCCCGATCCCACGCCTAATTGCGTCGTAAAATTTTCGCCTCGACCTAAAAAGTTCGGATCGCTATAACCCACCGAGCCAAAGAAACCTGTAATGGTATCCACGCCCCCACCTAGCGAGAAGGCTCCCGAGCGTTTCTCATCGACTTCGACAATAATATCAAACTGTTCAGGATGTTCGACACTTGGCGTTAGCACACGCCTTACATCATCAAAGGCTTGTAGGGCATACAAGCGTTTTAAATCATCGTTCATGGTGGTGTCGTTATAGACGTCGCCTTCTTTGAGAACGAGATTCTTGGTAATGACGAAATCTTTCGTTTTACGATTGCCCACCACTTTAATTTGATCAATTTTACCTTCTTGCACTTTGAGTTTTAAAGTCCCATCGGCCGTATCACTAATATCAATCACTTTGGCTAAAATATAACCCGCTTCCGCATATTTTTTTTCAAGCGTTTCAATCGCAGCATTTAAACTTTCCACATTTTGAGGCAAACCCATTTGATTTTGAAACACCGTTTCAATGTCCGCTTCTGTGAACACTTGATTGCCTTCCACTTCAAAGCCTGTAACAGGGGTATTTTCTTCCACCGTGATATAAATCACAATACCTTCACGCGTAGATTTCGGAATCGCTTTCATTTTTTCGGTGAAAAAGCCTAGTTCGTAAATACGTTTTAAATCTTGCTGTAAACTGTCTTTGCTATACACCACACCAGGGCGAAGCGTCATGACGTTACGGATGAGAGCCTCACTCACCAAGGTATTCCCTTCAATCACGACCTGATGCACCGTAATCGATTTATCGTAATTGGGCAAATCGGTTTCAATCGTTAAGCCTTGGTTGAGGGTATTTTGAATTTCGTTCACGGTGGTCTGTTCAGCCCTTGCAGGGCAGGTATAAAGCCAAGAAGTTAAACACAAAACGAGAAGGAGTCCCCAATAGTGAGTACTCACTTTGCAATGTTTTCGACTAATATAGAGGGCATTTTTCAAAGCAGGCACTACTTTCTTGAATAAAATTTCACAGAATTCATTTTTTATCATAACATAAAAAGTAAAACTCAAGTGTAAACTTATTGTATTGTTAGCAAAACTCATTATTTAAAAGGATTCTCTAAAAGCCATGCCACAGTCCCCCTTTAAAACAGATACGTCTCACCCCCTTATTGCTATCGTCGGTAAACGAGCGGGCTACTTGCAAATTGCCTCTTCACAGGAGGGAAATCAACATAGTGAAGTGCCAAGCTCTCTCTTTTTAGCCAGTCAGGCATGGAGTGCGTTTTTACAAACACAAGAAGAGGTTTCCAAAGTCTACTGGCTGCAATTTAGCGAGGTCGTCTCTCATTTGCATTGGCATTTGTACCCTCGCTTTGTTGGTGATGCGTTTAAAGGCACAGACGCCTTTGAACAGCGTCATACCCCTGAAGCGTGTCAAGCATGGGCGTTGCATTGGCAAGCGGGTTTGTATCAGTGGGCGGAACGCTTTGATGTGGCATTGCTAGACCCTGATTCACAGCTCTTGCCTCGTGAGGCGTTGTTCCCTGATTATTCAGCAAGCGGGTCTTGATATGTCCCCTATTCAAACCCCTGTTCGACTCACCCCAAAGGAGCTTCATCATTGGATGCGTTATGCCATGCAAGTTGCAGAAAAAGCGTTACCTGTGGATGTCCCCGTGGGAGCGATTCTGCTGGATTCGTCTGGGCAATGTGTGGCGGAAGGCTTTAATACTCGAGAGCGAGATGGCGATATTTTAGGACATGCCGAACTCAACGCTTTAAAAGAGGCGTCTCGTCATGCGTCCAACTGGCGGATGACCTCTTATACACTGATTGTTACCCTTGAGCCTTGTGCCATGTGCCGAGAGGCCTTGATACAGTCTCGCATCGGGCAGGTGATTTTTGGGGCGTTTGATTCTCATCCTTCACATAGTAGCGAAAGCGATTCTTGTATCCTTCGTTTTCAAGCAGTCTTGCCTGAAACCCTTGTGCTAGGGGGGATTTTAGAAGCCGAAAATCAAGCGGTGTTAAAGCAGTATTTTCAAGCCAAACGAGCGTCTTTAAAGGAGGCTTAAATTAGCGATTGACACCCTAGTGTGTTTAAGCGAATATGAAAAAGTATAAATGCCACCTTAGCTCAGTCGGTAGAGCAGGGGACTGAAAATCCCCGTGTCGCTGGTTCGATTCCGGCAGGTGGCACCATTAAACCCTTGTCTCAAGACAAGGGTTTTTTTTAATTGTAAATTTTTACAACGCTAGTTGGCTTTTTAGGAAAAGTGTTGTATATTTTACTTGTATACAGTCTTTCTCATAAATTATGTGTAGGCTGTACAGTGTTCAAGGAGTAAATAAAACAAGGAGTGAAAATTGAATAAAAAGAGCCTAGTGCCTAGGAACACCAAGCTCTATTTTTTAGTCTACCTTTAAGTACCATTCGTTATTCTGAACGAATATGAAGAATCTCTTGGGTTGGAAAATGAATCCAACTTATACAAGAGATTTTAACTGATTTAAAAGTACTATTACTGATGTAATAAGTACGATTATATCTGCCATGTTTTACCTCCTTTCTCTTTATTTATTATAAACTTATTATAACATTTCCATATTTTGAATTGGTATTTTTGAGACAAAACTGTGTGGGAATTTTAATTCTAACTGGAAGGATACTTCTAGCTTAGGGGATTTTCACATGCTTTCAGAATTGTGTCATCTGTTTAACTATCATAATAATTAATTCAATGTAACGCAAGTAAAGAAATAAACAAAAACAAATGCAATTGTTGAGAATTAAGAATACTTTTAAGAGTTTTGTAAGTTGTTTTGGTTTTCAATGGAGCTTAATGGTTATTCTTAAAAATAAGGAGGCACACGATTTCATGGCGATGCAAAAGACCCCAAGACCAACCAACTCCAAAACAAAACGAAAATCCATAAAAAGCAAACGCTCAACTCGTGATATACTAGATTCATCTTTAAATTTCACGAGAAGGAAGTGCTATGCGTTGGCGATGGCTACAAATGGCAGATCCCATTCACGGATTGCTCCAGTTTGATCGGAAAGATCCCGTGCATCGGATTGTGCTAGAAACGATGAATAGCTTAGCGTTTCAGCGTTTACGCCGAGTCAAGCAAATGGGCATGGCGGAATTTGTCTTCCCTGGAGCCGTACACACACGCTTTAGCCATAGCTTGGGGGCGACGTTTTTGATGTCCAAAGCCATGTCTCACTTTAAGCACGACAGAGATTCACGCACAATTTTAAAATCCACTTTTGCCGAAACAGGCATCACGCTGGAAACCTTGTTGATGACGGGTATTTTGGTGCATGATATTGGGCATCCGCCGTTGTCGCATACCTTAGAAGACGTCTTGGGTTTGCATGCCAAAGGCCTAACGCACGATCATTATTGGTTGCCTCGCATTCTGAAAGAAGACGCACAACTTCAAAAAATATGGAAAAATTTCGGGGTGGAAAATATCGCCGATGCCTTGAATACCTTTATGGTGGGGGATGAACAGACCCCTCGTCATTATTTGGCAGGCTTGGTGGCGAGTCAGCTGGATATGGATCGCCTCGACTATTTGTTGCGAGATAGCCATTTTATGGGGACTCGTTACGGTGAAATTGAATGCGATCGCCTGATTAGTTGCTTAGAAATTCAAAACAAGCTAGACGGCAAACCCGTCATTACTTTATTAGAAGACGGTTTACCCGCCTTAGAGCATTATTTGTTTGGACGGCATCAAGCCTATAAAATGGCCCTGCATTCGATTGACAAAGCCAGTGAAGCCTTGCTCGGCTTTACCTTGCAACGATTCATCTACGCCACGCAAGCGGGTATTGATACAGGCAATCCCGCCAAAGAGCTGTTTCAACTCGGGACAGACGGCGCATCCTTGTCGATTGATCGCTATTTGCGAATGGATGATCACTACCTATGGCATGCGATTCAAGACTGGAGTCTCGATAGTCAAGACCCCTTTTTAAAAGAACTCGCCAGTCGTTTGATGCACCATAACTTGCCCAAGTTTATCGATTTAATGGAGTTGCGGTATTACCCGAGTGTCTCTGAACAGTTGGAATTGAAAGAATCCCTTGCGAATCATTATCGAGTCAGAGGTATTCCCTTTGACTATGGTTTTGCCGAAACATGGGTCGAACCTCGCCCTTTATATCGTCGGGATCGTGAACCGTTGTGGATTGAAACTCGGGATCGGGGGGTCGTAGAATTACCGCAAGTCTCCGCATTGGCACAGCAGTTTGAAGCCAAGCACATGGCAAAGCATCTCTGGTTTTTGTGGGATCATGAGTCTCGTAAGTTTTTAGCGGAGCGTTTAAGCAAATTGTCTCCACAGAATAAAGCCAGTTTAGAAGAGGTTGAAGAACAAGGATGACAAGGGCAGAGGTATTGGGCTATCCTATTCAATTAGGGACTTTAGAAGGCTTGCTTGAAGCAGTGTGGACTGCAAGCCCTCAATCAGGGGGGACTCATGTCGTAACATTGAATCCTGAAATGATCATGAGAGGCGAAGATGACCCCACTTTTGGCGATATTCTCAAACAAGCGGACTTCCCCATTCCTGATGGAGCAGGAGTCGTTTGGGCGTTAAAGCGTCAAGGGATTGTACAATCTCGCATACCAGGGATTGAATTCGCCTTTGCTTTGTTAAAAAGACTCCATGCGGAAGGCTCACCAAGAGGGGTTGCCTTGTTGGGGGCGAAACCACAGGTGATGCAGGCATTACCGAACGCCTTGCAAGCACAGCTCCCTGATTTAAAAATCGTCTTTGCTCGTGATGGATTTTATCCCCTTGAAGAGGAGGAGCGTCTTGTTGAAAATATGGTGCAGGCTCATCCCAAGTTGGTATTGTTAGCGTTAGGCGTGCCTCGTCAAGAAACGTGGATTGCCACGCATCGGCACCGTTTTGCAGCGGATACGATTTTTGTCGGGGTGGGCGGTAGTTTTGATGTGTGGACGGGCAGTATCCAACGAGCCCCTCGTATGTTTCAAGTTTTAAATTTGGAATGGCTTTGGCGATTTTCCCTTGAGCCGTGGCGAATCCAACGGTCGATGAAACCCTTGCTCCACTTTGTGTGGCGTGTGTTACCGTCCTAAAACAGCTGAACTTAATTATTAAATGGAAGCCTCATGCGAATCAACATCAAGCGAAAAGTCAAAAAAAATCAAGACGTGGTCTTTGTCATACCTGGGATGAGTCTGCTCACCCCTGACGGTGAAAAATTGATTCCCAATCCCAATGGCTTAAAGCCTATGGCGTATGAACAGCTTGAAAACGCCGTCTTGGCGTGTCATAAAGCGGGCTATGATGCGGAATACAACGGCGAACATTTCCCACTAGATGCCCGTGAACGCCCTAGTCAAAAAACGCCTGATCTACTCTCTCAAAAAAGCATGATGCTCAAAGATGCGTTAGAAAAAGGCTTTGAATTACTCTTGAAGCGTCTGAAAGATAAAGAGGCACTCGTCTTGGTGGCGAGCATTAAAGCCCTTGGATTTTACGGTAAATCCGAAGCGATTACCCCCATACTGGCACATTTGGGGCATGAAAGTGCCGATGTGCGTGCCGCCATTCAAACCGCCTGTTGCACGCTTCCCACCTTACCCACCTTACAAGCCTTAGGACAGGCGTATGGGACGAGTTTAGTCAATGAACGCAATGCGGAAGCGGGCTATCGTGTGAGGCTGACCGTGCTAAAAAGTTGGGAGGCGATGTCGGATTGTGTCCCGATTGAGAGCTTTTCGGTGGTGATGACTCATATTCTACATGCTCTTGAAGAAGAACAATGGCTGATTCGTAGTTCGGCAGCCCAGATTATGGCCAAAGTCGCCGAGCAATTTAAGCAAGGAGAAACGCCCTAAATGAAAACGCCTTGTGTCTTCATCGGTGTGGGGGGACATGCCAAAGTCTTATGTGATGAATTGCCTTCGGCGTGGGAGCTAAAAGTCTTGTTAGCTGATGCCAGTGCTTCTTCTACTGATATTGCTTATTTTAAGGCGTTGGGTGTAGAGGTTTTAGAGGAGTCTCATACGACTTTTGAAGTTTTAAAAAGGCAAGGGATTCATCACGCCTTTGTGGCGATTGGGGACAACGTCTTGCGTCAAACCTTAACGCATCAGTGGCAAGCATTAGGGTTTTGCGTACCTAACTTTGTTAGTGAACAGGCGTATGTGGCTCATACGGCTCACTTAGGAGATTACGGCATTCAGATTTTAGGGGGTTCTCATATCGGGACGAATGCTCAGGTTGCGAATGGATGCCTGATCAATCATCACGCTATTTTAGAGCATGATAGCGTGTTAGGGACGTTTAGTCATTTAGCCCCGAATGCCGTGATGCTCGGTGGGGCAAGGGTGGGATCGTCTTGTTTAATCGGGGCAAACGCCACGATTTTGCCTTCCATTCATATCACCGATGCGTGTACGATTGGGGCTGGGTCGGTCGTGTGCCACTCGGTGATGCAATCAGGCATTTATAAAGGCATTATCTAATACCAATTAGGGGCTGTCTTCAAAAAGCCCATAATGGGTACTTTCTGTGTCAAAACAA
>CAZDMD010000007.1:16843-35005 GCA_964506805.1 uncultured Vampirovibrionales bacterium | reverse complement strand
ATCAAAGGGTCTATTGTAGTCATAGTGAAGGTTTCCGTCTTTCAATGAAATGTTCGAAAGTAGCAGATTTAAAAGCTTTCTTTGCTCATGTGGTTGTTGTCTATCATATAAAAACGACGCATTTTGAATCACTTCAAGCAAACGCACCCCCGATTCAAGATACGCAAAATTTGCTTTACCATGTTCTGCTAGCCTGCGTTCCGTGTCTGCCAATTCTTTTTTGAATTGAGTGTTCTTGGTTTCCCAAAACGTATGGCTGATATGACCGTCTAATTTGTCGGTGTAAATCATATCCATACGATGATGCAACACCGTTTGATGACTATGCAAGGCTTTGATACGTTCATCATGGAACTTGATTTCATCCACATGGCTTTCTTTCAATGCTTTGATGACTAAATCGATCACATCCTTATTCGCACGGATGCGACGAACGGCATGGCTGAATTGCTCGATTAAAACTTCTTCCCTTAAGTATTTTTCGGGGCATTGCCCTTTGCCTCCTGAACAATGGTAGTAAATGTATTTTTGCTTTTGGATTTGAGCCGATACGGTGCATCCACAATGACCCACAAATGCCAAAAAGCCAGCGTCTAGAAGGACTTACAACTGTTGGCGGATTTTCGCCTTGAAGTGGCGAAGGCTTTATGCTAGCCTAATCAAAACCTTAAAAAAGGGTTGCTAATATAGCAACACCCCCATTCTGTAACAGAAAGGAGGTGAGCTAAATGGATATTCGTGAAGGCATGATCTTCTTGATTATCTACCTATTAATTTTAAAATTAAGTTAATAGGCTAGCGTAGAGTTCTCAAGTCTGACTCACTTGGGGACTCTCCCTTTTTGTATTGTGGCAAATGAGGCGTGCTTTGTCAAGTGTCCTTGGCTTTGTCCCCCCTTCTAATTTCAGGAGGGGGCTAGGGGGCGGTTAAACTTTAGGTTTCGTTTGTGTTATCATAATTTTCTTAGGTTGGTTTTATTTGTGGAGTGTCCTTTTATTATGGTAGATATATTACCTATCTTTTTAGATGACAAACAGGCTAATTTTTTTACAAATACGGATAAAATGCCACCCTACTTTACAGCTAAGTTTTTCTTTGATTTTATAAATACACAAAAAAAATTACAAGAATTATTGACAAATCCAATAGAAACTAAATGTCTTCGGTTTACAACACCCAATAAAAAAACTTCACATAGAAGAGAATTAAAAGTTCCAAACCCTTATTTATACTTACGATTAGCTCATAAAGTATCAAAACTCTACACAAAACAACAGGATAAACCTGAAGTCCCCAATTTAAAGACAGATAAGCTCTTGAACCTTCAGTTTGAAAAAGGGAAACCTACCTTAAAAAAACATGACGTAATCAGTTCAAGGTGCTACAAGGATGTTCAAGGTTATTCCTATCATTTAAAAATAGACATCAGTCAATTTTATCCTAGTATTTACACTCATTCAATACCATGGGCTATTTTAGGAAAAGAGGACGCAAAGAAAAAGCGTGAAAAACCCGCAACTAAATGTGGTTTATACAATCTAGGGGATGAAATAGACACATTACTACAAAAAATGAATAACAAACAAACCAAAGGTATCCCTGTTGGAGCGACGTTATTTCATTTTGTAGCAAAGCTAATTACAGATAGAATAGACAAAGAATTTAGTGCTTTTATTCAAAAAGACAAGATAGATTGTGAGTTTAGTCATTATGTAGATGATTACTTCATATTTTGTCATAGTGAAGCAGATGCAAATCGTCTTCTTTCTGAATTCGGCAACATTTTAAATCGCTATGAATTACAGATAAATGCTCAAAAAACACAAATTAGTCATGTTGATGAATGGTCAGTTATTCCCTTTTGGCTCCCAATTACAGAAGAAGCATTAGACGTATTTGATGATTTAAAAAAGGATGTTCTTTGGTCAAAATTAACCGAAAAAAGATTATTACGCTGTTTTGAAAAAATAAGAAAATTAAGAAAAGGAAAATATAAAGCGGAACATCATTTAAGTTATTTCCTTTCTTCCTTATTGAGCCATTTAGAAAAGCCTCTTCGAGAATACTGGAGGATTCTTTATATACTTTTTCTTGCTGAAATGCAATTTAAAACCTTTGCACAAAATCAAGTATTATATTCATCCTGTTCCTTTAGATTACTTGAAAATCTCTTGCCTAAACTTCATCACTTTCAACAACTTTTAGAGAATTTTATTATTCCCTTTATTATGCAATGTATTTCACTAGAACCTTCAACCATTCGATACATAGCGGAGCAAAAAACCGTTGAAATGTTTAAACCTTTCCTTCAAAATAACGAAAAGTCTAAGAAAGTAATAAAAGCGACTCTTCAAAAAACGATAGATCATTATTACACTCAAGAACTGATGTGGGTCTTGTATGTGTTGATTGAATATGAGCTATTAGATATTGTTGCTAATGATCAAAATGATCTATACGAGAGACTCAAGGAATATCCTAATTCAATGGTAAAATGTTTAGTTATGGAAATTGAACTTGACTCAAACTTGACTGAAGATTTTGAAGAAAGTTTATTCGACAAAACAAAATTGGAGTATGGACAATTTAAAGGTGAAGATTGGAAAAACTTGTTTGAAAGCGAAGATTGGCTTTTGTACTTTTTTATTCAAGGCAAGCAACGTGAACAAAACGAGAATTTCAAACTCTGCGAAACAGGTATCCAGTTAATAGATAATTTTTTCAAAGCGACCACAGGAAACAAAACGTTTTTTGATAAAGAGGCTAAAGTTCTCAAACGAAGCTATTATGACCTACATTTTCAGCATGATGTATCAGCCTAACTATTTTTAACATCTCACCCCCACACAAAAAAGGATACACTCCCATGGCAAATTTAGAAGCACCACAAGGACTCCCCCGCTGGATGGGAAGCACGGCGACAATCAACGAAGCGGACTGGGTACTCGTTGGCTTACCCTATGACGGCACCTGTAGCTACCGCCCCGGTACTCGTTTTGGCCCCGCCGCCATTCGAGACGCCAGCTGGGGCATTGAAACGTACAGCCCCCTGTGGCACAAGGAACTCGGGGAAGACATTCGCTATTACGACTACGGCGATTTAGAACTCCCCTTTGGCAATCGAGAGCGTGCCTTAGAAGCCATGCGTCTGGCGTGCGTGGAGGTGTTGAATCACGGCAAAAAATGGTTTGGCATCGGGGGGGAGCATTTGGTTACTTATCCTGCCTTTAGCGAATATGTGAAGCATTACCCTGATTTGGCGATTCTACATATTGATGCCCATGCCGATTTACGACAAGACTATTTAGGCGAAGCCCTTTCTCACGCCACCGTGTTAAGGCGGTGTGTGGAATTGGTGGATCCGAATCACTTCGTGCAGATTGGCATTCGTTCAGGCACTCGGGAAGAATGGGATTTTATGCGTCGTTATCAAACGGTGTTTATGGAGCCTACCGCTGAAGCACTGACGCTTGCTCGGCGAAAGCTGGAGGGACGACCTATTTTTATTACCTTTGATTTAGACGGTTTAGATCCTTCTATTTTACCTGGTACGGGTACGCCTGAACCAGGGGGACTCACCTTTCGAGAAGTACAAACGTGGCTCAAACACTTTGAGGGGCTTCACTTTGTAGGAGCCGATGTCGTAGAGCTTTCACCCCATTACGACCATTCGGGAGTCTCTAATGTGGTGGCCGCCAAAGCCATTCGAGAGGTGATGATGTTGCTTGCGAGTTCATCTTAATCGTGAGAGTATCCTAAAAGTGTCCTAATCGATTAAACGAAACAGCGTATTTTGTAGCGTGTTGAGTTGGATTGGGATGCAGTTGGATGTACGCCAGCTCAATCCCTTTGACCCCGCTCAAGTGAAGTATTTTATTTTGGCACTACTTTTAACCGTGATTGCTCTTATCACAAAGCCCTTGCAGGCTTTGCGGTAAGAGACAAACATCTCAATTCGGCATTTATCGGCATAGGCATGGTGCCTCGTGGTGAGGTGGGCTTGATTTTCGTGCAAGTGGGGAAAGCCTCAGGCTTGCTTTCAGAGCTGTGGGCGAACATCCTGATTGTGGTGGTGATTCTCACCACTTTGCTAGCCCCCCTGATGCTCAAGCGAATCGCAGAAAAAACAGCGGTATAAAAACTTCAAGAATTCTACAACCAATCGGGGATGCGATCTAAAGCGAGTAAATCGTCGATGCTTTCACGTTCTACCAGTAAACCATGCTTGCCGTCTTCCACCAGTACCATAGCAGGGCGACCGAATCGGTTATAGGTCGATGCCATTGTGTAGTTATACGCCCCTGTACCAAAGGTGAGGAATAAATCCCCGCTTTCGAGTTGAGGGCCCTCAAATCGGCGGAGGACAATATCGCCCCCTTCGCAGTATTTACCCACGACTCGCACGGCTTCGGTGGGAACGTCTTGACCGATCTTGTTGACCACACACGCCGAATATTCCGCTTGGTACAGGGCAGGGCGAATGTTATCTCCCATACCGCCATTCACCGAAATATAAGGCAATGCCCCTTCTACATCCTTACGAGAACCCACAGTCGCTAAGGTAACCCCTGCACGAGCCATTAAGCTACGCCCTGGTTCTAGCAACACACGAGGCAAGGGGTAATCAAAGGATTCAGCGGATGCTTTTAAAGCGGTGGTAAGGGTTTCAATCAGCGTGGGAATAGGCAGTGGCGTATCAGAATCGGTATAGGCAATCCCCCAACCACCGCCTAAATCTAAATCTTCAAAAACCAAACCAAATTCAGCTCTTACCCGATTCATCTCCGCAAAGAAAATCGACACCAAATCTTGATAAGCTCTTAGCTCAAAAATCTGTGAGCCGATGTGTCCGTGAATGCCTTTCAAGCAAAGCTGTTCAGGATACTTCTGAATCGCACGAATCACCTCATCGAATCGAGCTAGCGGAAACCCAAATTTAGAGTCATTCTGCCCTGTTTTAATGTAGTCATGCGTATGGCATTCAATCCCTGGAGCCAAACGAGTCAAAACATTGACTTTAGCCCCCTTTTCTTTGGCGACTTTCGCCACACGTTCAATTTCATCAAAATTGTCCAAAATAATACGGTTGACGCCATAGTCAATGGCAAGTCCGATTTCACGTTCCGACTTCAAATTACCGTTAAACACGATTTTATCGCCTGTAATGCCTGCCCGAATGGCGGTCATCAGCTCGCCTTCTGAAACGACATCACAACCCAAGCCTTCGCTGGCAACCAGTTTAGCCAAGCCCAAGTTGAAATTCGATTTACAAGCCAGTACCACCAAATGCCCTGCGGGATAGGAGGCTTCTAGCGTCTGATGATAGTCTCGGCAGGCTTGACGCAAGGTCAGGGCATCCATGACGTAGAGGGGTGTTCCGTAGAGGCGTGCCAATTCAAGGAGAGAAACACCCCCGAGCGTGGCATCTCCGTCTTTTTCGATGAAACTAAGTGGCGTCATGCGTTGCCCTTGCCATTGTGATGTTTGAGTTGACATTTTTAGAATCCTTCTATTTGAATCGTTAGACCTTTTTATTAAAGCGTCAACATGAGTAGGAGTCAATTCAAGAGGTGTTATATAAAGAAGATGTAAAGATTAGCAAATCTTATATAAAAATAAAACAAATATTTTGAGCAACCCTGATGTCATAACGTACAGCTGTTTTTCCCTCCCTCACAAGAAAAAACACTCTTTATTTAAAAGAGAAGACGCTTCAACACATAAACAAACGCTAAAGATGCCTCATTTTTTGGCTTCCGTCGCCCTAGTCAAAGCCCCCCTTCTGTTTTATAGTGAATGTATCAAGTTCCCTGTTTAAATTGTTTAAGGAATGTTCAGTTATGGCGAACGTAGTGCTTGTAAGTCATACAAAAATGGTATCGCCTCGTGTGTTGATTTTTCCTGAGCGTCGCCGTAGGGCTTTGATAAAAGGTATTTTTATGCAAGCTAATCAAGCTGAAGTCAATTTAGTGCTACTTGAAAATACGCTTTTGCAAATGGAAAATCCCCCTGTTACGGAATATCTTTTAGAGGTTTTGCGTCAAGAGGCTAGCACTCAAGCGGAGTTACAACTGGCTGTGATGACGCTGATTCGACTTGGGAATGTGGCTCGAGAAGGGGTTTTACGTTTTATCCTAGAAGCCAAAGGCGAGCGTCAAGCGTGGGTGGCGGATTTTTTAGCACACCAGTTTGGCTTTAAAAGAGCCAGCTAATACCATTTAGGTTTTAGAGTCGTGTTTTAGACTCGTAAAGCGTAAAGGAATGTTACGTCATAAATTAAGGCTTGTACTTTAGAAAAACTTGCTATACTATGAAATAAAGTACTTATTTTTAAATTTGGCTCATATCATCGTCTAACTAAATAATATTTGGAGTTTTCATTTCTATGTCTCGTGTCGAACTCAAACAAGGCGATTTGGAAAATATCATACTCAATGCCTTATGGACTTTAGAGTTTCAATCGGAGACTCCTGTTTATGTGGCGGATATTCAGCAGGTTATCAATCAGGGGGAACGGTCTTGGGCGTATACCACTGTTAAAACGGTTATGGATCGATTGGTTGAAAAAGGTCTGGCAGAACGATTGAAATCAGGTAAAAAGTTTTCGTATCAAAGTGCGGTGAATCGAGAAGAGGCAGGACTTAACGCTCTCAAAAAGCTCACGCAACAGTTTTTTCGTAATGATTTAGACGACTTGCAGACGGCGGTCGCTCTCTTGCGTCAACAGGGCTTTGGGATTCAAACCGCTTCGACGGCTTCTCAAGAAGAGTTAAAGCGGGCATTTAATACGCCTTCCATTTCTATTTCTCTTTAAAATTGACTTTTCAGAGAAATCCGTTACACTTAAAATTAGTTTTAGAGAGCTTTTAAAAAAACAACGTAAGTTCTTTCCAAAAAAGCCCAAACAATCCGTAATCTTTTGCAGAATTGGATATTCTCTTTATGACAAAGGGGTTTGACTCTGAAGACAGCCAAGACGCTCCTTTGCCGATGGAGACCACCACGTCGGAGGAGCTTTTGTCCGACATCCAACATTTTTTGCCCGCTTGGCTTCCTATGCTGGAATGCTTGCAGAGTGAAGACGTCCCTCTTAAAAAGAAGATTGATACCTTAACACGCATTAAGCCCTTTACGCAAGGCAGTTCAGGCTTTCAGATTCTACCGCAACTGGTAAAACTTCTACGAACCACCACCGACGTGGCGTTTGCTCATGCGTTAATGAGTTTACTGGGACAGGTGAAGGCGTTTTGCCTCCATGAAACATTGGTGGATATTGCCCTTGCCACAGGCATTCGGCTTTTTGAAGCCCCACAGGACTATCGAGCCTTTATTGAAAAAGAAGAGGTGATTAAGTTGCGTTGTATGGCGATTCGTCTCTTGGGCTTGCTCAACAATCAAAATGCGATTGTCCCCCTCATGGGACTGTTGAATGACGTAAAAGCCAACTATCGGGTCAGACTTGAAGCGGCGGAATCATTAGGGCGTTTACGAGACCCCAAAGCCATGCAACCCCTGATTCGCTTGCTGAAAGACGAGCAGGAGTCTTCCCTGTATTTGCAAGAGTCCGCCGTGAAAGCCTTAGGACTGCTCGGGGATATTCGGGCTTTAGATCCCTTACTTGATTTGTTTGAATCGAAAAAGGGCGTGCGTGAAAAATGTCAGTTTCTGTTTGAACGCATTTTAGATGCGGTTGGAAAATTGGCATCTGAAGAAAATTTAAGTCGTAATGAGCGTCAAAAAGCGTTAGACGGCGTTTTAGGTGTCATTGACGATAAGGCGGTTTCCATTCGGCTTTCAGCGGTGGAAGCACTCGGTTCTATTGGCGATGCGTCTCACATCCCACTTTTAGAGACCAAGCTCTTTGATGAAAATATGGAAGTGGCTCACTCGGCACTGGCGAGTCTGTATAAAATCGGAGGGATGCCTGTGATTAAAGCCGTTTTGGCACTCGATGAACTCCCCAAGTTTTTACGAGAAGAAATTTTAGATTTTCTGCTTCTGAATTCCGAAGAAGACGATGACAATGAAGCGAATGAAAATTAGCTTGCCGATTTTTTGCCCTTCCTTTACACTAATGTTATTAGAAATGTTATTAGATACTATCTTGCTTTGACGTTGAGGACTTAACGATGCCTGCTCCATCTTCTAAATTTAAAAAATTACCCCCCTATTTATTTGCTGAAATCGATCGTAAAGTTGCCGAAGCCGAAGCCAACGGTGTAAATATTATCAGCCTAGGCATTGGGGATCCTGATTTACCTACCCCTGCGATGATTGTCGAAGCGATGCAAAAGGCTGTTGCGGATGCTGATACGCACAACTACCCTCCTTATCACGGTACGCAAGAATTTCGTCAATCCGTAGCCAACTGGATGCAAAACCGTTTCGGCGTTACGGTGAATCCTGAAACGCAGGTGCTGTCTCTAATCGGATCTAAAGAAGGCATTGCTCACATGATTTTAACGTATGTGGAAAGCGAAGAGGACGTGGTGCTTTGCCCGAGTCCAGGGTATCCTGTCTATGAAAACTACACCCTCTTGTGTGGGGGGACGCCTTACACGATGCCATTGCTCCCTGAAAATGGGATGGTGTCTGATTTAAACGCCATTCCTGAAGCCATTGCCAAGCGTGCCAAATTGCTTTGGTTGAACTATCCCAATAATCCGACAGGGGCGATTATTTCAGAAGAAAAAATAAAAGAAGTGATTACCTATTGTAAAAAATATGATATTTTGCTTTGCCATGACAACGCATACAGTGAAATGACCTATGACGGCTACAAAGCCCCCTCCTTCTTGGCGTATGAAGGAGCAGAAGATGTGTGTGTGGAGTTCTTCTCGCTTTCTAAGATGTACAACATGACAGGCTGGCGTGTGGGATTCGCCACAGGCAATACCGCAGCCGTTCAAGCCTTAGGCACGCTTAAAAACAATACCGATAGTGGCGTATTTAAAGCGGTTCAAAAGGCTGCCGCCGTAGGCTTAGACCACAGCGACGCCTTGACTCGTGATTTAAATGCGATTTACGGCAGTCGTCGTCAACTATTTGTAGAAGGCTTGCGTGAATTAGGCTGGGACATCCCGATGCCTGAGGCGACCTTTTACTTGTGGTTACCTGTCCCCAAAGGCATGACGAGTGTGGATTTTGTGAGTCTAATGCTTGAAAAAGCAGGGATTGTTGTGCCTCCCGGTAACGGCTATGGTTCTGTTGGGGAAGGCTATTTTAGAGTCGCCTTGACCGTGCCTGAAGCTCGTTTGACGGAAGCCTTGGCTCGGATGAAAGAGGCAGGCATCCGCTATGATATGACCGCATCGAATGCGTGTTCCTTGTCTTAGTGGAAAAATCCAATTGCCTCTCCTTATTCAGAAAGGCAATTGGGAAGGTCTTGTACACTTAACTCAATGCAATGTCCCCGTTAATCAACGTCTATTTTTTTCAATGCTTGAATCAACTGTTTCGCTCTTTCTACAGGGTCTTCTACAGGGTCTTTATTTAGTAAATTGGGATCTATATCTTCTTCTACGAGAGCATTTAAAGCCCTCAAATCCTCTATGGGGTTAGGCTGTTGATTTTCTCTTGCCTTATTAAGCTTACGGGCTAGCTCCTCTGGTGTTTCAATGGGACTCTTTAAAGCTGTGTCGCGTTTATTAAAAGTGTCTCTGATTGTGGGTGCAGTTGTTCCTCTAGGTTTTAGAACCTGATCACTCCAAAGCTTTTGTGTCTCTGAGGATAGGTTTCTATAGCCCCCTAGCTGCTTTACCATAGTAGACATCTTCTCTCTTGCACTTTGAATCTCGGCGGCATCACTGATAGTACCCTTTATAATACGACGACATAAGTCTTGCATTTCTTTTTCTAATGCGGACAGTTCACTCCCACTACGTTGATTTTCAATAGCTTTAAATTGTGTAGCGTGGGGGGGGAAATGAGTGTTTAAGGGATTTATCGACATGTTAAAAGTTTCCTTTTATTCGTTTAGTGTAACAGTAAGTAGAGAACGAGTTCGTCGGAAGCTCGTATACACATAAAATCATCTCAAGCATTATGGAGAACCTTTTAACATAATTTGTTACAAAATGTTGCACAGCCTCTAAAAAAACGGTATGCTTTCAGTGTCGTATTTTGAATCGCTTAGATAAGGGGCTTCACAATAACTCTACATGATTTACAAGCCCTTAAATCTAATTTTATATGCCTACAATACATATCCTTTAAAGGAGGATTCGCTTGAACTTCCAACGTTTTTTTCAGTCCTTTGTTTTGTTTAGTTTTTCAATACTCCTTGTGGGAACACAGGTTCTCTTGGCGAAGGCGGTGTCGCCTTCTACGCCAAGCCTCAAGCCAAGTGCCAAAGCGGTTGTCGCAAAGCCTGCGGTACTGCCTGACTTTCGTTTTTTCGCCGTGGGGGACACGGGTTCAGGCAATCCCAACCAAAAAGCCGTAGCCGATGCCATGGAGAAGCAAGCGAAAACGTATCACCCGAAAGATAAAAATACCAGTTGCCCTGATCATCAAGCCTGTGTCAAAGCGGTGCTTCACTTGGGGGATATTATTTATCCTGCGGGCAATGCTAGTAAGGATGCTAATCGCTTGGTAACGCAGATGTATAAAGGCATCACCGATTTAGGCGTGCCGTTTTACTTCAGCCTGGGCAATCACGATATGTTGAAAGAAAAAGGTCAGGATGTCATTCAGACGCTTGGCATGCCTAAGCAAGGCTATTATGTGGTTAAAAAATCGCCGTTGGTGGATTTTTTTGCGATTAACACCTCTGATTTCAACAAAAACCAGTTGCTATGGTTGCAAACTCAACTTGCTAGCAGTCGTGCGATTTGGAAAATCGTGTATGGGCATCACCCCCTGTACTCGACAGGTTCGCATGGACAAGATGGCGACTTAGTCGCCTTGCGAAAAGCCCTAGAACCGACACTTATACTTTACAAAGTGGATGCGTACTTGGCAGGGCATGATCACAATTATGAGCGATTTGCCTTGCGTCAAACACAGGGGAGTCAAGGTTTGCCGTATTTGCATGTGGTTTCGGGGGGCGGTGGGGCTTACCTCCGTCAAAAGCGAGCCTTCCCCAAATCGCAATGCACGCAAGCGAAAAACACCAAGAAACCTTGTATAGAGCCATTCTTCCCCAAGACTTTAGCGTATAACGATGAAGATTATCATTATTTGGATATTAGCTTAAGTTCTGTTTGTGGTAGGCATCTTGTTCATCAACTCCGCCTTCAGATGCGAAACGTGCAGAATCAAGTTTTAGATGAAGTGATCCTAAAAAAGCCGTAAAAGCTAACAGATGAAGTATTTTTTATGATATAATAGATTTATCATCGTAACGAATTTGGAGGTTTATGGCGTGTCTTTATCCAAAACATTGGGTTCTCGGAATATATGGGTGTTGTTTTTTTCAGCTTTAAGTATTTCACTGCTGGTTTTGTTGTTGCTGTTTAGCTTCTTTTTCAAAAACTTGGATTTGGGCATACAAACCAAAGAATTAAGTGAAGCCCCGACGCTAGAATCAGGCGTGAATATGCAAAATACCGCTTTAAACGAAGAAGAGCCGTTGGATGCGGAAAGCCTGCAAGATAGGGTGCGGGTGAATGTGCCAAGTGAAGCTGAACGCTTAAGACGCATCGCCAAAGAATCCAAAAACAATACGACTACCACTAAAAAACAAGAAGCCTATGTGGGAATTGATGCGTCGCAAGCCTCGAATCCCAAAACGCAGGAGAATTTAGCCCCTGTGCCTGAAGCCTCCACAGACCCTAAACCACCCGCCACAACACCTAAAGAAGCCTCTATCGCCAAAAAATTCAGAGTCTACTTGGGCGGATTCTTCACGAAGAGCGATGCCGAAGCCACACAAGCCCGACTGAAAACGCAGGGCTATAACTCGATTATTAAGCAAAGTAGTTCTGGTTTTGAAGTGCAGTTGGGTATTTTCAACGATGAATCTTCTGCTAAAACGGTTGCCTCTTCCACAGGGGCAAGTTTAGAGTCTTTTTAAGAGATTTTAAGGGAGCTTGGACGTGTCTTTAAGTGTATTCCCTACTCAGATTTTAAAAGTCCGTGCAGCGGTGGTTTTGTTTTATGCTGGGAAATTGCTCTTGATGCAACAGAATCAGAAGCCGTTTTGGGTTCTACCAGGTGGCACGCTTGAAGAGGGTGAATCCATTGCAGATTGTGCCATTCGAGAGTTGAAAGAAGAGGTGAGTTTAGACATTGAGTTAGTCGGCTTGCTTTCGCTTTCAGAGTTTAGCGATGCCAAGCGTCATGTGGTGGATGTTAGCTTTTTAGCTCGTTTGGTGGGGGGGGAAACCACTTGGCAAGCCCCTTTTCCAGAAAACATTGATCGAATTGAATGGTTAGACTATGAAGCCTTTGGGAAAGCGTCGCTCAAGCCTGATGCCTTGCATACGTTAATTTTTACACATTGGGAGGCACTTTCAGTCGGGGAAATGCCTCAAGGGCTAGGGATGTATCTTGGGAAGCAGAGTATTTAGAGCCAAAATCATAATTATAGTCGTCTTCAGAGTTTTTTGTAGGGTGTCTATACGTTGTCGCTACGATGATTTTGTTCAGTCATGTAGGTCTATCTACACATTTTCTAAACTTTTTCACAAAATAATCTAGGCTCCTCGTTTAGCCTACTGTTCGGAAACATCTTTAATCGACTATAACCTTATCTATAGCGTACGGTAATTTTTAAATTTGATTATACAACAAACCCAGCGATTGATAAACGCCCCGAGCAAATTAAAAAGCACGCCAACCCGATGCCCCTCCTAAGGTGAAGAAACACTCAACGACGGTGTAGGCTTGTAATGGAATGCTCTAAAAAACAGGCTTTCCTGTGAGGAAAGCCTGTTTGACTGGATTTTATTTTTTAAACCGAGTAGTAATAAGGTGAAGGACGTTGTCTTAATAACTTACTCAAATCTAAATTGGGTGGAATTAACACTTGATCAATCGTAACCACTCTTGATTTGTTAGATAGTGCTACGTCTGAACCGACATCAACGACTTGACGTCCATTCACAACACGGAGTTCACCGTCAGAGGTAACTAATTTGTTACGATCATTTTTATTATCAAGAAGGGAGTCAAATTGACCACCTGAACCGACTTGTGCACCACTGACATGGTATTGTAAAATCTCTTGTAAAATGCCCTTATTTTCAGGTCTCTGTAAAGCTGCTGCAATTCTAGGATCTAATTTTGCAAAGGCTTCTTCCGTAGGAGCTAAAATGGTAATGCCTTTCGGAGATTTTTTTTCTAGGTCTTGAATGGCGCTTGTCAGTCCAGAGCCTTGAATCAATTGAGTCAAAGTCGATAAATTCTTATTCGTACCTAAAAATGAAACGGCATTCCGCTTATCAGCAAGTAGGCTATCCGCATCAAACTCTTTAGGAATTAACACTTCATTGATAGGAATGACACTGGATCCGTTTTGTGTGTTAATGATAGGAGCTGCCGCACCAAACATTTGACTGATATTGTCGACCTTAATTCTTCCGTCTTTACCAATTAAAAGTTCCGTACCGTCTTTTGAATCTTGCAGTAACGAATCTACTTCAATTTTTTGACCAGGTCTTCCAGAAGTGATGGGCATGTCCGTAACGTGATACTTTAAAACTTCCTGAAGGAACTGTTTATTTTCAGGTTTTGTCAAGGCTTTGACAATATCAGGTGGTAAATTTTGAAAGGCTTTTTCGGTGGGGGCTAAGATCGTAATAGGTGAAGATTTTTCGAGATCACCTAATGTTTGCGTCAAACCTGCTTGATTAACCAAATTAAGCAAAGTGCCAAATCGTTTAGAATCTGCTAAAAATGAAATAGATGAAGGGGCTGAAGATTGGATGCTTGTAGGCATACCCATTGCTGTAGGAGGTACATTATGTAAACGACGGTCATGTATTGCCGCCATGTATTGAGGCCTACGAGGATTAAAAGCATAAGGGTTCATATTTTTTCTCTTTCTTGTTATACGGTGAATTAAAAATAACTGAACTACTTATCGACAAATAAACCTAACACTTTAAGCGTTGTTACATTGACTGTTACAAAACTATTATGGCTTGTGATAGGATACGCTTATCAACGGAGATTTACCCCCTATGTCCAAGCCCGAAACAGCCTCCCCAACAGCGTCCTTGCCTGAAAGCCCCCCTCACACGCCTTGCGATTTTGTGCAACTCGTTTCATCGTGGGAGAATTACCACGTTCGCCCCGTGCAAATCCGCATGATGCAAGCCGTTGAAGAGGCATTGCATCACGGGCATCATTTACTGGTGGAAGCTGGCACAGGGGCGGGTAAATCCTTTGGCTACTTGCTCCCCAGTCTTTTACATCACAAACGCCCGATTGTCATTTCCACAGGAAGCATTGCCTTGCAAGAACAGCTACTGCATAAGGATGTTGTGGCGTTGTCTAAGTTGCTTTATGGGGACGAATCCTCGCTTAAAGTTAAACTGGTAAAAGGACGGGGCAATTATCTCTGCATCCACAAGCTAGAAGAAACCGAAGACGCTTTAGGAACGCCCAAGCCTAGAGAACCCCTTGAAACCAAGCAAAACAGGCTTTATTTAGAGTCCTTGAGAACGGCAATGTATAACGGTTGGGAAGGCGATCGGGCGGAGCTGGATGCCGAATTGCCGAATCGCTTGTGGAAGGAAGTGGCAAGCGATGCCGAAGATTGCTTGGGCTGGCAGTGCCGTTTTTATGATCAAAATCCGTATCGCTTGGCTCGTGAGGAAGTTGACAAGGCGGATGTCATCATCACGAATCACGCCCTGTATTGCCAAGATGTGATTAGCGGAGGAGGGCTATTGCCACCGCATGAGTTGGTGATTTTTGACGAGGCGCATAGCTTGTATGGGTATGCTTTAAATGCCTTTTCCTCTCGTATTGGGCGGTATCGATCGCAACAGTTGGTGGCGAAAATCAACAAGCAACTGCTCCCTTTGCCCGATGATTTAATTTGGCATCTCAAAGAAGCCGAAGCCCATTTGATGCACCAGCTTTTGCAAAAAGCCAAGCATCAACGCACGATGCGTCTGTATGCGGATGAGGAGATGAGCAAAACCTATCTTGAAATTCAAGAGGTGTTGCGAGACGTCTTACAATGGGTGCAAGGCATGGATTTACACAGCCTCCCCGATTTTTCGGTGGAATTAAAAAAGCAACAACTCAAGGAACAGCAACATGCCAAACTCAAAGAACAGCTGCAACAACTCATTGAAGCGTGGGGGTACTTTGTGCATGAACAGGCTTCTGGCGATGCGTTGGATCGGGTGAACTGGGTGGAGCTGGATCACGAACGGCTCAACTTTCAGCTGGTTTCGACACCTCTAACGATTGATCGGGTATTGAAAGGGCAGGTGTGGACGAATAAGCAAGCCATTCTCACCAGTGCGACGCTTTCGGTGCGTCAACGCTTGCAGTATTTTCGAGAGACTTACGGTTTAGAAGGCTTAAGCGAAGACGAGGCAGGGCATCCTGTCGAGATTCACACCCGTGAACTGATTTTGCCTTCGGCGTTTGACACACAAAAACAAATGCTCTGCTATATTCCGCCTTCTTCTCGCATCCCTGAAACACCACAAGAAGACGGCTATTGGCAGGCACTCACAGAAGAAATGGTGAGCCTGTTGAATGCCAGTCAAGGGCGTGCGTTTATTCTATTTACTAGTCATGCCGCTATGGATCGTATGGCAACCGAACTCAGTATGCGGACGCTTTTCCCGATTCGCAAGCAGGGGGATTTTCCTCGTCAGCGTTTGATTGAGTGGTTTAAAACGACGGCGAATCCCGTGCTGTTGGGGACGTACACCTTTTGGGAAGGTATTGATATTGTGGGAGAGCAGTTGTCTCTGGTGATGATTGACCGATTGCCGTTTACCGCCCCTGATGAGCCGATTCATCAAGCCACGGTGGAGCGTCTCAAGGCTCGTGGAGAGGATTGGTTTCAGAGTTATGCGATTCCACAAGCGGTCATTAAGCTCAAGCAAGGCATGGGGAGACTCTTGCGAACGGCGGAAGATAGGGGGGTGGTGGCGTTCTTGGATACTCGGTTGCGAAGCAAGGGCTACGGACGCACGATTTTAACGAGCCTGCCGAAAATGACGGTGTGCGAAGACCTCCACGAGGTGGAACGCTTTTTTGAATCAGGCGATGCGTGCTTATAGTAAAGATGCGTGCTTATGGTAAAATAGGAAAAGTCGCCCTAAGGAAATGGATGAGATGTATCAAAACCCCTTTGAAAAACAGGATAAAGCCCTCTTTCAAGCCCTAGAAGACTTTGTGCAATGGGTGGGAACGCATATTAAAGGCGATGAACGCGCCGAAGCCCAAACCTTTTTAGACCGATTTTTCAAATGCTTTGGCTACGAAGGCGTGCTAGAAGCAGGCGGACGCTTTGACGTCCCTGTTAAAAATGCGTCGCTACGAGACAACAAAGGCTTTGTGGATTGCTTGTTTACGGATGTTGCCGTCTTTGAAATGAAGAGTAGTCATAAATCCTTAGGGCAACATTACCGCCAACTCAAAGATTACTGGGTGGAACTCACCCCCAAGCCCAAGTATGCCATTTTATGCAATTTTGCCGAATTTTGGATTTACGACTTCCACACCCAAATGGGAGAACCCCTCCAAAAAATAAAGACGGCAGAACTCCCCCAACACTGGGACAAATGGCGGTTTATGAGGCAAGGCAACACCAAAGCCATCGATTTTACCAACAACGCCAAACGAATTACTGAAAAAACGGTGGATCGCTTAAAGGGGCTTTATGATTCACTGGTGTTTAGCAATCAACCCACGGCGGGTAGTCTACCGAAGCTCCCGAATGAAGACTTGCAACATTTTGTGTTGCAGTGCATGTTGTGTATGTTCGCGGAAGATATTGGCTTGATGCCTGCCAAGTTTTTTACCGATTTAGTCGGTGAATGCTTAAACGAACCTGAACGAAGCTATGACGTGCTAGGGGCTTTATTTACCCACATGAATAACCCCACGCCTGCCTCTTTAGGACGATTTAAAAGCGTGCCGTATTTTAACGGAGGCTTATTCGCCAAGCAAATCCCGATTGAGCTGACGCAAGAACAAGTGCGTACCTTGCACGAACTCGCCAAAGAAGACTGGCGACCGATTGAACCTGCGATTTTCGGCACGATTTTTGAACGCATGATTTGCGAAGGCAAACGCCATGCCGACGGCGTACACTACACCCACGAACTGGATATTGAAAAAATCATACGCCCCACCATTACCCAGTATTGGCAAAGTCAAATTGAAGAGGCTCACCAAGTCAAAACCCCCACCGCCTTTCAAACCCTGCTAGATGAAATACGCCAGTACCGAGTCCTTGACCCTGCCTGCGGAAGCGGTAATTTTTTGTATAAAGCCTTAATTGAACTCAAAGAACTGGAATACATTTTAATTGAATGCTACAAAGATCTATGCCAAGCCACCCAAAGCCCCCTTGAACCCGACTACACCCACGGCAAAGTAGGCAGCCACCAGTTTTATGGCATCGATAAAAACCATTTTGCGGTGGAATTGGCGAAACTGACCCTTGAAATAGGACGCAAAAAAGCCGTAGACCGCTTGGGTTTAGATGAAGAAGTGCTACCCCTTAACAACCTGCAGGACAATATAATTTGTGCCGATGCCCTGTTTAGCGACTGGCCCGATGCGGACGCCATTATAGGCAACCCACCGTTTTTAGGGAGCCGTAATTTCCGTAAAGAAGGCTTTACGGACGACTATATTGATAAAATGCAAGCATTGTACCCTGATAAAGCGTTCCCCAATAGTGCCGATTTATGTGCATATTGGTTTAGAAAAGCTCAAGACCATTCTGCCACAAGGTGTGGTTTGGTTTCTTCAAACAGCATTGCTCAAGGGGTAAGTCGAAAAGCAGGGCTAGAATATATTCTCAACCATGGGGGTATTATTCATAATGCCATTAGCAGTCAAGTATGGAGCGGTGAAGCGAAAGTACATGTGAGTTTGGTCAACTGGTGTAAAAATGAAAATCCTACACAATGTATTTTAGACCATCAACCTGTAGAAAAAATTAGTTCTAGCTTAACCATTGAAGAAAGTAAAATCACCAAATCTTTCAGATTAAAGCAGAATCAAAACATCTGT
>CAZDMD010000007.1:10347-16823 GCA_964506805.1 uncultured Vampirovibrionales bacterium | reverse complement strand
AAGGTGTTGTCCCTGTTGGTGGTGGCTTTATTGTTACTCCTGAAAAGGTTAAAGAATGGTGTAGCAAAAATAGTGCTTATAAAAAAGTTTTAAAACCTTTTATTACAGGCGACCCACTAACGGAATATTTTGACTTAAAGCCCAAGCGTTGGATTATTGATTTTAACGATTACTCTATTGAAGAAGCAAGTCGCTACAAGACTATTCTGCAACACGTAAAAGAAGAAGTGAAACCTTTTCGAGATAGTGTCAGGAGGGACACAACACGCTTACATTGGTGGCAATTTGGAGAAAAACGCCCTGCCATGCGTAAGGCTCTTGAAAGTCTAAACTCTTATTTTGTTGTGCCACGTATTTCTCGTTGGGGAATCTTTGTAAGTGTTCCTATTGCTTATTTACCTGGAGATTCCACCGTTGTCGTCGCTAGCGATGACTTTTATGTGCTGGGGATTCTCAATAGTCGCCTGCACTTGGATTGGGTCAAAGCTCAAGCCTCCACCTTGAAAGCAGACACTCGCTACACCCACACGACTTGTTTTGAAACCTTCCCCTTTTTGTGGGACGCTCCTGAAGCCGTGAAAAACAAAATCCGCCCCCTCGCCCAAGCCTTAGACGAGTTTCGCTTAAGCTACATGCTCGAACATCAAATCGGTATTACGACGTTGTACAATCAGTTTTTCCACGAAGAAACGTCTCAACTCTTTAAACTTCACGCCAAGCTAGACAAAGCCGTCTGCGAATCCGTTTACGGCTGGGACTATGACCCCACTCAAAACTATAATGAATCCTTGTACGCCCTCAATCAAGAATTGGCTCTCGCTGAACAAACGGACTAACCGCATCCGTTATAGTCGCTTAAAGAGGTTTCCGAACGGAGTGTAGAGTGACCTACATGACTGAACAAAATCATCTAGGCTCCTCGTCTAGCCTACTGTTCGGAAACATCTTTAATCGACCATACGTCAGGTGTTAAGGAGCAGATTTTATTTACTTTGACAAATATAAGCGTTTACGCTAAACTGGCATAAAACATTGATTAGAAGTTTTAATCTTATTGTCAGTGTGTGATTCATGTTGACTATCATCGTTTTATTTAAATATCCCTTTCTTAAATGTGTTAAGGAATTTCTCTCATGATGTCCGTTACAATGCAGCCTGTCTCTAACGTTACGATTCAACAAATTAAAGCCAAGTTGCCTCCTCCTAAACCTAATTCCACCGCATCGCAGCCCAACTCCTCTCCAGCCTCCCCCAAAAATGAAGGTACGCCATCTAGTCCCACGACTTCAAAAAAAACAAATCCAAATAAAGCGGGGCTTTATACCTATGAAGTGGCAAGCCAAGCGTTCAATCAAGCCAAAACCGAGGCTCAAAAAAATAAATCCGATGCCTATAAGCAATATATGCTGAACGGTACCGATTTCAAAGTGGAATCCGTGAAAACAGGGACAGGATCTTTGACTCGCTTTGAAACGGGTACGATTTTAAAAGAATCGAAAGCAAATGAACCCATTACAATTAGTTCTCCGAGTGGTTTGGTGATTCAATCCGACATTATTACCAAGCCCGATGTGGAAGAGGAAATGGCGAAAATCGATAAAAGTGTTGATGCGTTGAACTTAAAAAAAACGCCTAAAGAAATTCACCAAATGAGTGAAGATCAGTTGACGCACAATTTAGCGGAATCTGAAATTTGGGGAATTACCATGTCTGACCCTGATCGCGTGAGCATCAATCCTGAAACAGAAGAAATTGATGTCGATACCCCCACAGGTAAGTTCCACTTGGATAAACAGGACAACATCGAGTTTGAGCGTGCAGATAATATCCCTGCGATTGAACTCAAGCCTGCTTTGCCGTCTGAACAGCAAGCGACTGTCAATAGTCCGAAGGCGAAATCCGTATAGACATTTGATGATGCTATAAGGCGAACAAAAGCTCTTCTAAAGCTAGTTTGGGTTGACTATAATGCCCCGACTTCACTTGGTATTCCGTATAAAGGAGTTGTCGCTTGCGTTGAGCCAGACGCTCCAGAGAAATCGGACGCATTTTTTGCAAGTCCTTTTGTACAGGATAAGATTTCTTGCCTTCCTGTTGAGCAATGGCATCCACTGAAAGCCCCTTGGCTAAGCCCAGTTTTAATCGGTAAAAATACTCCACCCGATTCAACAACAACGCCATAAACCGAAGCGGATTTTCCGTTATCAGCAGGGCGTTTAAGTCATGCACACTGCGAGGCGTCAATTGTTCTTGTAGCCACGCATCCACAATGTCAAAGGCTTTGGCATCCAAAACGCTGAAGGACTCTACATGAGGTAATTCAATGACTTGTGCATTGACAAAGGCGTGTAACTTTTCGCATTCATTGATGAGGGGACGCAACTCGCTCCCCAAAAACTCGACCAAGCGAAGAGCGGCTGCTTTTTGAATACGAATCCCCAACAACTGGCATTCTTCCATAAGCAGTTGAACGATTTCGTCTTGCTTGTAAAAAGGCAGGACTTCAAAGTGCAGGCACTGCCCTTCTGAAAACGTAGAAAGCCATTTGGGCAACTTCAATTTACGATCAAACTTCGTTGACACAAAAATCAGGTGCTTCTGAGACGCGTGAGCTTCTATACTTTCAATCAAAGACGGCAGGCTTTTCTTATCTTCTTCCGAACTTTTATGCAAAAGACTAAACTCATGAATTTCCACCACAGGCAGACCACCTAACGCAAAAAAACTGGTGTTAATCGTCTCAGAAACTTGGCTTAGCGTCGGTGATTCTAACACTTGGTGCATCAATGCTCCAAACTCAGCACTCACCAAGTCTTTGCGTAACGCCTTCAAATGGCGTTCTTTCCGATACTCATCCGCCCCGTAAAGTACATACAGCGTCATCATCTTAAAATGCCAACTTCCACAACACAAAACGCCCTTTTAGCTTTTCACTAAATTTTTTCAGATTTTTAATGGTAATGGCGGCATCTTGCACGACGGATTTTAAGGCTTCTTTTGTTTCAGGAGACGTCGATTCATCCCCCACAAAGGCGTTTGCTTTTTCAAGTAAGGTATTGAGTTGAAGCAAAGTGCTTTCCATTTTCGTCGTAATGGTTTCAGCTTCTAGCTTGCGTTTAGCGATGACGGCAACATCGTTCACGCTGTCCATTGCCACATTCGTCTTACGAATGACCTGCGTCAGTTCAGGATCGGCTAAAAGAGCTTGTGCTTGTAAAATCGTTTGACGCAAATCATACACCACGCCTTTCACATCGCTTTTCAAGGTGGGGTCTCCCACCAGCTCATTGACGTTTTTAATCAAGCGATTTAAAGACTGCGACAACGAAGTAACGGAAGAGGAGACTTGATGCACATCATAACGCAAGGTCTTCATCAGGCCTTGTGTCGTGGAAACCAGTTCATTGGTTTGAGAAGAAAGGGCTTCGATATTCACCACAATTTGTTGCATGGTTTGAATCGTGTTGGCATCCAACAAGGCATTGAGCTTATCATTTGTTTCTTTCAAGGCTTTAGCGGAATCCATTTGCACTTGAAGGAATTCTTTGAGACGCAGAGGGGCTTCCACTGTAAAGTAGGTATCCGACTTAGGACGAGCGGGAGGCAACCAATTCGGCGTATAGGAATCGACTCGTAAAACGGGCTTGCCTTGTACGAAATGCACAAAATAATAGGGGGCATCAGGCAAGGCAACGCCTGCGGTGTGGATGCGAAAATAAAAACGTTTACCGAGATACGCATCTTTTTTATTTAAAGGTGTTTGCGGAGGGGCTTTAAGGGCTTCAATTTTTTCTACTTTACCAATAGAAACCCAGCCGTCTTCCATACGGAGTTCAAGAGGCAAGGGGAGTTCAAGAGTCTTAAGATTAAGGCGAGTTTCCAAATCGGTATACATTAAATGGGGAGGCGAAATTTCCACCAACTTTTCGCTGATGAGTCCCGACTGTTCAATCGAAAGCACGGAGGCTTTGGGGATTTCCAGCTCTTTTTCGGTCAATCTAAAACGCACCAACACTTGGTAGTGATCATCCCGAAAGGTAGGAGTGATTTCCTCCACAAAACCGATTTGCGTCCCCATGAGTTGTACTGGAGCCCCTTCACGCAAGCCATCGACATCGGGGAAGGTAACCTCGTAACGCTTGCCTTGCTTAAACTCTCTGCTTTTTAACCAATAAACGGTCGAAAAAAGAATACTAAGACTTAACAGTGTAAAAATACCGACTTTAATGGCGTTGTTTTTGGCGTAAGACAAGCACAAAACTCCTCAATCACTAACGTGAATACTATTGTAATGCAAACACACGCATTTGACTCATGAGGGATTGTAACAATCTTGCAACCATTAAAATCTTAGGCGTTATCCTTCTAAGTACACATCATCATGATAGTCATCCCCACAATTTCTTGTAGAGCGTTTATACGTTGTCGCTACGATGATTTTGTTCAGTCATGTAGGTCTATCTACACTCCTTCACAAAATAATCTAAGCTCCTCGTCTAGTCATCTCTACAAAAGAAACTGAATACGACTATAAAATGAAGGGGGAATCTTTTAACACGTTTTTATTTCGAGTATTCGATGAGTTGAGCTTTTATTATAGTCTCTTAAACGAAAACAGCCCCCGATGAGACGAGGGCTGTGACCTAAATCTTGTTTAAAACAAGAGGAGAATTCTAGTAGTGGGCTATGTATAGAACTATATCATCTTTGTGATATACTCATGTCTACAGGGATGTTACCACTTTTCTATTTACTAGGATGACACAGAAGAATGGATTTTTCAAGTGCTATTAACAATTTGATACCTAATCCTAACCAATTGGTGGATATTTTTGGCAGTTATTATTTAAAGTCCTTTAAAAATCATCAACCCAAAAAACATCCCAACCTCAATGAACTAAGCAATATCATCTATAATTTCAAAGTGTCCTTTCGCTTACACCTTAGGATTTATATGATCGAACATCTTTTAAGGCGTTATTTGAGTCGTTTACTAGAACAAGACGGCGGTTCTAAATGGTATAATACCTCTATTGTTCTTCATGATTATCAAAAAGATGATATAGCCTCAGCGAAGAAACGTCTCAAAAACAAAGGATTTCAGTTAAACTCTAATAGCATTCAAAGTTTCTTACCTTTTGGCTTTTGGGTCGGGTTTTTTGAAAAAAAATATCTCTATTTTTGGAATGCAAAAAAAAGAAAAAAACGTTTTTTCAGTACTCATGTTGAAGATAATTACATTGCTCAATTAAGTAAAGATTTAAGAAAAGCCAACGATATTCGTAATAAAATAGCACATCAAGTCTGTGTATTTACAGATATTCACCAGCTAGAAACAGATATTAAAAATCAGATTGATTTCTTAGACGATTTAATCAGCCGTTTAAAACCTCATTGTGCCACATCAGTGCATTCGTTTATTCGCATTGCGGAAAGCTAATCACCCCCTTAATTTTTATTAACCCTATTTCATAAAGGAATACCCCATGACAAACGCCCTAGACGCACAAAAAACTTGGCTTGCAGGACTTGACTGGCAAGCCGTCGACAAAAAAGAGTTCTCCGCCCTGTCTCACGATGAACAACTCATTCGCATTCGGCATAGTGCTGCCCATGTGCTAGCAGGGGCGTTGGAAGAACTCTACCCCACGATACAATTCGCCACAGGCCCCGCCACCCCCACAGGCTTTTTCTATGATGTGAAGCTCGACGGCGTGTCTCTCAAGGAAGACGATTTAGAAGCAATCGTCAGTAAAATGAAAACGATTGTCGGCAAGGCTCACCCTTTTGAAGTGGCAAGCGTTCCCCTCCATGAAGCGGTGGCGTATTTTACGGCGAAAAATCAGCCTCACAAACTCGAAATCTTGGATAAAATTAAAGATCGAGGCGTTGAAAGCGTTACCTTATACCGATCAGGTGATTTTGTGGATTTATGTGCAGGTCCTCATGTGCCTCATACAGGGCTTTGCGGATCCACCCAACTCACGGCGTTAGCAGCGAGTCATTGGAAGGATGAGCATCAACCCAGTTTGACTCGCATTACAGGCACGGCGTGGAAAAATCCTAAAGATTTAAAGCGTTATCTCGAATTTGTGGAAGACTCTAAAACACGGGATCACCGAGTGCTTGGGCCACAGTTGGACTTATTTCAGTTTCATCCGTGGGCGGCGGGTGCCATGTGGTCGCCGAATGGGGTGAAGGTGCGTCGGTGTATTGAAGCCTTTTGGCGTGAAACGCTGGAGCGTTACGGCTATGTGGAAATTTCTAATCCGCTTTTATACAAAAAGGAGCTGTTTCAGTGTTCAGGGCATTGGCATCATTATCAGGACAATATGTTTATCGTCAATGATACGGAAGGCGAACCCGAATACGCGGTTAAACCCATGAACTGCCCTGATACTATGCTGTATTTCAAAAGCAAGTTGCATAGCTATAAGGAATTGCCTTTACGAATTGCCGAAGGGCAGATTCTGCAC
>CAZDMD010000007.1:0-10337 GCA_964506805.1 uncultured Vampirovibrionales bacterium | reverse complement strand
GGGCGATGCACGGCTTGATGCGGACTCGTATGTTTACGCAGGATGATGCCCATATTTTTGCCACGGCGGATCAAATTCAAAGCGAAGTGGCTCACCTCTTTAAGATGCTAGATGAAGTCTACAAGCTCTTTAATTTAGATTATCAGTTTAGTATGTCGACTCGCCCTGAAGACTTTATGGGGGAAGCCGCCGTGTGGGATGAGGCCGAAGCCGCCTTAAAATCGGCGTTGGATGCCACGGGTCGTCCTTACGCCATTGAAGAAGGCGAAGGGGCGTTTTACGGGCCGAAAATTGATGTGCAAATCCGTGATAGCTTGGGGCGTTTGTGGCAATGTGGCACGTTTCAGTTGGATTTTCAGTTGCCTGAACGCTTTGAACTCACTTATATTGATGCGGACGGTGTGGCGAAGCGTCCGATTGTGATTCATCGGGCGATTTTTGGCTCGTTTGAGCGGTTCATCGGCATTTTGGTAGAACATTTGGGCGGTGCGTTCCCGACATGGTTGGCTCCTGTGCAAGTCGCCGTTTTACCCATTGGGGAAAGCCATAAGCCTTACGCCTTAGAGGTTCAACAAGCGTTGCAGGAGGCAGGCATCCGCACGGTGCTGGAAATGGACGATAGCATTAACTATCGGGTGCGTTCGTGCGAGACTCGTAAAGTCCCTGTGATGCTCATCATGGGCGATCGGGAGGCGGAAGATCGGAGCGTGTCCGTGCGTCGCTACCATGTGGGGGCGAAGAAGGTGTTGCCCTTGGCGGACTTGGTGGCGGAAGTCGTGAATGAGGTGAAGACCCGTATGCTGAATGTGGAGATTAAGACCTACGACGACCTCTTCTTCCGCCCGTCTGATAGTTTATCGACGGAGGCGGAAGAGTACTAGGATTTTTGTGTTAAGATAATGCTCTATTCAAATTACTCAAAATACGAGGTGTTTGGAATGACTTACGAATCTGTAGATAAGTTACAAAAAGTTTTAGCCAGTGAAATTTTTCAGCATACTAAAGACCCTAAAAAAGCAGCAGGACGAGCATTAGGAACACTTGTTGAAATTATTGTTTTTTACCTACTGAAAACATGGGGGCTACATCATCAGCTTTCTATTGAAAAAGCCTTACAAGAATACGGCAACCCACTTATTACACATAATGTCGAATATTCTTTACATCCTGTTTTGAGCCAAGTTTCCCTTTTTGTCGAACAGAACCAAAAGTCAGTCACTGCAAATAGGATTTTACAATCTTTATCAAAGCAAGGAGTTGATATTTCTCCTTTTACTAAAAAAAATAACGTCCTTTTAACAAAGGGTATTTTACGAAATTGTTGTACTATAGGTGAATCTGCATCGTCTTATTTATTATGCAATATTAAAGATGTTTATCCTGAACGAATAGAACTCATTATTACAGAACAACATAAAAAACCATATGCCGTTTTTGAGTGTAAGCGTGTCGGTATAGAAGAGGGAATGACAAAAGGTCCGCAAACTATTGAGAAAGCCAAACAAGGGGCTTATGTAGCAAGATCCGCTTCATCTCTTCAAAAAATTCGGTCAGAACAAGGGGAAATGCAGGGAATCTTATATAGAAGTAATGGTTCTTTTTTAATTAAACCTTACTATCAATTATTAGAAGAAATTATTGCTACCCATGACAAAGAATTACTTCGTAAGTTTATTTTAACAGTTGGTATTGTGAGCAATCATGGAAATTGGATTAAGAAAAATAAAAACGGTTACTTGGAGTTTGGAGAAGAACATTTTCAAAAAGAACTTATGGTTTTAGCACATTCTTATGATTGGTTATTATTTTTAACAGATAAAGGATTATCTGAATTTATAGAACAACTATTATTAAAGCCTTCTCCTAAGTATAATTTACTAAAAGATACTTTTCTGAAAAGTTATCAAGAAGGTAAAAAAAAGAATGAATTCACTAAAGTACAAATGAATATTGAAGCAGATGCTCTTTTGTTAGAATTTTTCACGGAAAATTTATCATCAATAGAAAAATGGTTTGTTGTTGTGGCTCCTCAACAAAAATCCTTAGACACTTTACAAGAAGAACTACTTACTCTAAAAAAGAAAAACTGGAGTAACTATTTATCATGATGAGTGCAGGCAGAACCATTAATCCCCTAAGCCAAAGTTGGGGAACCCCAAAAAAATATGTAGATGCGATTAAAAATTTTTTCGGAGGTTCTATTGATTTAGATCCGTGTTCTAATAATTATTCCATTGTAAATGCGGAGGTGGAGTATAGCTTACCTCTACAAGATGGACTAAAAGAAATGTGGAACTTTCCTCGTATTTATGTAAACCCTCCTTATGGAAGAGATAAACAAAGAGGTACAAGTATTAAGGACTGGTTATATAAATGCGTAGAAGCAAATGAGAACTTTAATTCTGAAGTAATCGCATTGATACCTGTAGCAGTGAATACCTCTCACTGGAAGCAATATGTTTTTACTAAGGCTACAGGTGTATGTTTTTTATATGATACTCGACTTCGTTTTCTAGAAGATGGTTACGAGACAGGTAAGGGTGCACCTATGGCTTGTGCCATTGTTTACTGGGGAAGCAATTATACAAGGTTTTATGATGTTTTTATTGAGTATGGTGCTGTTGTAAATATCTCTAATCTCATAGGACAACGTATAGCAGCAGACAAAATGCAATTAAAGATTTTCACTTAGCCTTTAAAGTCCAATCAGTCGCAAAACACTCTAAGAACTGAACAGGCTGGCATCAGTCGCTGTATAGCCCCAATTAAAATACGAGACGTTTTTAGTTTTGACTATAGTTGGAGACTTCGCTAGAAGTGGTGGATGAAATCAAACGTCGTGTCCTGAATGTGGAGATTAAAACTTATGACGACCTCTTCTTCCGTCCGTCTGAAAGTTTATCCACCGAAGGCGAGGCGTATTAGAGAAGTTACAGAGAAAGTCTTAAAAACTTTACTTTGACTTGTTCCTCCTCCCTTAGGGAGGAGGTTAGGAGGAGGGAAGCACAAGCTATAGCCAGACTTCTGGAATCCCTCATCCCAACCCTCTCCCTAAGGGAGAGGCGATGTTTTAGTCGATTTCTACAAAGGATTCCCAGCTGGCTGTTGGAAGGTGTAAAGCTGCTGTCTTGCAGGCACACTACCCGTTGCAGGGCTGTTGACAATCAAATGAATCAAGCCATTTTGAGAGTCCAATCTCACTTTTATATCTTCGGCTTGTTGCCAAGCATAGTGAGATGATACAAAAGCGGACGTATTATTACCTAGTGAAAGTGGATCTAAAGGCAAGTGAACATCTTTAGAAGGCGTTCTGGTACCCGTAGAAGAGTAGGCTTCTAGCAATAACCCCTGACGATTGTTAAACGTGTAGCCTGCATCCGTTCCAGTAATTCGGGGGAATGCAGTAGCAGGATTGCCGTTCCCCGACACTCTTAAAAAGTAGAAATTGCCTGTTCGACTGGAATGCACAACGCTTGACACCGCATGATTTGCATTAACTCTTCTCGTTAGTTGTCTTGGATTAACAGGGTATCCCACCGTGGGAGGAGTATTCCCTGGCCACGTTGTGCTAATGCTTCCATCTGTCTGACGCGGTAAAATGATGTTGGCGTTACGATCAGGAATCACAAAAAGCTGATTGTCTACTAATAAATAAGCCTCTGTGGAATCGGGTGATTGATTCACAGTAAAGTCTACTCTAGGGTGGTAAACATTTTCTTGGTGAGCTAATGAAGGTAGATTCCAACCTGAAGTAGATTGCCAACGACCTCCGCTAACAGATCCGACCGCTGGTGGCAATTCGATTTCACTGGCGAAGTAGCAGACTGTGGAATTGTTCATAGACGCTTCTTTTAGATTAGTATCACAACGAAAACGTGCAATGTGCCGGGGTTTTGGGCTTGGACGCATGTTGTAGTCGTCAATCAATACATAGGCATTTTGATCATCTTCTGCCACAACCAAGGCACTGTCATACACACCACGCTCTAAACTCATTAAACGTAAGTGTCGACTATTTTCAAACGTCCGTGCCGAAAAATTCACCGCAGGGTAGCTAAAGTCATCTCGACGACCGATGCCAAAGGTCCACAGAGCGACTCGATCATCGACGGAAGACACTAAAAGCTCCATTCGCTTTTCGTTAATCGCAATCACATCCGATTTTTTGGCCCGTTCAGGCAAGTCATTCGGTACACGAGGCACTAATGTGCTAAACGGATTGCTGGCGTTCGCCGAACTTGAACCAAAAGGAGCCAAAAGAGAATAGTTTGTTCCTGGATTCGTACCAGGTTCTCTTCCTCGATGATAGGTATCAATCACCATAGAACGACCACCGTTTCTAGTAGTATCATTATTAAACCAAGTAAAGGCCGTTACATCGGATTTGGGAATCGACATGACCCAAGGCATTTGATCGGGTATGGCAGGAGCTGTTGTGGTAACATCCCAAGGTCTTTTATCCAATAGATTAGGATCTGTCATATGAAAACGAGTATCCGTGGGGTTGGGGCTTTGATAGCTCGTATCAAAGGTAGTATCTCTGTAATGCCGTGTATAACTGGTTGTCGCAGGCGTTTGCCCCTGTAATGTAGAAGACTCAATCATCACCCCATATCGATAAGTCGGTACTAATCGTGTTCCCGAAGGAATCAGTGGGACTTGATTAAAGAGGGCATTGATATAGTTCGGAGGACTCACCAAAGAGTTCACCACAGGAACAGGTGCTGTCGAGTATTTAACTCCATACACATGTGTGGCTTGATCTTCACTAATCATACGAGAACGATAGATTCCCATATCGAAAAATCGAGCCAAGTCATTGGCATCCTGCCGATTGACTCTAAAAGCAGAAGATGTGTTGTTCACAGTATTATAAGTACCAGACACCACATGTTGGGTAAAGTTCGTTTTCCCACCAAAGAACGGATCTGGATTATTCGTTGGATGAACCCACAGAGACCCATCTCCTCTGCAGAAATTAAAGTTAATGTTGAAATCGGCGTAGCCCATGTAATAGTTATTGTTGTACCACATTTGACGCTGACGAGGCTGCATGGAATCTCCTGCAACGGGGTAACAAGGTCGCCCGCCAGTACTATTCACATTTAAAGGCATCGCCGTTATAGGGGCATTCCCTGCGGCACGTTGGAATCCTTGTCCTTGTGCATCTAGCATAATGGCAATGTTGTTCGCATCATTCACCAAAATACGATTCACAAAGTTTTGCCCTTCTACTTCTTGCGTGCCTGCAGTAGAAGAAGGTGCGGTTGAAGAAACATCGGTAAAGCAACCTGTACGACTTAAACAAGGATGCGTGCCTTCACTCGCTGAAGAGGCATGAGCCACAACAGATACAAAACGGCCATTCCGTGTGGCTTTCAGGTAAAACATCCCGACACGTTCAGAACCTGTTGTATGATTATGAGCCGCTAAATAGAGGTCTCCTGATGTGGCAGCGGCTCCTGTGTTGCGTATGTCCCAACTATTGATGTAGTCGAAATTGCCTGCACCTGAAATCTGTCTCAGATTATCACGCCAAGTAAGACCTTGTGTAAACTCTTTAATTTCATAGGTGTCAATTCCAACGGCTTTTGTGAGACCATTCGCCCCTAAATCCCCATCGTCCATCAAGGCCCATAAAATACCATTTTTGGAATCCCCAATGAGTGTGAATTGATAATTACTCAGTTGTGTTGTATCCGCATTGACCAAAAAAGTGCCTAAATGACGACGATACGGATCCCAACCGACCAACAGCGTCTGATTCTGAGGGGTTCCCCCAAGCAATACGGTAGAAATAGGTCGTCCAAAGGGATTGATGATTCCTTCTTCAGCAAGCGTTGATGCTTGAGTCGTCCAAAAGACTCGCCCTGAAAACTCATCGATAATTAAGGGGAAGTCTTGATTATAAGGAGCAGCAAGCCCGTTGTTAAAAGCACCTCCTGGATTACCAGAGGGTTCAATACAAGGTCTGCTTGCTAAGCAGTCCGCAATGATTTCCGTTATACCTGTTCGTGTATTGTGAAAGTAAAGTTTAATGCGATTATCTGTCGTATCCTGCCCGACAAAGGCATAGTTGCCTCGTAAGGTATCTGCAACCGCACGAATAATTTTAACTCTAATTTCAACGCCATTGATGCTTAAATAGCGAACAGGTGTGGTCGGCAAAGTCGGTATACTGGTAGGAGTGGGAAGGACAAGACCTGTTCCATTACTACCTTTAAAGGAAATGGAAAGGGGTCTATAGCGATTCAGAGGTTCCCCTGTGATTTGCTCTAAGCTAGCAGCCCCTGTAAACGTGGCATTTTGAATATCGCCTGAGGCTTGACTCCCAAACTTTTTCCCCAAGAAAAATGTTTTTGCTCCCGACAGGACGAGACCTTCGTCTCGTGTAATATCTTCTGCGACGACTTGAAGCCCATCAATGACTAAACGAACATGCGTGGTGCGTGCCAGTTCTGCGGGTTGATTAAAGAAATTGGTAAAATCCGTCGTGTTGACCGCATTTCTAGTGCGACACTCTTCAGCACCATTTTCGGTGAAGCAGTATTCAAAAAAGGGTTCTCCTGCGGTTCTTAAGAGTTGAACATCTTGGGTTCTAAAATTAGAGTATGGCGAAAATGTTTCAGGAGTCCCACCATTGTCTATCACTTTTCTTAAAAACCAACGTGTTTCACCACTCACCACTTGAGAAAATAGCTCGTAGCCTATCTTTTCCGTGCGTCTTAAATTGCTATTGTAATAAGTCATCTCAAAATAACGTGCGGGATTCCAAGTGGTAGGGTTATTAGGAGCAACGACATTCGTTGCGGCATCAAAAATAGCGTTCATTTCGGTAAAAGAATCACTAAGTTGGGAATGGGTCTTGGCGTGAGAAGCCGAACGCAACAATCCCGTAGAAAGAACTGCGGAAGAAGTCAACAATAAGGGTAGAATCACCAAACCCACTAAACTGGCAGCAATCAATAATTCAATTAAGGTGAATGCCACCTGACGATTGAACTGTTTAGAATGAGCACACATCACGTTAATTCCTTCCTGCACAAAATACCAATGCTATAGCTACTAAAGTGCTTATCGACGGTTTATCAGAAAAATTGAGTCGTACTCACATATATAACGGATTCGTTACATCAAAGCATTGAAAGCTGTTCAAAAGCGGACATCCTACTTTTTTGTGTGAAAACACATAGCGGAGAAATGGGCTTAACACCTGACATGTTTTGTTTTTGTTATATAGTCGATTAAAGATGTTTCCGAACAGTAGGCTAGACGAGGAGCCTAGATGATTTTGTGAAGGAGTGTAGACAGACCTACATGACTGAACAAAATTATCGTAGCGACAACGTATAGACACTGTTCGGAAACATCTTTAATCGACTATATGGGTGTGTTTCTTTGGGTGCGGCGTTACGCACCACGGCGACGGTTGAAAAAAAGAAGTTTTTGTTCATTGTTCACCAAAGGCTTACGTTTTTTGAAGCGAGCCTTACATTACGGCTTAAAAACACTCATACTTTGGAAGCACCTCTATTACGTCAGGTGTTAAGCGTGTAAAATCTTGGAATTGCGTTTGAACTGCGTTTCAGATATAGTGAAAATGATGTGTTCCTCGTCATTCCCCTCACAATCCAAGAAAGAGTCCTCTATGAATTCACAAGTGCTTGAACTAACCACCGAAAAAATCAGAAACATTGCGATTATCGCTCACGTTGATCACGGCAAAACCACTTTAGTGGATAGCATGTTCAAACAAAGCGGTATTTTTAGAGACAACGAAGCCACCACCGAACGCATGATGGATTCCAACGACCTAGAACGTGAACGGGGTATTACCATTTTAGCGAAAAACACCGCCATTCCTTATAATGGCTACCGCATCAACATTTTAGATACCCCCGGACATGCGGATTTTTCTGGCGAAGTGGAACGGGTGTTGACCATGGTGGATGCCGCCTTATTAGTCGTAGATGCCGTCGAAGGCCCGATGCCTCAAACCCGATTCGTCTTGCGTAAAGCCTTAGAGCATAAGTTGAAAGTCCTACTGGTCGTCAACAAGGTGGATCGCCCTGCTGCTGAGCCTTTGCGTGCAGTGGATCAAGTCGTCGATTTGTTGATTGAATTGGGGGCGGATGAAGATCAGTTGGAGTTTCCCGTCGTCTATGCCTGTGGTTTGGCAGGAACGTCTAGCCTTACTCATGATGGACCTCAAGAAAGTCTAGAACCCCTCTTTCAAAGCATTTTAGAACATGTGCCTGTACCGCCTGCTATTTTGGATGCCCCCTTGCAGTTGCAAGTGTCTACCTTAGATTATAACGACTACTTGGGACGTATTTGCATCGGGCGTATTAAAAGCGGACGCATCAAAGTCGGTCAGCAAGTGGCATTATGCACCCGAGACGGGTCTGTTGAAAAGCATAAAATCGTTAAAGTCTTTACCTTTGAAGGCTTAAAGCGAATTGAAGCCGAAGAAGGCATTGCAGGCGACATTGTAGCGGTAGCAGGCATTAGCGAAGCAACGATTGGGGAAACCATTTGCCAAGTGGATACGCCGAATCCCTTACCGTTGATTGATATTGAAGAGCCGACCTTGCAAATGACTTTTAGCATCAACACCAGCCCGATTGCAGGCAAAGAAGGTAAGTTTGTAACCAGTCGTCAGTTGAGAGATCGTTTATATCGGGAAACACGCACGAATGTGGCGTTGCGTGTGGAAGACGGTGATAGTGCGGATGCCTTTGTCGTTTCAGGGCGTGGAGAACTGCATTTAACCATTTTGATTGAAACCATGCGTCGTGAAGGCTATGAGTTTCAAGTCTCTAAGCCTGAAGTCTTGATTAAAGAAATAGACGGTGTAAAGCATGAGCCGTATGAATCCGTGTTGTTAGATGTCCCTGAAGATTGCAGTGGCGCGTGTATTGAACGGCTAAGCAGTCAGCGTAAAGGGGAACTCCGCAACATGTATACGGAAAACGGACGCACAGGGCTTGAGTTTTTTGTGCCGTCTCGTGGATTGTTGGGTTTTCGCTCCGAGTTCATTCGTCTCACCAAAGGCGAGGGCATTATGAATAGTTCTTTCGCGAGCTTTGAACCTTGGGCAGGCGATATGAATCAAATCCGTAATGGAGCGATTGTGGCAAATGAAGCAGGCGATGCCACTGCGTATTCTTTGAAAAAACTAGAGGATCGGGGGCGTTTCTTTATTAGTCCTCGTGAATATGTGTATCGTGGGATGATTATCGGGGAATATAACCGTCAAGGCGACTTGGCGGTCAACATCGTCAAAGCCAAGCAGCTCACCAATATGCGAAGTGCAGGGGCGGATGTCATGGATGTGCTTCAAACCCCTATTCCCATTACGCTTGAATTTGGTATGGATTTTATTGAAAGTGATGAACTCATGGAAGTAACGCCCAAAAGTATTCGCTTGCGTAAGGCGAATCTCAACTTCAAAGGCTAGTTGCCACCTCGTTTTTACTCTGGACTATTGATAAGGATACCTGTGCATGTTATCCCTTGAGTCTTTTGTGGAGTCTCTCCCCACGATTGCCGTTACACTGGGTGATTTAGAAGGTGTGGGCGGAGAATTAGCGGTGAAGGTGGCACTCTCTCATGTGCAGAAGGCTTCACCGACGTATCAACTTGCGTTTTATGGGGATATACAAACCTGCGATATGCAGGCAGACGCTTTAGGCTTAAAGACGCTGTCTCGATAATGTGTCAATGTGCAAAAAAACCTCCTAGATACCAATACTCTAAGGCAGGGAAAAAATGGTGTGCAAGTGACAAAGTGTAATTGTTTATATGGAGCGAGAGGGGATTTAATCAAAATGTGGTGTAACTCTCCTAATATTTAATCATTCAGATTTTTTGCATTGAACCCTTATGGTTCCATTTGTATGAACTGATGTGATGGTCCATGGATCACTTTCATATTGGCTTTCGGTCGTGTGGAGGATACCGTCTTGTCACCTGCTTGATCTTCCCAGTCAACATGGGCAGAGTTTTCCTGTTTTGTGTTGTTGTCTGTTTTCTTTTCTCTGCATTCCCCTATTTTTGTCCAGTCGGCAAGGTAAGTGACATCAAACAACATGTCCTGACCAAAAACTGCTGTGCCTGGTGAGGTTTTCAGTACTGTGTTAGGTAGAGCAAATAATCCATGTGGCATTTGTAAGAAAGTTGGCTCTGTCACTCTCGCTGACTTTGTCAGCCATATCTAGTTCAGCTGTGTGGAGTATCGCCATTGTTTCATGCACCCACTCAAGCTAAGTTTCAAATTACAGAGTAAATTACTCAGTAATTCCGATTACTGGATTATTACTGCCTTTTTGGGCCAT
>CAZDMD010000006.1:14580-35357 GCA_964506805.1 uncultured Vampirovibrionales bacterium | reverse complement strand
TTTCAAAATACTTTGTCCCATGCTTGGATTATATTGCATTGCTTTCTTGTCCTTTTTAGACGTTCTGCGTTAAACTACTCTTAAGTAATATAAACAATACATATGGTTAGCCGTCCCCACCGCTTTCCACCCTCATCAGAAAGGATTTGTTATGAAATTGGCACTATTGCAAAAAGTCGCCTACTTTACCATGGAAATGGCAATCGATCAAAGTCTACACACCTATTCAGGCGGCTTAGGCTTCTTATCAGGATCTCACATGCTTTCTGCAGGGCATTTGGGCTTGCCGATGGTGGGTGTCAGCATCCTCTGGAAGCAAGGCTATGGCGATCAACATATTGATGAGAACAACGAAATTCAAATCGAGTACATCAACCGTAGCTATGATTTTTTGGTGGATACAGGCGTTACGGTAGATGTTAGCATTTACGGTGAAACGGTCAAAGTCAAGCCCCTATTGCTTGAACCCAAAACCTTTGGCACTTGTCCGTGTTATTTCCTTACCACTGATTTACCTGAAAATCCCCAACATGTGAGAGATTATTGCAATAAGCTCTATGATTCGGATGAACGCATCCGTGTCGCACAAGAAATCATTTTAGGGGTGGGAGGCATTCGTGCGTTATCCTCTTTGGCGGTCAAGTACGACACGGTTCACATGAATGAAGGGCATGCCTTGCCAGCTGCGTTTGAACTTCTTAAAATGTATGGCAATAATTATGATTTAGTGCGTTCTAAACTTGTGTTTACCACGCATACGCCAGTACCAGCGGGCAATGAAATTCACCCTGTTGATATGCTCATGGAGGCGGGCTTTTTCGTCAACACGCACCGAGAAGAGGCGTGTCGTTTAGGCGGAGAACATTTTTCATTGACGGTAGCTGCCTTGCGTTTAAGTCGTCTAGCCAATGGTGTATCTCAATTACACGGAGAAGTGGCGGCGGATATGTGGAAATGGGTACAAGGGCGTTGCAACATTCACGCCATTACGAATGCCACGAATCTTCAGTATTGGCAAGATCCTCGCATCGCTAATGCCAAAGATAAATCGGAATTGTTGGCGGTGAAATCTGAAATGCGACGAGAGTTCATTGAGTTTGTGAATCAGGAAGCAGGCACGACGTTAGATCCTGAGGTCTTTACCATTGTGTGGGCAAGACGCTTTACCGCTTACAAGCGTGCCGATTTGATTTTCAGAGACATGCCCCGCATTAAGCGTTTGCTCGATTCTAAAAAACTTCAAATCGTGTTTGCAGGGAAGTTTCATCCCAAAGATACGTGGGGACGACAAACCTTTAATCATGTGATTTCTCTTTCTAAAGAACTCACAGGCGTTGCCATTTTACCTGGATACGAACTTGAGCTTTCAGGACGCATGAAGCGAGGAGCGGATTTATGGCTCAATACGCCTCAACGTCCGTTGGAGGCCTCTGGTACATCGGGGATGTCGGCTAATTTTAACGGAGCCTTACATATGTCTACCGATGATGGTTGGGCGGTTGAAGGCACGTTTGATGACTACAACGGCTTTATTATCAATCCTGAAGGCACCAGTAGTATTGCCAGCGATGCGGAGTTGCATCAACGGGATTATGAAAGCATGATGACGATTTTAGAGGATCGTGTTCTTCCGATGTTCTATCAAGACAAAGAGGCGTGGGCGGATTTGATGCAACGTGCGATTCAATATGCGTCTCTGTATTTTGATAGTGATCGTATGGCGATTGAATACTACACGATTTTGTATCAACCTGCCACGTTGTAATTCTTTGATTTAAGGACTTAACCTAGTAGAGGCTCTTTAAAAAGAGTCTCTATCTTTTTTAGGCACTTGTGGTACTATAATTGAAGATATTTTTTGTTTTTAGTTTTTGAAGAGGATTCCTTTATGACCACGTTTATTGAACACATCGAAGCCCGAGAAATTATTGATTCTCGTGGTAACCCCACCGTTGAAGTGGATGTCTTTTTATCAGGCGGTGCGACAGGGCGTGCGGCTGTGCCTTCAGGGGCTTCAACGGGTTCTCGTGAAGCCTTAGAAATGCGAGACGGTGATGCCTCCCGTTTTGGTGGCAAGGGGGTTTTACAAGCGGTTTCTAACGTCAATGATGAAATCGCCGATGAGTTAGTGGATATGGATGCCACCGCTCAAGCGGATATTGATGTCATTATGCTTGAAATGGACGGCACGGAAAATAAAAGCAAACTAGGGGCAAATGCTATTTTAGGCGTGAGCTTGGCAACAGCTCGTGCAGCGGCGGCGGCGTTAGAATTGCCCTTGTATCGTTATTTGGGTGGTGTGCGTGCCAATACGCTTCCTGTGCCGTTGATGAACATCATCAACGGTGGGGTGCATGCGGATAACAACGTCGACTTCCAAGAGTTTATGATCGTCCCTGCGGGTGCGGATACCTTTGGCGATTCCTTGCGTTGGGGATGCGAAGTCTTCCAAAGTTTGAAATCCGTTTTAAAAAGTCGTGGTTTAAACACAGGCTTAGGTGATGAAGGCGGTTTTGCCCCTAACTTGCGTTCTAACGTGGAAGCCATTGAATTGATTTTAGAAGCCATTGAAAAAGCAGGCTTTAATCAAGCACAAGTGAAACTCGCTTTAGATGTGGCGGCATCTGAATTTTACAAGAACGGTCAATATGTGCTAGAAGGCGAAGGCAAATCGCTTTCTTCTGCTGAAATGGCGAACTTTTTAAATGATTGGACGCGTCAATACCCCATTGTCTCGATTGAAGATGGTATGGCGGAACAAGATTGGGACGGTTGGAAGATTCATACCGATCTTTCAGGCAGTGCCATTCAAATTGTGGGTGATGATTTATTTGTTACCAATCAAGCCATTTTGGCGGAAGGCATTCAAAAGCAAATCGCCAATAGCATCTTGATTAAGGTCAATCAGATTGGTTCTTTGACGGAAACCATGGCAACCATTGACTTGGCTCATCGTTCAGGTTACACCACCGTCATTTCACATCGTTCGGGTGAAACGGAAGACACCTTTATTGCCGATTTGGCGGTGGCGGTGAATGCAGGGCAAATCAAAACAGGCTCAGTGAATCGTTCTGAGCGTGTGGCGAAATACAATCAGTTGCTTCGCATTGAAGAAGAACTCGGTTCAGCTGCTCGCTTTGCGGGACTCTCCACCTTCAAGTCCTCTACGGAGTCTTCTGTGAAAACGGCTTGCTCCATCGGTTAAAATACCTGTCGCTTTAATGTAGACCACCTTCTTTTAGGTTTAAGAGAGGGTGGTTTGCTTTTGGGGTTCAGGAGACAGCCTTAACACCGTAATGTCTTCATGCTACACTATAAAAATATGAAAGAATATGATGAGTTGTAGGTGATTTGCCATGCCTTGTATTGTGAACCCTTCTATTTTACCTGACGACGTACTACTTACGGACGTGCGACGCTTTGAAGATGCTCGGGGGTTTTTCTCCGAACTCTATAGTCAAGCCCGCTTACCAGAGGCACTCCCCCCCTTTGTGCAGGACAACGTCTCGCTTTCCACAGAAGCAGGTGTTTTAAGAGGCTTGCATTTTCAAACGCCTCCTTATGCACAGGGTAAACTGCTCACTGTCATTCAAGGTGCCATTTTAGATGTGATTGTGGATTTACGCTCCTCTTCCAAGACCTTCGGATGTGCCTATGCCTTTGAGTTAAGTAGCGACAATCAAAAACAGCTTTATGTTCCTGAAGGATTTGCTCATGGGTTTTTAACGCAAGTGCCTCATACCTTGGTGCATTACAAGGTAACTGCTTCTTATCAACCCACCCATGACAGCGGCATCGCTTGGAATTCTCCTACCCTTGCCATTGATTGGGGACTCCACGCCCCCCCGATTCTTTCGGCGAAAGATGCTCAATTGCCTCCTTTTCACCCTGAACAGTCTTATTTTTAATCAAATTTTTAACCCAAAAGGATTTTCTTGTGTCAGCCATTACTTCTTCACAACGCATTTTGGTAACAGGCGGAGCAGGCTTCATCGGCTCGGCTCTCTGTCGTTACCTCATTCATCAGACGGACGCTCATGTCCTCAATGTCGATGCCCTCACCTATGCAGCGAATCTTCATAGTTTAGCCGAAATAGAAGACTCCCCCCGATATACCTTTCAACACGCCAACATTTGTAATGCGTCTGCCCTACAATCCCTTTTAGCGGATTTTCAACCCACTGCGATTATGCACTTGGCTGCGGAAAGTCATGTGGATCGCTCTATTGATTCGCCCAGTATTTTTTTAGAAACTAACATTTTAGGGACGTTTCAACTGCTTCATACGAGTTTGGCGTATTATCAAACTCTTTCACCTGAAGCACGGCAAGGCTTTCGCTTTTTGCATGTCTCCACTGATGAAGTTTATGGCACGTTGGGGGATGCCGATCTATTTACAGAAGAAACGCCGTATGCCCCTAATTCTCCCTATTCAGCGAGTAAAGCCAGCTCTGATTTCTTGGTTCGAGCGTGGCATCACACCTATGGTTTACCGATTTTGATGACCAATTGTTCCAATAACTACGGGCCGTTTCATTTCCCTGAAAAACTCATTCCCTTAATGATTCTCAATGCGATACAAGGCAAAGCCTTACCTGTTTACGGCACAGGGGCGAACATCCGAGACTGGTTGTATGTCGAAGATCATGTCGAAGCCCTCTACACGGTTTTGCAAAACGGACGCATCGGGGAAAAATATAACATCGGTGGGCATAATGAAAAAACCAATTTAGAGGTGGTGAACACCCTATGCCAGCTTTTAGATGAGATTCAGCCTCGCCCTCAAGGTGGCTCGTATGCGGAGCAGATTCATTTTGTAACGGATCGCCCCGGTCATGATTTTAGATACGCCATTGATGCCTCTAAAATACAACGTGAACTCGCTTGGCAACCGAAAGAAACCTTTGAGTCGGGCTTGCGAAAAACCGTTCACTGGTATTTAAATCGTGCCGACTGGTGGCAACCTATTTTAGAAAACACCTACAATACGCAACGCTTGGGCATCGGCTAAATTAGGGGATTGATTTTAAACATGCAAAAAGCTCTTCTGCTTCCTCCCTTACTTCACGTCGTGCCTTCTCAAAAGGCGGCGACGAAGTATCGTTTTGTGGATTTATGTGCAGGTATCGGGACAGGGCGACTGGGTTTGGAACAAGCAGGTTTTGAATGCGTGAGCTATTCAGAAATTGATGCGAGTGCTAGTGTGCTTTATGAACAGCTACATGGCACGCAGCATCTCAATCAAGGCGATTTAACTTTGATTACCGATGATGCGTTGCCATCGTGCGATTTACTGATTGCGGGATTTCCGTGTCAAACCTTTTCGATTGTGGGTAAGCGTAAGGGTTTAGAAGATGATAGAGGACAGATTATTTATCACTTGGTACGTTTATTGAAAGCCAAGCAAGTGCCGTATTTTATTTTTGAAAATGTAAAAGGCTTGGCGACTCTTCAGCAAGGTGCTATTCTAAGAGAGATTTTGAAGATGCTGGAAGAAGCAGGGTATCGAGTGCATTATGATATTCTGAATAGTTTGGATTACGGTGTGCCTCAATCAAGAGAACGCATTTACTTGGTGGGGATTCATCGTGATTTAGCAGAGCAGGATTTTCGCTTTCCTACGCCCTCTCAAAAAAACGGTCTCGCCTTAAGAGACTGTTTGATTGAAACGGATGCGTCTTTTATTTTACAAGACCATACCCCAAAATATGAGACGTTTTTACGCTACCTCCACAACAAGTATAATCAAGGGCAATATCAACTGGATGAACTTTTACAACACGAGTATTTGGTGCTAGATACACGGCAAAGCGATTTACGGCTTTATCGGGATAAAGTCCCGACGTTACGAACAGGTAGGCACGGTATTTTGTATGTCAAACACGGACAACTTAGGGCATTATCTGCTAAAGAAGCCATGCGTTTACAAGGATTTCCAGAACTTTATATTGAGCGTCTTTCAGACTACGCCAATACCGATTTATTATCTAAAGTCGGAAATGCCATGAGCATTCCTGTGATTCAAGCACTCGGTGAAGCCTTATACCCAATTATGCAAGCCAATGATATAGTCGTTTCCAGAGTTTTTTGTAGAGGTGGCTAAACGAGGAGCCTAGATTATTTTGTGAACGGAGTGTAGATAGACCTACATGACTGAACAAAATATATCGTAGCGACAACGTGTAGACCCTCTACAAAAAACTCTGGAAACGACTATACACAACCATTAAAGAGAAGGACTCAATCAGCATGAAAAAACGTAAAGGTATTATTTTAGCAGGCGGTTCGGGGACGAGGTTGCATCCCTGTACGCTGGCGGTTTCTAAACAACTGCTCCCTGTATGGGACAAGCCCATGATTTACTATCCCCTTTCGATTCTGATGACGGCAGGTATTCAAGAGATTCTCATTATCAGTACCCCTCATGATCTCCCCCTCTTTAAACGGCTTTTGGGTACGGGTGAACAATTTGGCATTCATCTGGATTACGCCGAACAGCCCGAGCCGAAGGGCTTGGCTCAATCTTTAACGATTGGCGAAGCCTTTTTAGACGGACATCCTTCCGCTTTGATTTTAGGCGACAACCTCTTCTACGGCGCGACTTTGCCTCAACAACTCCAAGCGATTAGTCAACAACGTACAGGCGCGACGATTTTTGCCACCCATGTGGAAGATCCCCAGCGTTACGGGATTATCTCTTTAAATGCTGATGGTAAAGCCACCAGTATTGAAGAAAAACCTGAACACCCGAAAAGTTCATGGGCGGTAACAGGGCTTTATTTTTTTGATGAACAAGCTCCTGCTTATGCCAAATCCTTAGCCCCTTCGGCACGAGGCGAATACGAAATTACGGATGTGAATCGATGCTATTTGGAAGATCAATCCCTTCAGGTGGAAGTTTTAGGCAGGGGGTCGGCGTGGTTTGATACAGGGACACATGCCTCTTTACTGCAAGCCTCTCAATTTGTTCAAGCCATTGAAGAGCGAACAGGCATTAAAATAGCGTGTTTAGAAGAAATTGCGTATGAACAAGGTTTTTTGAGCTTAGAGGCGTTGAAAGCGTCCGCTTCTCAATTAGGGAAAAGTGCGTATGGACAGTATTTGAATGGCTATATTAGTTCCCTGATGCAATTATAGTCGCCTCCATAATTTCTTGTAGAGCGTCTATACGTTGTCGCTACGATATATTTTGTTCAGTCATGTAGTTCTGTCTACACTCCGTTCACAAAATAATCTAAGCTCCTCGTCTAGCCATCTCTACAAAAAACTCTGAAGACGACTATAAATCACTTTGAGATTTCTTGTAGAAAATGTAGAACTGTGTGAGAATAAAAAGCGTATCCTTTTTTTGCTAGAATATCCATGATGATTTTAGATTTACGCAAGACCAAGTGTCCGCTCAATTTTGTGAAAGCCAAGCTCGCCCTTGAAAAGTTGCCTTTAGAAGGGGTTTTAACGGTGTGGATTTTACCGAATGCTGAAAGTGCCTTAAACTTGCCTGAAAGTTTTAAGCAAGAAGGGCATACGGTGGAAGTGCTTCCGCCTGAAGATGATGAGAAGCAAGTGCTTCACATTAGACGCTGTGTTTAAAGGACGCTTGACATGATACTTGCCACTTCCCCTATGACTCGACTGCGTTCAAGTGGTGGTGCCTCCGCTTGGCTGTGGGGGGGGATTTTATTTTTATTGGTGATCTTAGGGGTTTCTTTGTTTTTCTTTCAAAGCGAACTTCGCTTTGAACCGCATTATAGTTTTGTTTTAAGCGGTATGCCCTTTGATTTTGGGCATCTTCCGATACTCCCCCTACTGGGCTTCTTGGGGCTATGGACATTTCACGGATTAACGCAACGTCTCTTTTCACCCTTAGGCAAACCGCTCTATGGGGCAAGCGTTTTATGTGCCAGTAGCGTGGGGATGCTCGTTATTTTGATGTCGCCGACGTGGGCGGTGTGTCAGTGGAGCGTCTTAATCGGCATGACGTATATGGGCTTGCGGTGGTGGCAGTGGCGCGTGGCAACCCATGCCATGCCCCTCTCACCATGGCAATGGCAGGATGTCGTCATGGGTATCCTTTTTGGGCTGTTTGGAGCATTCATGGGGCTATTTCCCCTCTTACTGGCCTTAGGGACGTTAACGCTTTGGTTTTTAAATGCCACACGTCGACGTTTTAGCCTTCGTGTGTGGTGGGAAAACTATCGAGGGGTAACGGTAGCCACGGTGTTGAGCTTGCTGTTGAGCGTGCTGGTGCATTTTTCACTTACTTGGCAAAGTAGTGTGTTTCTACCGATTCAAGCCATGCCTCACTTGCTTCCTACGATTCAGTATCTCACTTTGTGGGGCATTGGCTTTGTTTTAATTGCTTTCCCTTGGAATGGGATTGTTCTGTATGCGGGGTGGAATTGGTGGCGTAATTTGTCCTATCGAGGCAAGGAAGATCAGCTCTTTGACGATCGAGACGGGCTTTTGCATCAACAAGCCTTGTGGTGGATGCTCCTCTCTGCTTTGATGCTCGTTTGCTCGGTTTTGTTTCATCAAGATGGGTCTTTTTTATTACTCGTGGCGTGGGGGGTGATGTCGTGGTATGGGGGGCATGTGATTGATCGTACCGCAAGTTTATTGCTTCCGCCACAAGGACTCAAGCGTTTATGGGATTTAATGCCTTTGTTCTTGCTGTTTTTAGGCGTTTTCGGGGCATGGTCTATTTTAACACAACTCCCTGATACGTATTTGTCTGAAGCAACATGGGTTTTACCAGGGCAACCTTTAGCAGGGGATGTCAAAGGCGACGGCACTCGTTTTTTAGGACTGATGATTCCCCTTTGGAAACTATGGCTTTTGACGTTACCGCTTTGGTGCATCATTGGCAGTGCCAGTTTGGCGAGTTTACAGTTTATCACCTTTTCTATTTACCGTAGCATGTCCGTTTTCGCAGGTTGGAGCATTGTTTATACGATACTTCTGCTCGCCATTCAGCTCCCGATTATTCATCCGCCCTTTCAAGCGGTACATCAGCGTCTCTTAAAACCATTTGCACTTCAACCTACTCCTCAAAATACCGTGTTTCAAACACTCCCTACTTATTCCCTTTCCTCTAAAGGTTCGCTTCATCAACAAAACGTGCTTCGATACCGCCTTGCGACCGAGCTAGATTTTTATCAATCCTACGCGTCAGGTTCTCATCATAAGCCCCCCGTTTTGGTGTTACTCCCCATTCATTATTTTGGGATTTTACCTTCTTCTTATGGGTATTATAGTTTATTGGATATTTTACCTGTCTTTACCTATGTAGGGGTGCATCACTATATCGTGTCGTTAGATTTAAAGGATAAGCCATGACTGTGATAAAGCGAAGCATTTTAAAATCAAAAGCACTTTTCCCTCTCTCTGTAAATGCTTTAAAATCTTTGGTGTTCCCCGAACATCGTATTGCACTTCAAGACGACACCCTCTACGCCCTTTATCTGCAAGAGGTGCCTACCCTAGAATGGCAAGTGGATACCTTTCCTAAGGTCAAAGCCCCCTTTTGGAGTCTGCCACATGGAAAAACATCAGACGGCACCATCACGATTCACCCTGAACGCCCTTCGGTGGTCTCTTTACTACAAGCCTTCGGCTATGGCGGATGCCTCTGGGTTCACGGCACATTACTAGCGAATGTGGTTTCTAAAATGCCTTGGGGTCTATTAGAAAGTGAAGCGGATGCTTTACATGCCTTAGTCTTGCTTTTAAGTCAGCATCATTTAAACGCCTATGTTCCACCTCGACCTCAAGCGGTTTATACCTGTGAGTTAGCCTTTGAAGACACCTTAAATGCACATCGTTTTCAAGCGAATGCGTCTCATCCTTCCTTGTTGACGTGGCTAAGGCAAGTCGCCAATACCCTTGAACTCACTTTAAATGAGACAGGAAACTTAATACCGATTCACGCTTCCCCCTTGCCCTTACTCTCTATTCTGATTCCCTTTCGAGATGCCCCTGATTTACTTCGACAAGTGATTGAATCCGTTTTAAAACAGGGCTATCCTCATTTTGAAGTGATTGGGATTAACAATCAAAGTCAATCGGAGGAAACCTTACAGCTTATGGCACAGTATCGACAACATCCTCACATTCGATTCATTGATTATGATGCCCCCTTTAACTATGCCGCCATGATGAACTTAGGGGCTTCTGAAGCGAAGGGAAACTTGCTCCTGCAACTCAATAATGATGTGGAATTTCAAAGCCCTGATGCCTTAACGCAGTTGGCTCAATGGGCAATGTGTCCTTATGTGGGAGCGGTCGGGGGTGTTTTGTTGTATCCTGATGGACGCATTCAACATGCAGGTTGTCATTTAGGGCTAGGCGGACATATCGGGCATTTGTTTCGATTTAAATTACCAGAACATCTACCTTTGGCGTGGGGAGGCATTCAGCGTCCCGTAACGGCGATTACAGGGGCGATGTTGATGATGCGAAACGCCTTGTATCATCAGCTAGGGGGTATGGATGCCACCGCCTTTCAAGTCGGTTTTAATGATATGGATTTATGCCTCAAAGCCCAAGACGCAGGCTATACAAATTTGTGTTTATCCACCGTGAGGGGCATTCATCATGAAGGGTTGACACGCCGAAAACGAAAAAACAAAACACAACAGGCACGAGAACGCCAAGAGCGAAAAGTCTTTTATCAACGATACGCTTTGCCCTTGTCTCGTTTTGATGAAACACTTTCTCGGGGTTTTGAGATGACGAATGATTTTGGCGATCGGGCTTCTTTTGTGTGGCAAACGTCTTTAAAGAAACGGCTGTTTACAGGGCGACTTCCCTTCACGAATCGTCGCTTTTCTTTGTATGAATGTGCAGACGGCAGTTGGATTTCGTGTTGGGATACCTTTGTGAAAGAATCTGAAAAGGAGTCTACAATGGGGATGATTCCATGAAAATTTTAATGACAGGAGCAACAGGCTTTCTGGGTCGAGCGGTGTTTGCCAAATGCCTTGCTGAAGGGGCGAGTGTTGCTGTTTTAGGACGCTCCCCCCTTCCAGTTGAGCTTCACAACGCAGGCGTAAGCTCGTATCTCTATCATCAACGCTATGAAGATGCTTTAGAGGCGCTCAGCGATTTTCAACCTGATGTTGTCCTTCATTTGGCAACTTATTTTGTAGGGCAACACCGCCCGGAAGACTTAAGCCCCTTGTTGGAAGCGAATATCATACTGGGTTTACATGTGCTAGAAGCGATGAAACAAACAGGGTGTCGGGCTTGGGTGAACGCCTCAAGTGCGTGGCAATATAGCGGAGAATCCCCCTTTACGCCGAATGGGGTGTATGCCGCCACGAAATCGGCGTTGGATGCTTTTGTCTATGCCTATGTGCAGGAGGCTCACTTGCACGCCCGCCATTTGGTGATTTATGAAAGTTATGGGGCAAACGATCCTCGCAAAAAGCTCATTCCGATTTTATGGCATCAGTTTCAAGCAGGTAGTCGGCGTTTTAAGCTGGTGGGAACAGAAAAGAAGTTTTATTTTGTGCATGTGCAGGATATTGCCCAAGCGTTTTGGCAAGTGATGCGTGAGTTGATGAGTCTCGATACCGATGCGTCGCCTGATTTTTTACATTACGCCTTACGAGAGAACGCCCCGCCTGTGGATGTACAAGACTTGCTTCACGCCATGTCAGTCGCTTGGGGAGAAGCCTTAGAAGGGGACTATGGGGCGTTTCCGTTTCGAGACAACGAAGTGATGCGCCCCCTTGAATCGATTGCGATTCTTCCGCATTGGCAACCCGAAATCACTTTGATAGAAGGATTAAAACGGCTCTAATACCACTATGCTTAAACATCCTAAAATAGACGCTTTCATCAAACTCCCTCAGCTCCTACTCGGGCTTGTCATCGGGGGGAGCTTGCTGTGGATGTTCTGGCAAACGTCGCAAAAAGAGCAAGCCAATGCCTCAAAACCGCTGATTACCCTCTCCACATGGGGGACACCTGCCGAAGTTCAGACCTTAAAACAACTACTTGAGACCTTTCAAGAACAATACCCCCACATTCAAGTGCGTCTGCGTTATATGCCTGATGCGTACACGCAAGGTTTGCAATTACTGGTGGCTTCTCAACAAACCCCTGATGTGATGATGCTCAATAGCCTCGATGCCCCTCGATTTTGTCAAGCCGATTTGCTTTCTGATTTGCATGAGGTTTCGGGTTTAGACTTAAACGCCTATTTCCCCACGGCTCTTCACAGTATGACGAGTACCAAAGGCGTTTTATGTGCCGTGCCTCGAGATGTTTCTAACTTAGTGGTGTTTGTGAATCAAGACTTGCTGATGAACTTGCCCAAGACGCTCCAAGCTGGTGTCCATGCCGATTGGCACCTTAACGATTTTCCGCACATGGCTTCCGTCCTAGATCGTCATAATCAAGAGCATCCTAACGCCCTTCCCAAGTGGTTGATGAGTGCGTATCATGCCCCTGCCTTATTTTGGCTCCCCTTCTTGTGGAGCGAGGGCGTGAATCTATTTCATCAGGATACCTTACAATTCACCCCTGCGGTGATACAAGCCTTAGAGGCTTATAAAGCCTTACGATACACCCCTGCCTTTGCCCCTCTGCGACGAGAAGTCGGTAGTACCACGATGACGGATCTCTTTATACAGGGGCGTTTGTTGTTTTTAGTCAGTGGACGCTGGAGCGTTCCCTTTTTAAGAGAAAACGCCGATTTTCAGTGGGATGTCCTCCCCTTTCCGCAAGGAAAAGCAGGCTCTCGAGTGGGGGTGGATAGTACAGGCTACGCCTTAAGCAAGCGTTCTCGGCATCCGCAAGAAGCCCGAGCCTTACTTCGTTTTCTCACCAGTGAATTGAGCCAAACGGCGTGGGTACAATCAGGCTTAATTATGCCTGCTCGTCAAGGCTTGGCGGAAAGCGATTGGTTTTTACAAGCGAAGCAAGCCCCTCAACAGGCGAGCGTCTTTTTACAAGCGATTCAAACAGGCGTTGCCAGTCATTATCCACCACGTTGGGCGAGTCTGGGACAGGCGTTAAATCCCGTGATGGAGGCGTATTTCAACACCCCCGATTTAACCTTGCCTGAGGCTCTTGCACGCAACGGACTTTCCTCTCTTCAAACGCCTCTTCAAACGCCTCCTCAACGTATGGGGGATACCTCATGAAGTCAAAGGTCGGACTCTATTTCATTTTGCCTGTGGGGCTGGGGCTTTTGCTGATGAATTACCTCCCTGCCTTTTATGCCTTTGGCTTGAGTTTAACGCAATGGAACTTGCTAGAGCCACCTCAATGGGTGGGGGTGCAGAACTATCAAGCCCTTATTCAATCTCCTCTATTTTGGCAGACGCTTCAACAAACCGCCGTCTACGTATTTGGCGTCGTGGGGGTGGAGTTACTTGTTTCTCTGTGGATTGCGATTGTCTTGCATCGAACGACTCGGGGCAAGCGTTTTTTTCAAGTGATTGGCTTCTTGCCTTATGTAACGCCTGCCATGGCGGTGAGTTTGATTTTTGCGTGGGTGTATCAACCTGAACAGGGGTTTATCAATGCCATTTTGTTATCTTTAGGGGTGTTGGATGCTCCTGTGGCGTGGCTCTTTACGCCGTGGACGGCATTGCTTGCGGTGATGAGTTTAGAAATTTGGAAGAGTACAGGTTACAATATGCTTCTGATTTTAGGGGGCTTGCAAGCCTTGCCTTCTGTTTTGGAGGAAGCGGCGGAACTCGACGGTGCAAAGGGTGTTTTGAAATGGTGGCATGTCATTTTGCCTCAATTGGCTCCCACGATTTTTTTGGTGTTGTTGATGAGTAGCATTCACGCCTTACAAGCCTTTGATGCGATTTATCTGCTCACACAGGGTGGGCCGAATCGAGCGACGATGGTTTTGGCGTATGCCTTGTATGAAACAGCGTTTCAACGTTTTGAAATCGGGGAAGCCACGGCATTGGGGTTTGTGTTATTGACCCTTATTGCCACTTTGACGTTGATTCAATGGCGGATGCGTCGTGCGTGGGTGTGGCAAGAAGCCTCTGTCGTGGAGGGGGCTTAAGATGAAACGCTCGGTGTCGAGGTGGGTGCGTCGTGGGTGCTTGGGGGTGATGAGTCTCTTGTCGCTCTTGCCGTTGTGGATGATGTTGATTCTCGCCTTTTCGGATTCGTCCACCGTGATGAAGCAGACAGGCGTTTTCTTTCTCCCGCTTAAGCCGACTTTCAATGCCTTTCAAACGCTTTTCGCTGATGCTCGTTTAGGGGTGAGCGTGCTAAACTCCTTTTCGGTTGCGGTGGTGGCGACGGCTTTACATGTCTTGACTTCGGCGATGGGGGGATATGCCTTGGTGCATTTACCGATTCGCTTTAAATCGTGGTGGATGCTTGCGATTTTACTCACGCTATTGCTCCCACCTCAAGTCAACAGTATTCCCTTGTTTTTGTTGTTTAATCAAGCAGCATTGTTAAATGGCTACGCGGCTTTGATTTTACCTGCGGTGGTCAGTGGGTTTGGGGTGATGCTGTTTCGGCAGTGGTTTTTAAGTTTCCCTAAATCGTTACGAGAATCCGCCACTTTAGAAGGGGCAACACCTTGGCAAACCTTTTGGCATGTGGCGTTACCTACGGCAAAAAGCCCCATGGTAACCCTTGCTGTTTTAGGATTCATAGGCTTATGGGGCAGTTTTTTATGGCCACTACTGGTGATTACGGATGACACCTTTCTCACATTGCCGTTATACCTTGCACAAATGAAGCAACAGTATCGGGATGTGGTGAACTGGCCGATGCTCATGGCATCGGCGAGCGTGGCGATTGTGCCTGTGGTGCTTTTGTTCATCCTGCTACAAAAGCCGTTTTTTGATCAGCAATCCGCTCAATCGGGGTTAAAGTGAAGCCTCTTTAGCGTCCGAGCTTCCAAATGCGAAGACCACTTGCATTTTCCTCATTAAAGACCACTTCAATCCCACGACGACGAAACTGTTCTTGACGAATCCAGTCGTATTCGCTTCGTTTCGCTTTATGTTCGATAAAATAAGGACACGCAAAGCCAGAGGCTGCCACATCTACCCCCATACCCACAATACCCGTTTCCGCATACGGAGACCCCAACATGTAGACAGGACGACCTACCAAATAGCTGTCTTGCACAGGGCTATGACTCAAAAAGCAGACATCGGAGGCGATATGGCGTTGCACCCATTCAGACAGGGTAACTTTGTTTGATGTTTTTGCCACCTGATTTGCCGTAGCACTTGATCCTGAAACGGCAACCAAGCCATAGGCGTTTTCTTTGCTTGTGTTTGGGGGGATGGCGACCAGTGCTTGCGGAGAAGTTATGTCGTTGCTTTGCGGTTCATAAATGGCAGCCAGTTCGTTATACGTTACTCGTGCTTGAAAGAGTAGGACACACACTGTGGCAAGCCCAATCACGCCGAATCGTAAGGGAGGATTCAACCACTTTAAAAGGGGGATGCTACTTAAACTGCGTAAGGCGAGAAATGAAAAAATAAAAATCAAGGGCAACAAAAACACCAAACTCAATACAGAGCCTGTAACGAGTTTCGGCATCAGAAGCGTGGTAATGACGGCAAATAAAAGTGTCCATGTGAGAAATAAGCCGCCAATGACTTCACGCTCATGGATGAAGCTATAAAGGGCTTTAATCATGGCAAGCATCGCAAATAAAGTGCCTAAAGGCCATGCGAGAATGGCGAGTCCGCTTAAGCCCAAGTAGGCATTATTGAGGAGTTGAGCAAACCATGAATTCTGTACGGCTTGCATCGGCCATTCTTGCAGATTGGGATCAGGGGCGAGGAGTAAGACTTTCCCCAGTTGATGCACCCCACTAAAAAAGCCTTGCACCCGTTCGGATAAAGGCACAAGGAGACTGCTTACGCCCATGCCTTCCGTGATTTTAGGTAAAGCATCATAAGGAGATGCCATTGAGCCAATTAAATTGACGGCGGGAAGCGTTGTACCCAATAGCATCGCAAAAACGATTAAGAGCATCGGCATACCGACAAAGCCTAGGCATAGGAGGCATACCCCCCAAGCAGATAAGATACTTAAACCCAAAGGATGAAGCCCCGCCGCTAAAAAGGCCAAAACGCTTCCTAGTATCGCAAGCCAAAGAGTCCGATGCTGTTGTAAGACTTGTAAGAGCATTAAAAGCGTGAGAGACAAAACCCACACCAAAGGGGCAGGGCTTAATGCGGTTACGGTCGTTAGTACCAATGGAGAAGCCCCAATGAGAAGCACAATGAGTAAGGCACTCAAGTGATTCAGACCTTGCCGAAAGACGTTGTAGAGCATCATCATACTCAGGACATACGCCCCAATGTTGATAGATAGTAGGGCAGTGCTATAACTTGAAAAGACGGTCGAACCCTTGATTGCCATCAAGCCTGCAATGAGATAGCTATAAAGGGGCATGAGGTTGGCAAAATCAGGGGACACCTGCCCGCCGTATTTTAAAAGATGTTCAGCTTGTTGAATATAGGGGCTTGCCATAGGGGAAGGCCATTGTGAACTTATTTCAGGGCTGTGCCAAAGTGCTAGTAGCGTGAAAATCCCACCTAAGGCAAGCAGAGCTAGAATATCAGGGAGTGGGGTTTCCATGAGTTTAAAGGCTTTGTGGTAGATTTCCCCTGTTTCGGGGTGTTCTAAAATATCTAGGGGCATACGTGTACCTTCGCATTAACCTGTGTTTAGTTTAGTATAGCATTAGTTTTATAATTATATAAGGTATGAAGATGTACACGTCTTTAACGGAAGCTCAGCACCAATGCCAAGACTGCACGGCTTGTGATTTGTCTCAGAGTCGAACGCAAGTGGTGTTTTCAGCAGGCAATCCCCACGCCTCTTGTATGATAATCGGCGAAGCACCAGGGCAACAAGAAGATGAAAGCGGTGAACCCTTTGTCGGGCGTTCAGGGCAGTTGTTGATGCAGTTTTTGGCGGACGTGGGGATTCATCGTGAGCGAGATGTTTATATTTGCAATACCGTCAAATGCCGACCGCCTCAAAACCGAAAACCCACGCTTGCTGAAAAAGAAGCGTGCCGTTCTTTTTTAGAGGCTCAAATTCGTTGGGTACGACCTAAGCTCATCGTCTTGTGCGGAGCAACAGCCGTTCAAAGTCTACTCCCTGACGAAAAACGAAGCATCACCCAAATAAGAGGTCAATGGTTTGAACGCACTTTGTTTGAAGAAGCCGTCAAGATAATGCCTGTCTTTCATCCATCTTATCTATTGAGGCATCATTCACTAGAGGCAGGCAAGCCAAGAGCCTTAATGAGGCAGGATCTGCTTGAAATTAAAAGACAACTGGCAAGCTATTCGTAAATCTGTTTTTTAGGTTATAATTTTGAATGATAATAAATATGTATCTGTTTAGTTCAATTCCCCCGATTTAAAAAAAGGACGTTCTCACATGGAAAACAAGCCAGAAACCCTCAAGCGTATTCGTCAACATTATGAAGCCATGCGTCGTAAAATTGCTCAAGCCAAAGCACAACTGGGTAAATCTGCCCTCACCACAGCTGAAAAGATTTTGATTGCGCATTTAGATGATGTGAATGCTTTAACGCAAATTGAACGTGGCGTTTCCATGTTGTCCTTACGGCCGGCTCGTGTTGCTATGCAAGATGCCACCGCTCAAATGGCGATTTTACAATTTATGCAGGCAGGGCGTGATACCGTTGCCGTGCCTTCTACCGTGCATTGTGATCACCTCATTCGCTCCAAAGTGGGGGCGGAAGCGGATATGGCTCAAGCCAATGAAGAGAATAAAGAAGTCTATGCGTTTTTAGAGTCCGCTGCGAAGAAATACGGCATGGGCTTTTGGGGGCCAGGCAGTGGTATTATTCACCAAGTCGTCTTAGAAAAACATGCCTACCCTGGAGGCATGATGCTCGGCACGGATAGCCATACGCCGAATGCAGGCGGTTTAGGCATGGTCGCTATTGGGGTAGGAGGAGCCGATGCCGCTGATGTCATGGCAGGACTGACGTGGGATGTACGTGCGCCGAAAATGGTAGGCGTTCACTTGAAAGGACGCTTAAGTGGCTGGACATCGCCGAAGGATATTATCCTTAAAGTGCTTGAATTGATGACCACCAAAGGCGGTACGAATAAAATCATTGAATACTTTGGTGAAGGGGCAACGTCCATGAGTTGCACAGGCAAAGGCACGATCACCAATATGGGAGCGGAACTCGGAGCGACGACTTCTTTATTTGCGTATGATGCGAGTATGGAGCGTTACTTAAAAGCTACCGAACGTGCCGATATTGCCGAACTGGCGAATGAGTACGCAGAAGATTTACGAGGGGATGCGGAGGTTTATGCGAATCCCACTCAATACTTTGATGAAGTGATTGAAATTGATTTAAACAGTTTAGAGCCTTATTTGGTAGGTCCTCATAGCCCTGATCGGGCGAGAGCAATTTCCACCTTTGCCCAAGAAGTCGATGACAACCAGTGGCCTGATGTCTTTAGTGCGACGTTGATTGGTTCTTGTACCAACTCCAGCTATGAAGATTTAGAGCGTTGTGCGGTCATTGCACGCGCCGCGATTCAACGTGGTATTAAGCTAAAAGCCCCCTTGTTCATTACACCGGGTTCGATTCAAGTTTATGAAACGATTAAGGCGAATGGCATTATGGCGGTTTTTGAACAACTGGGTGCGGTGGTGCTAGCCAATGCCTGTGGGCCTTGTATCGGGAACTGGGATCGTACCAGTATGCCTGAAGGTCAGAATGCGATTATCACCTCCTTTAACCGTAATTTCCCTAAGCGAAATGACGGTAATGCGGAAACGCTTTCCTTTATCGGTAGCCCTGATTTAGTCATCGCTTTTGCGTTGGCAGGGTCGACTCGTTTTAATCCCTTGACGGATGAACTTGAAGGCGAAAAATTGCCTGTGCCTTACGCCCAAGATATTCCTGACGCAGGCTTTACAATTAGTTGGGAAGGCTATACCCCTCCACTGGAAAAGCGGGATCACTTAACAGTTGACGTTGATCCGCAAAGTAACCGCTTAGAGATTTTACAGCCGTTTGCCCCGTGGGATACCGTCAAAGACTTTCAAGCCGTCCCTGTGTTGATCAAAACGCAAGGTCAAACGACGACGGATCACATTTCTCCCGCAGGACGCTATTGGTTACCGTTGCGTGGACACCTCACGGGGATTAGCCATAATATGCTCTTGACCGCCGTGGATGCGTCGACAGGCAAGCCTGCTGATCCGATTCAAATGGTGATCAATGGTATGGAGCGTCCTGTTTCGGCGTGGGCGTTGAAAGCGAAAGAGCTTAAAGCTCAAAAGGGTTCGATTATTGTCGGGGATGAAAACTACGGTGAAGGATCAAGTCGTGAACATGCGGCGATGTCGCCTCGTTTGTTTGGGGTGAAAGCGGTGATTGCTCGAAGTTTTGCACGGATTCACGAAACGAACTTGAAAAAGCAAGGTGTCTTGGCATTAACGTTTAAAAATAAAGCGGATTATGACTGGATTTCGATTGATGATACGCTCACATTAGACGGCGTAAGTTCCCTTGCCCCTGCCTCTGAAATCACCGCAACGGTGCAGAAGGCGGATGGCTCTTCACGACAAATCACGCTTGTGCATAGTTATGCGGCTGAACAAGTGGCATGGTTTAAAGCAGGCTCTGCCATGAATGCAGCGAATCAGAAAACCAAAGCCACGGTTTAGTTTTTAAGCAATAAAGGGAGGGGATGCGTTTATCGTTTCCTCTCCCTTTATTTATGTCATGGAAAACTTTTTAAGCCCCTTATAGTCAATTCCCTGCCCGTGCGTGGTGTGCGGATAGGGCTTATGTGGATGTGGACATACGCCGTTTTATTGAACGTTATGGGGCTGAGTATGTGGTGCCTCCGAAGAAGAATACGAAGAATCGGTGGGAATACGATCGTGGTGTGTATAGAACTCGTCATTTGATTGAAAATTGTTTTCAGCAATTAAAGGAGTTTCGGCGTATTGCCACTCGTTATGAGAAGCGATCAAGGCATTTCGCCAGTATGGTCAGTCTCGCCTCCATTATGATTCATCTTTTTTAAAGGTAACGCCCATTGTAACAATTTTATCATTTTAAACCAATGGAGGACTTTATTCACTCAGACCACTGTTCAATTTTTTATTATTACCCCACCCCATCTATTCAATGAGGAAATATACGAATGATTTTGTTGAATAATATCCCAAACTACAATGGCAATCAGTCTATTCCAACCTTTCAACTCAAAGAAAAAGCCGTGATTGAGCAAGCCAACGCTTATATTGCCCAACGCGACACCAACGGCGATGGAAAATTAAACTTCCCAGAGTTTATGGAAGGTGGAGGACTCGTTGGCGAGTCGGGGCGTCTTAATGAAGATGCTCTTCACAGTGCTTTCAGAAAAATTGCAGGGAATCCTGATATTGATACCTTAGAACTTGTTACGGCTTGGATGCGAACAGACAATAGTGAAAAGAATCAGCCTGGAGATGGAAAAATTACTGCAGAAGAAGTCCTGGCTTTATACGAAGAAATAAATACATTAGATCAAACAGCAGCCACACCGGAGCAACAAGAGTTTGCGGATTTACAGTTTTATAAGCAGCTTTTGAATACGGCGGAATTGATGGAGGTAACCACAAGATTACCACTCACCCAAGAACATCAAGCACCACTCCAAGCCTTAGACCAAAAACACGATGCCACCTTAGCCAAATCCAATAGCTACTTAGATCAGGTTGAATCCACATGGCATAATATGCTGGTTGAACTTACGCCAATGGCG
>CAZDMD010000006.1:0-14570 GCA_964506805.1 uncultured Vampirovibrionales bacterium | reverse complement strand
GACACTTCCTTACCTATGGAACAACGCCTAGAAGCCGCCAAGTTGATTCAAGATACGCTTAAGGTACTTCGAGAATTAAGAGGTTTACGACAAGAGCGTCAACAACTAGAAGAGACGCCTATTCAGGTTGCCCATAACCCTTTAACGGGTAGCGTTACCGCTGATACCAGCTGGTTTAATCCTTCTGTTTAAGACTTACCCCCCTCATTGAGGGGGCTTTTTCAAATGAAGCACTACTTGATGAGGCGTTCCCCTCGTAGATAGGCTTCAATAAAGGGATCGATAGCCCCATCCATAACGGCTTGCACGTTTGCATTTTCATGCCCTGTGCGGTGATCTTTCACCAGCGAATAAGGATCAAACACATAGCTTCTAATTTGACTCCCAAAGTTAGCCGAAAGGGCATCCCCTTTTACGGCCGCCATTTTGGACTCATGTTCAGCAATTTTTAATGCCAAGAGTTTGGATTTTAACATCTCCATAGCGATGGTTTTGTTCTGCAACTGACTCCGTTCTTGCTGACAACGCACGACAATCCCAGTCGGCAAGTGAACGATTCGCACCGCCGTTTCCACTTTATTGACGTTTTGTCCGCCTGCACCGCCTGAACGTGCCGTGCTAAAGTCAATGTCTTCCGAGCGGATTTCAATACTATCAGCTTCTACGCCTTCCACCAGCGGAGACACCTCAAGACTTGCGAAACTGGTTTGCCGTTTACCGTTGGCATTAAAGGGCGAAATCCGCACCAAGCGATGCACCCCATGTTCAGCACGACTGTAACCAAAGGCATAACGTCCTTTGAGTTTTAAGGTGGCGGACTTAATGCCTGCTTCTTCGCCATCGCTTTTATCCACAAGTTCTACGGTATAGCCTTTGCTTTGTCCCCAGCGGGTAAACATCCGCAAGAGCATTTCTGCCCAATCTTGCGCATCGGTGCCACCAGCCCCTGCACTAATGGTGAGCAACGCATTATGAGCATCATACTCGCCCCCGAGCATTTGTTCGAGTTCCCACGCATCAAGCACTTTGGCGAGCGTGTCGCTTAATTGCAGGAATTCTGCTTCCAAACTCGCATCCTCTTCTAGGAGTTCAAGCATCGCGCCTGCGTCTTCAATTTGTGCCTGCCACGTTTCCGCTTGAGCGATACTATTTTTGACTTGCGTAAACTCTTGCATGACACGTTGAGCCTGAGACGCCTCTTCCCATAGTTGTGGATCTTGGCTTTGAGCGTCTAAGGTGTTAAATTTGGCAAGTACTTCATCGCTTTTGAGTACGATGCTTGCTTTCTGTACACGTTCAGTAAGGGATTCTAAACGAGCCGCTAGTTCATGTTTTTCCATGAGTACTTCATATCGCTTTCTTTTGGGGTTTTACTTTAGGGCTTACAGAGAACGTTCTCTGTAAAATCTTTACACCAAAGCAGGCGACTGACTCATCACCGCTTGAGCCGCGCGCACCCCTGCCCCGACTTCTAAATCATAGCCCAGTTGTACTAAGGCTTGTTCTAAGCAGGTGAGGGTCATCAGTACATCTCGTTCTTGGATGTAGCCCAAATGCCCAATACGGAAAATTTTACCTTTTAAGCTGGCTTGACCGTCTGCCACGGTAATGTTGAAGCGTTCTTTGAGTATCTTACGAATCATAGGGGCTTCAATGCCATCAGGAGGCAACACAGCGGTAACGGCAGGACTGGCATATTTATCCGCTTCTACAAGCGGTTTTAAGCCCATGGCGTGGATGCCTTTTCTCACCATGTTGCGGAGCTTTAAATGCCGCTGATTCATCACGTCAACGCCTTCTTCAAGCATCATTTGTAGGCTCACATCCAATGCCATAATGAGATGGGTTGCAGGCGTATAGGCGGTGGTATCTTCCGCTTGAGCTTTCAAGTTTCGGGTGAAGTTGAAGTAAAAGCCAGGGTGCTTGACTTCGTTTTGGTGCCGAGCTAAGGCACGTTCCCCTACGGCTAAGAAGGAGAGTCCAGGGTGCATCATAAAGCCTTTTTGGCTACCACTAATGGCGAGATCAATGCCCCATTCATCCATTTTAAAGGCATCAGCAGTAAGCCCTGTAACGGTATCGACGATGCTTAAAGCCCCATGCTCACGAATGGCTTGACTCAGTCCTTGTACATCATTTAACGCCCCTGTGGACGTTTCGCTATGCACAAAAACAACCGCTTTAATGTTTTTTTCTACATCCGCTTCTAGGGCATGACGCAAACTTTCTACCGTGTTGATTTGTCCCTGTTCGACTTTGAGTTCTTGTACATGGAGTCCTAAACTTTTTGCCATGTCTCCCCAACGGCTTGAAAACACGCCACAACTCAATACCAATATCGTTTCGCCTACATTGAGGGTATTACTTAATGCGGCTTCAATAGCACCTGTGGCACTGGCGGTGTATAAAATCACAGGATGCGTCGTTTGGAAAATACGTTGCAGATTCGGTAAGACGCGCTTCATAATCGCCTTAAATTCAGGCGAACGATGCCCCACCGCAGGGCGACCCATCACCTCACGCACGGCATCAGGCAGGGGCGTAGGGCCAGGAATCATCAGGAAAGGATAGCTCGTGTTCATGGGGGGACTCCTTTTTAAAGTGTGTTTAAAGGTTTTCTTTTTTAATCATGGTTAAGTCTCCAGCAAGGGGGCGGACAACAAAGATGTTGATTTCAGGGTGAAAATGCCCGTTATTACCCAGTTTGTCAGGCACAAAGTAAAAACCCAAGCGTTCAAACAAACTTTTTGAAAATAGGCGAGGGGTTACTTCATAATACAGTGAGTCGTAGCCACATTGCTTGGCATCCCATAAGGCTTGTTGAAGCACTTGTTCGCCTAGCCCTTGATCTCGATATTCGGGAATCACATAAAACTTAATCAGTTCGGCGATACGCTCACTACTTTCATTGCGTTTGAGGGATTCAAAGCCTCCGCAACCGACCACTTGCCCTGATTCATTTTCTTCAATCACATAGTAGCGAGCATCAGAGTGTTGTGCGATGTACTGAGACATTGCCACCACTTCAGGATCGTTGGCAGGGCAGTCTTCGCTGTATCCAAATTCAGCCAACGTATTGATGATAATGCGACGAATGGCTTCATCATCTTGGGCTTCGGCGAGACGAAGTGTCGCTAATTGATTGACAATCGGGCGGGGGAGCGTTAAATGTTGAATGGTTTGAGTATTGGGCATTGTGAAAAGCTCCCTAAATTAGCGTTGAATAAATTTTGAAATTGACAAGAAACTAATTCAATTATCCACGCTGATTTTTTTTTGAATAGATAGGGACTGCATATAAAATTAACAGAGTCTTCTATAGTATTTTCAATAATTTCCCGTCCATTGTCTATACTTTGTCGCTACGCTGATTTTGTTCAGTCATGTAGGTCTGTCTACACTCCTTCACAAAATCATCTAGGCTCCTCGTCTAGCCTAACGGTCGGAAGATTATTGAAAAATACCATATTTTTTAAACATTTAACCCCATTTTGTAACAGAATTGTATCAATCCGCAATCAAACGTGTTGTGTTTGTTTTATTAAGTTGAACCCCTTTCAAATATAAAAATCCCCCATCTAATAGGAGTTTTACCCTATATGACTTTCAAGCTACCTAAAACACCTGCAATACAACGTGTGATTAGTTCACTTCCTCCCAGGGCTGTTAGGGAAAAAATGCCAGAAAATCTAACCTCTCAAAGCAGAACGACAAACCCATTCCCTACTTTCGGACAGAATACCTTAGGTAACAGTTTTGCCCGATTATCTACGCCTAATCCACAATTTAATTTAGATAACTTAGCCGCTACCCCCATGCCTGTGGGATTAACGCCTGTAAGCCCAGATGGACGAATAATAGGACTTCCTACGTCTGACCCAGCAAAATATGCTCAAATAACGAACGGGTCTCAGCAACTTGAAGTTACAGAACAAATAAAAGAGCTTCAAAATCCTTTTGGTATCCCTCTTAGTTCCATGGGATGACGCTACATCACCGAAATGACTTCGGTAACCCCTGGTACATGAGCCTTGAGCTGTTCTTCAATCCCCATTTTCAAGGTATAGGTAGAAGAAGGACAAGTCCCACAAGCCCCTTGCAAACGTACCTGAACCACGCCTTCATCCGTTACATCCACCAGTTCCACATCGCCACCGTCAGCTTGCAGATAAGGGCGTAAGGTATCTAAAACCTCTTGTATTTTCACTAAATCAACGAGTGTTGCCATTTTTAATGTCCTTTCTAAATGCCAAACGACGTGCCACACCCGCAGGTGTTGCTTGCATTTGGATTGATAAACTTAAAACCGCCATCTACCATGGCATCGGAATAATCCACGGTAGTCCCTTTTAAATACGCCACTGCGACAGGATGAATGTACAATACGACATCTTCTACCATTTGAACAAAATCGCCTTCTAAGCGTTCATTCGTGGGGTGCATATCATACTGCAAACCCGCACAGCCTCCTCCTAACACACTGAAACGAATCGCTGAAAGGGATTGGTCTTGAAGGAGTTGTTTCATTTTTTGAAGGGCAAGCGGTGTAATATGGACAATCGCCTCTTGAAGCGTGGTCATGTAGAAGCCTCCTTGATTTTTACGATACTTCAAGATTAACGTAAACGTAAAGGTTTTTCAAGAACTCTTAGAAAAATTTAAGAGTTTATGGTGAGTTGGGGAGGTGCAACAGCGTCTGTTTGCGTGAATGTTGAAGTAGAAGGCGTAAAGGTATCGTTTGTCAGTGTAGGCTGTAAGGTAAAAGGTGGCTCTTTTTGTTTTTGCTTATGGCGACGGCGACGATCTTGTATAGCATTATACACCATACCAGGATCCACAGGAATACTGGTTGCAATGCCTCCGATTTCCTCCATTGGTAAATTTGGCATCTCTCTAAATAATAATTGTCTAGGTTCAACGAAATTCATCAGTTGTCCGATAGGTAGCGTCATGGGAGTCCTTCCTCATCATACCTTAATACACATCAGCATAAAAACGATGCGTTGCTTTGTTTGTGCTATTTTGAAAGGGTTTAATGCTTGTATCATAAGGACTTTAACATGACGCAAATCAGCACAGCTTCCCCTGATTTATTTAGTATTGAGGCTTACGACTACGAACTTCCCCACGATTTAGTGGCGAGTCATCCCTTACCGAATCGAGATGCCTCTCGACTGATGCGCTTAGATGTGAAGCGTGAGACATGGACACATGGTATCTTTACAGATTTAGTAGGCATCATGCAAGCGGGCGACTTGCTTGTAGTGAATAATACGAAAGTCTTGCCTGCTCGATTTTTAGGGAAACGACGCTTGGAAGACGGTTCATTAAGTGAAGGAGAAGTTGAGATTTTGCTTCTGCATCCCACGTCTCAAGCAGAACTAGACTGGCATTGCTTGATGCGACCTGCTCGTAAGCTCAAAGCAGGCACTTGTATTTTTTTTGAAAATACATCAGCATATTGTGAAGTCTTAGAACAAAAAACAGAAGGACATGGTGTTGTTCGTTTGCATTTAGAACAAGAACGAGATGTACATACTTTTATGTATCAAGTAGGGAATATGCCCATTCCTCCCTATTTAAACCGAACCGCCACAGAAGAGGATAAGGATCGTTATCAAACGGTGTATTCTAAAGTCGAAGGGTCTCAAGCGGCTCCTACGGCAGGACTCCACTTTACCGATGCCGTTTTAGAAGCCCTGCACGCCAAAGGTATTCAAAAAGCAGACGTTACGCTTTCCGTGGGAGTTGGGACGTTTCGCCCTGTTATGGTTGACGACATTCGCCAGCATGATATGCACGGTGAAGCCTATACACTTCCCCCAGAAACAGTGGATGCCATTCACGCCTGCAAAGCCAAAGGCGGACGCATTTTCGCCGTGGGAACGACTACTGTGAAAACACTAGAAACCGCTGCTCGCAATCAGGGAGGCATTTTAAAGCACGCTGAAAGTGGCTGGAGCGATCTCTACATCTTTCCTGGATTTGAGTTTCAAGTGGTGGATGCGATGCTCACCAATTTCCACCTCCCAAAATCGACACTGTTAATGATGATCTCCGCCTTTGCCAATCGAAACTTCATCTTAAACGCCTATGCAGAGGCGGTAAAAGAAAAATATCGCTTTTACAGTTATGGGGATTGTATGTTGCTTGAACGTTAAGCAACAAAGTCTTCAACACTAGATTTTAAGCGTGAGGCACTTGGCAGCACCACCCGATTTCATGTACTCGCTTAAATCCGTTTGAAAATGTTCAAAGCCTTTTTCTTTGAGTAACGCCGTAAATCGAGGGGTCGTCAGATTCGTAACCACAGCTTTACCTACATTCACCGCATTACAGGTAAAGTAAGACGCTTCTTCCGCATTCACCACAATCCGCTTTTCTTCAGGGACATTGCTCTCAATTACTTGATTTGCATAGGCATCAAACGCATCAGGGTAGTAAATCAAATAGCCGTCATTCAGCGGACAAAAGCAAGTATCTAAATGATAAAAACTTTTATTGACCAGCTCCATTGAAATCACTGAAATGTTTAAAAGCTCCGCAATATAGGTATGAGCGGCAATATCCGTGCGTGGGACATAACCCGAATACAAAATCCCCTCTAGGTAGAGTGCATCCCCCGCCCCTTCAAATGCCATGTCATCAGGCAGGGTAATCACCTCATAGCCATTTTCTTGAAACCATTCCGCAAAATAGGCTTCTTCAGGCTGACGCTGAGGGTATTTAAACTTACTAATAATGGCTTTATTGCCGTGCATCACCGCAGCGTTGGCGGTAAAGACCATATCAGGCACGTCTTCACGAGGGGCTACCAGTTGGACATCGGCGTTTAACTCGTTTTTTAAGATGTGGTATAAACCTTGCCATTGACGCATGGCGTTTTGATGATCCGATTGAATGCTGACGTTCATCCACGGATTGATCTCGTATCTAATGCCAAAGTGTTCGGGGGAACACATTAAAATTTTATCTGTCATGGGTTTAGACCTCAACGGCTCCTTGTTTTTTGGCAAGTTCAATCGCTTGGGCGATTTTCGATTCATCGTCGGATTCAATCACAAAAATCGCTTCCGATACATCTTGACGCTTGGATCCTACAATCACCGCTTTGGTGTGGCATTCCACGTCTAGGGCTTCAATTTGATCCAAGAGCTTAGACAGTACCAAAGAATCTAAAATATGACCCCGCAACTTCAATTCAATAATCATCGACGCATCCTTTTCTTGCAAGACTGTATATTATACTATGTTATAAAAGTTGCTTTTAGTTTCCTACATCAAGAAGAAAAAGCAAATCGTGAGATTTATAGTCTTTTTAAGATTTTTCCGACCGTTAGGCTAGACGAGGAGCCTAGATTATTTTGTGAACGGAGTGTAGATAGACCTACATGACTGAACAAAATAATCGTAGCGACAAAGTATAGACAACGGACGGGAAATTATTGAAAAGACTATATGAAAGTGGCTAAGCATCTTTGTGATGCGTTTGCTTCCCTGTTTCAGTGCCTGAAATGTAGTACACAAAGGGCAAAATCGCCCCGATGTGCTTGAGTACAGGGATGTTTTCTAAAGCCCCTGTTACCGTAAAGCCAGACGCCATATCATCCACTTGAATCAAGAAATCCTTCACCGTGATTTTACGTTTTGGGGTGTCGTCTTTATGAATCAGGCTATTGAGTCGGTTAGAAACAAAAGCTCCTAGTGGAACGCCGACGGCAATCCCTGCGAGGCTTACGCCTGTTTTCGCTAAAAACATCAAGGCTTTATTTGAGAATTTTTCACCGTTCAATACTTTCCCAAAGCGAGGAAAGCGCTTTTGAGCCTTTTCAAATCCATGATTAAACAAGCCACAAAACAAGACAGGAGCAGCAATGTTCGTAATAAATTGGTAAGTAGCTTCTTTGATTTTTGGCCAGGTGTCCTTGCTTTTATCGGCGATGATGCCTCCTGCGAGTCCACCTAGCACGGCAGAGCCTCCTAAGAAAATGATATTCTTAGGGTCTTCATATTCAGCTTTAAAAATACCAAAGGCTTTTTGGAGTCCTTTTAAGTCTTTAAACTTGCCTTGTGTTTGGGCAATCAAAAACATCGGTAGAAGCGTTCCAAGTAAGCTCCCTGCCATGACCAAAGCAGGCGTAGGGCGTTCCTTTTTTTTCGAGGGAGGAGGTGCAACCGTGTCTGCCACTTGAGACGTGAGCTTGTATTGAGCGGGATCTAAGGGTGGGTCAATATAAGAGGATTCACGCATTTTTGAAAAACCATACGGTACTGGAGAAGACGTCATATTGGGTTGCATGTGAAAGTAGCCTTATATGTCGATGAAACGATGAAGAGTGCCATTAAAATAAGCATCAAGAGATAGTGTCCTAATATTACAATATGTAAAAGTACACACTTATCTTTAAGTATAAAAACAGGACACATTTATTTTATGCTATCCTGATTCCAAGGCTAGCACTAACGTTTTTAAAAATCAACGTGAAAGCTACCACACCATACGACTAAAAATACGAAAGAGGCATTGATAACACCCATGTTTCCACAAACCGATGTTGATTATATAAAACTTGAAAAACAGTATGGAGCGAATAACTACAAACCCTTAGATGTTGTGGTGGAACGAGGTGAAGGCGTGTGGCTGTATGATGTGAACGGGGTGCGTTATTTGGACTGTTTGAGTGCCTACTCGGCGGTGAATCAGGGGCATTGTCATCCTCGTATTTTGGATGCCATGATGAAGCAGGCTCGTCAGTGTACCTTAACGTCTCGGGCGTTTCGTAATAATCAACTGCCCTTGTTTTATGAGAAACTCTCTAAATTAACAGGATTTGAGCGTATTTTACCGATGAATACAGGGGCTGAAGCCGTTGAAACCGCCATTAAAGCCGTTCGTAAATGGGGATACACGAAAAAAGGCGTGTCTGCCAATCAAGCGGAAATTATCGTCTGTACCGAAAACTTTCAAGGTCGTACGACGACAATTGTGAGTTTTTCCACCGATGAAACAGCTCGGGGGGGATTTGGGCCTTTTACACCGGGATTCGTCATTGCGGAATACGGCAATATCGATTCGATTCGTCAAGCCATTACACCGAATACGGTCGCCATTATGCTTGAACCAATTCAAGGAGAAGCGGGCATTAAATTTCCGCCTCAAGGACACCTCAAAGCCTTACGAGAACTCTGTGATGAACATCACATTTTATTAGTGATGGATGAAGTGCAAACAGGTTTAGGACGCACTGGCAAGCTCTTTGCGTATGAGCATGAGGGCATTCGTCCAGATGTGGTAACCATTGGCAAAGCCCTTTCAGGGGGATTTTATCCTGTTTCGGCGGTCTTAGCGGATGCCACTGTTATGGAGGTGTTTCATCCAGGGGAGCATGGCTCGACGTTTGGGGGGAATCCTTTGGCGTGTGCGGTGGCGATGGCGGCCTTAGATGTTTTAATCGATGAAGATTTAATGGGACGCTCTGCCGAAATGGGGGCGTATTTACTCAAGGAATTGCAAAGTATCAAGAGTCCTCGCATTAAAGAGGTACGAGGCTTGGGCTTGTTTATTGGGATTGAACTGCATGAAAAAGCACGTCCTTACTGTGAAACACTTTTTCGAGCGCATCACATTTTGGTGAAAGAAACCCATGAAAACATCATTCGAGTGGCACCGCCTTTAATCATCACGAAAGAACAGATTGATGAAGCGGTTAGTGCGTTTCGCCAAGTGTTATAAAATGTATAGTCGATTAAAGATATTCCCGCACAGTGCCTATACTTTGTCGCTACGATGATTTTGTTCAGTCATGTAGGTCTATCTACACTCTTTCACAAAATCATCTAAGCTCCTCGTCTAATCTACTGTTCGGAAACATCTTTAATCGACTATACGTTCCCCATTTTGACTTTTAAAAAGTTTAGCCAAAATTGGATTTACCGTATTTTGAAAAGTAGTAAAATATACTTTTTTCTGCAATATCAAGGCAAATGGCACTCATTTCTTCTACCGTCCAATGCTCTTCTCTGAAAAAGAAAGAACCTCGTCTAAATCTATTTTCAGCTTCATTATGAACGTAGACAGTATTCATTTTACCGAATTCAACGATTGTGGAAACTCTATCCAAAATACTACTATCCCCCCTTACCCCACCTCCTCGCGTCTCTTCCCTACATTCGACGTCTGTAAAATGTCTCGGAAGCCTCGCATTTAGTACAGGTCGTCGAAAGCACCCATTTTAAGCATCCTATTGCCAGCAGGTGTATCAATAATAATGAGTTTCGTTATCCCCCCAAACTTTTAGTTTGGAATGCGTTGAAGAAAGGTTAAGCTGAAAGACGTTCAGTAACTTTTTCGAGAAGTTCTTCTTGTAAAGCTTTTCTGTCTTTTGAGGTAGCAAAATGAGCGAAGCGATGATGATGTGCACAAAGCACACTTAAGTTATTGATGCTATCTTCTCCACCTTCTCGCATTGGAATAATGTGGTGTACTTCTATATAGGGTGTGCCATCTTCTTTGTTAAAGCTATTTTGACAATTATGGCAAAGACAATAATACCCCAATTTTTCTTTGGCTTGTTTTACCCAAACTTGATTTCGAGTGAAGGACTCTACCCAGTATTCTCTTTTTTCAGGAGTGTGACTTTGTACAATCTTTTCTTCTTCAGGGGTTAAGTTATCACTAGGTAAGAAATCAACGACTAAGGTGTAAGTACCTCTTTCTAAGCGAGTAATTTTTTCATCTCGCACTAGAATCTGCAACTGTTCAGCTAATTTTTGCCGAACATGGTTGTTATTGGGACTAAAGCTTTCTAACGCATGTTGTTTCGCTTCAAAAACTTCTGCTAGTGTGAAAGTTCTACTCCCTATTTCGTTACAATAAGTGTGTACCGTGTCGTAAATAAAAGGTGTCCACAGTGATGTCATTTTCAAGCTCCCTAAATACTCGTATAAGGCAAACGGATTAGTGTTGGTGTGTAATCGGGAATCAAAGAGAGCTGAAAACTCATTATCATAGTCCTCTGTTATACAATGTAAACTACATTTATACAAATGTATCACAAAATTGGGGGATTTTTTGCATTATGCCAATCTCCTATGAAAGAGCGTGCAAAACTTCAAAGACTGCCTTTGCTTTCTTCAAGGACTCCTTCCACTCGTGAGTTGGGACAGAATCCTGCACGATACCTGCCCCTGCTTGCAAGGTAACGTCATACGCATGGGAGGATACGTCCCCTTTTTCAAAGTTCAGGGGATTTTGTGGCGTTAAACTCAAGGTGCGAATAAGAATGTTAAAATCCATACGCTGGCGGTGCGGATCGAGATAGCCAAAGCTCCCTGTGTAGGCGTTGCGTGCCACTTGCTCACAAGAAGCGAGTTTTTCAATACAGCGTAATTTGGGGCATCCTGTAATGGTGCCTCCAGGGAAAAGGGCGTTTAAAATTTCCCATTGAGAAACGTCTTCACGCTTTTCTCCCACGATGTTTGAGACCACATGCGTTACATGAGAATAACGTTCAATGCTCATCAATTCATCGACGTGAACGCTCCCTGCACGGCAGACTTTACCTAAATCGTTGCGTTCTAAATCAACCAACATGAGGTGTTCGGCTCGTTCTTTTTCCAGACTCAACAACTCCGCTTCTAAAGCGACTTCATCCGCCTGTGATTGCCCTCGACTGCGCGTTCCTGCAATCGGACGTGTGGAAAGGGTATCGCCGTCTTGTTTCACGAGCCGTTCAGGCGAATTACTTAAAATCCAACCCTGCGGACTCTTCCATAGCCCTGAAAAAGGCGACGGATTCCGTTGCATTAAGGCTCGGAACAAGACCCACGGATTCACCTGCTTTAAATGGCGTTGCCATTGAATGGATAAATTGGCTTGGTACAAATCCCCTGACGCAATCCAGTCTTGGATGTGTTGGACTTGGGCTTCAAAAGTCGCTTGGGTAAGCGACGGCGTATAATGTTTTAACCAGTCGTCCTGAAAAGGTTTAAAGAGAAGGGGGGTATCTGTTTGAGGCTTCTCTTGTAACGAATTTAAAATCTGTTGAAAACGCTGATGTTCCGCTTCAGAGGCACTGAAGAAATAGAGCCGTCCCTGTTTGTAATCCAAGACCAAGCGGTGCGGATACGCCACCCACCGATGCGTTGGTTGTATGGTGGCAGGCATTTCACACAAAGAGGCGAGTTTATCGCTGGCGAGCCATACAGACTCATAACTCAAAAAACCAAAAATCCCTGAAGTGGTAGGCAACTCTTCGGGTAGAGAGCCATTGTCAAAGGGTATCGTATGAGCGTCTAGCCACGCTTGGAGATACCCTTGAAACTCGTCTTCCGTGTCAATCCAAGTCCCTTGTGGCACGCCTTGATGATACACCTGTCGATGCACCACATCTAAACGAGGGGTCTCTTGAGATCGACCGTAGCCACTCAATCCCCACCGATGCAAAGGCGAAAGCGAGCATAAGGGAGCATCCAAGAGCGAGGCATAGTTATGGGCATGGCTTAGAGCTTGCGTTAAATCACTTAAAATAAAGGGGCTTGCGTTTAAATTCACCGAAACAACCGAGCATTGCAGGGCTTGCGAGGTAGAAGTCAACGAACAGATAGGTGAAAACTTAGACGGCACAAGACACCCACACCGCTTCAGGTATCTCCGCATTGTGATAGACCTTGTTTACATCGTCATGATCTTCCAAGACCGCTAGCAACTTGAGCAAGGGTTTGGCGATGGCTTCCTCTTCTACTAGCGTTTCATTGGCACATAAGCGAGTCAGTTCCACCGTTTCAGGTTCAAAGGGTAGGCTCACGATTTCACTTAAAGTCGTACATACCGCATTGAGGGCTTTGGCTTCAGTGATGATTTCCACATAGGTTAAGCTGTCTTCCGCATGAAGGTGAACATCTTGAACTTCGGCTTCAATCGCCCCTTCCACCCACTGATTGGCGAGGGCTTCCGTTTGACAGGGGATGACAATCCGCCCGACGGGTTCAAAGAGATACGCCACGCATCCGTCTTGCCCTAAATTGCCGTTGTATTTGTTGAAATAACTGCGAATATCCCCTGCAGTGCGGTTACGATTATCCGTTTCGCATTCAATTAAAATGGCAATGCCTCCTGGCCCGTAACCTTCATAGCTTAGGGCTTCTAAGTCATCGCCTTTTAAGGCGCCTGTGGCTTTGGCAATGGCGTTTTCAATGTTGTCTTTGGACAATCCGCCTGCTTTGGCGTGATCTATCGCGGTACGCAAGCGAAAATTACTGGCAGGATCACCTCCACCTTGTCGAGCGGCGGACATGATTTCTCGGGAATAGCGAGCCAATGCCACGCCTTTTTTGGCATCCGAGGCGGCTTTTTTGTTTTTAATCGCCATCCAGCGTCCCATGAGGGTGTCTCCTATGCGTTACTTCTTACCCCCTCTCCCTTAGGGAGAGGGGTAAAGCGACTTTCGTAGAATCTTCTACCCTAAAATAGCATAGAACCGCAAAAGGCTCAAATACAAATCGTCATGGTATCCACCGATACCATGACGATTGATCTAACCATTCAATAACGCCTTGCTCACTCAATGTATTGTCTCTTAATTTTGCGGGCATTACCAATTTGTACTGTGTAGGGTTTTTCACCCCTTTTTGGGTCGGTACAAAAATGGTTTCAAAAGTACCCCTATTATGCGAGTTGACTCTATGATTTTTAGGGTGTGGGAACAGATGGTAGACACCTGAGTCGTCCTTTACTTTTAGAAAACTCGGTCTCTTGTTTGCAGTTTCAAACTCAATTACAGAGAGTCCTCTTTTTCCTTCGCGAAGACCTTCAATAGCTGGTTGAGTCAAATTGAGTCCCTCTCCACGCTGCAACAAGGATTGAGGATCAAAAATTAGATTTCGAACTTCAAGTGGTAGTTGGGATACTTGCCTAGAAATTTCAGACAATCCATTTCCACTACGCTGAAGGTTAGTTACTTTTAATTGTGTAGTTGGGGGGGTAAAGCGAGAGGAGGCATAAGACGCTCCGCCAATGTTCATGGACATGTGAATCATTCCTTTCGATTCGTTTGGGTCATTTAAGGGATTAACAAAAGCTCGGTGAAAAGCTCATGTCTCTATAAAAGCCCTTCAAGCCTTTTTGGGAACGGCTTGTTAGAAATTGTTACAAATAGAGTGCGTTTACTCCAATTTAGCCAGCGTTATCAAGTCGTCTTGAATTGCTTAAGACTTTATGATAGCCTCATAAAACCCGAAATAAAAAGGGTTGCTAATAAGCAACACCCCCAATCTTTGATAGAAAGGAGGTGAAGCAAAATGGATCATTTAGAACATCTTTCGATGTTACTAATTATCCTCCTTCTAGTCTCGAAACTCTAGGAGGATAGCTCAACGGAGCTTAAGGAGCAACGCTTCTTAAGCTCCCCCTTTTTGTATTGTGTCAAATCTAGCGAATGTTGTCAAGTTGTATAGAATTGCTTAAGATTACGAATCAACAATACGCTCATTTTATAACAAAAGCAGGTGAGGCAAAAGGCTCAAATACAAATCGTCATGGCATCAGGTGGATACCATGACGATTGAAGGGA
>CAZDMD010000005.1:33015-37087 GCA_964506805.1 uncultured Vampirovibrionales bacterium | reverse complement strand
GGGGATTAGAATCTCTGCGTCAAGGTCTTTTATCTATCTAATTAGTACCACTCTCTTATTTTTAAGGGTTTTGTAACTCAGGGAAGTTTAGGTTTAGTATATTAAGAATAGTTAAACTGGTTTAAGTTTAAGCAATTTAACGCCGATGTATTGTTTTTATACTCTTGATACCTAAGATAAGGAGGCTAGAATGACTGTTATGGATCAAAATACTCCTAAACAAGAAATACCTTCGTTACATGAACGTGAGATTAACGAGCAGGCGCCTATTTCTCTTGAGGAGATGCTTCGTAAGGTTAAAGAGATGAATGAAAAAGTACTTCAAGATTTACAGCAGGATCCTCAAATCAGAGTGGCAAAATATAGAGAATGGTTCTTGCGTGGTCTAGAAGGAAGATAAGTGTTGTCTGAAATTGAAGCAAGGCTTGAGAAAATTGAACGTGAAAGCCAAGTCTTGAGAGAGATTTTGGAGATTCTTTTTCGTACCAATCAAGCGATGTTAGACAAGCAACAAACAGAAGAAGAAGAATTAACTACTACGCTAGGGGACACTGTTAAGGTGTATCATGAAGGGTGGTTTAATGAGTATAAGCAAAAGCTATCTGAACATCAAGCGTTTTGGGCTGCCTTTAGTAGTGTAATTTTAACTCTTTTAGTCGGTACTTTTTGGATTATCGAAGATGCTCACGTTAGAGATACAATGGCTCAAGAAGCTAGTAAAATTGAAATTATTTTGGAACACTTCAAGGAATCTTTACCAAAAAAGAAATAAACATTATTTCATTTTGCCATTTTAGTTTTCAACCCCCGTTTCAAAAATCAGTCTGCCATAATCGACAGTTCAATCGCTGAGCCAAGTCGGCTTGTTGGGTAGGTGTTGGTAACCCCTCCGCATCATAAAACGCCACCCATGCCGACCCACTTCCACAGAGCATCACATGAAACGCCCCTAATTCATAAAATGCCGTTATCAGTTCTTGTAAATGAGGATAACGTGCCAAAATCACCGATTCAAAATCATTCGTCCAAAACTCTCGTAACGCTTTGAACGTCTCCCCTGCTTGAATCTGTTGAAACACGGCTTCTTCTTTGGGGCGGTAGGTGTTGTGTTGATGAAACCACGCATACGCCTCCTGCGTGGAAATAGCAAGCGAATGGGGTTGAGCTATCAAAAGCTGAACGCCGTGCGTAAAATACGAGGGAACTTCAATCGACGAGACGATTTCCCCTCTACCTTGCATCCGCACAAACGGCGATTTCTGTAAAAACAGTGGCACATCTGAACCCAGACTCGCCCCCAAACGTGCAAGCGTCTCTTGAGAGAGTGGAGGAAAACCCGCCGATTCACTTAAAAGCTGATGATACCCTTCTAAGGCAAGGGCGGCATTGGAAGACGCCGATCCCAAACCTGCTTGATACGGCAAACGCTTTTCTAAATGAATGGCGACGTTAGGGAAATCTGAAGCCACTACGTCGTGATGCGTTTTCCATGCCGCTTGCAAGGCTCGAATCGCACGCATCACCAAGTTCGCTTCCCCCAAGTCTTGCAGTGCTGTATCGTTGGATGACCACGCCACGTCTTGCAATAAAACGGCGTTATGTTTTGGGACATCTACTTCTGTACGCAAGCGAATCGCTAAATCATCATAACAATCGAGCAAGCCCACCACGCTATCGAGTTCGGTGTAGCCATCCGAGCGTTTACCGAGCAAACGCAAGTTGAGATTTAATTTAGCGGGGCAACGCATAAATGGCATCCGCCAAACGAGCAAAGGTTTCAATCGAAAGCGTTTCAGGGCGTGCTTTGGGATCTATCCCCGCCGTCTCTAGCACGGCATCCACCTGCTCTGCTTTGACGAGTCCTTCATTTAAGAGCGAATTTTTGAGCATTTTGCGTCGTTGTTGAAAGGTCGTTCGCACCACACGTTGCATTAAGGCTAAATCCTGCACAGGACACAAGCCTTGCCGACGAGGATACAGACTAATCACCACCGACATCACCTTCGGACGAGGCTCAAACACTTCAGGTGGCACTAAAAACTCCAGCTGGCAATCAAACCAATACTGCAAGGCAATGGAAAGAGGCCCATAGGTTTTGCTCCCTTCTTTCGCCGTAATGCGTTCACCCACTTCTTTTTGCACCATAAAAGTCAGTTGCTGCACCCGTTGACGAAGGGACATATCCGTTTGCGTCATTTCGCCTGCGAATTTAAACAAGACCCCACTGGTAATGTTATAGGGCAAGTTGCCCACCACTTTAAAACGCTCCGCCTGCATGACGCTGGGGACATCGACTGCCATAATATCTTGTGAAATGAGGTTCATCTTCTCCCAAAAGGGGGTGCGTCTGAACTTATCGCTTAAATAGTCCACCATACGAAAGTCCAGTTCCACTGCGGTCAGATGAGCCACTTTGGGCAAAAGACTTTGCGTTAAAAAGCCCAAGCCTGGCCCAATTTCAAGGACGCAATCGCTCGGCTCTAAATCTAAGGAACGGACGATGCCGTCAATCGTGCCTTGATGAATTAAAAAGTTCTGTCCAAATCGCTTACGAGCCATGACACGTTTCGCTTCAATTAAAAGCGGATTCGGCTTCTTCTTCGCTTCGGCTTCTTTGGCACGTTTGATTTCTTTGGCGACTTGATCGGGTGAACGGCGTTTGAATTTGTCCTGAATGCCCAAGGGGATGATTTCCTTATGTGATAAAAAACACGCCGTGAGGGACTTGAACCCCCGACCCTTTGGTTCGAAGCCAAATACTCTATCCAGCTGAGCTAACGGCGCATTTTGCTCTATGGTATCCTCAACACAGTGATATTTCAAGGACTGCTTTTCGCCTTTTCAATCAAGTCAAATCAAGCCTTGCTTTTTTACGATTTTTTAGCGATACTAATTTATGGAGAGGTGGCTGAGTGGTCGAAAGCGGCTTCCTGCTAAGAAGTTTTGGGGTCATAAGCTCCACCGAGGGTTCGAATCCCTTCCTCTCCGCCATTTTTTGGCAAGGCTTTTGGGGTGTGTTTGATATTTTTGAGAGAGGTTGATTTCCTCTTTGCACTATTTTTTTTCTATGGTATTTTGAGATTAAGTTTCAAATGTGCGTGTGTGTGGAGGACTTTATTCAATGTCAGATTCAAAATTTAATGGTGTGTTGGCAGGTAAAACAGGGGTGATTTTTGGGGTCGCTCATAAAACCTCTATTGCGTGGGGGATTGCCAAACGCTTGCATGAAGCAGGCATGAAGCTCGCCTTTACCTACCAAGGCGAACGCTTGGCAGAAAACGTGCGTAAATTAGTCGATGAAGAAATGCCGGGTTCGCTTTTGATTGATTGCGACGTAACCGATGATGCGCAAGTGGAAGCCGTCTTTCAACAGTTAGATTCCGAATTTGGCAAACTTCATACAGTGGTGCATTCCGTTGCCTTTGCCAAAAAAGAAGATTTGGCAGGTGAGTTTATTGACACCAGCCGAGAAGGATTTTTACTCGCTCATAACATTTCTGCTTATTCATTGACCACCGTTTCAAAGTATGCGGTGCCGCTCATGGAAAAAAATGGGGGTGGTAGCATTATGACCCTGACCTATTTGGGTGGGGAGCGTGTCGTAAAAAATTACAACGTCATGGGTGTGGCAAAAGCGGCATTGGATATGTCCGTGCGTTATTTGGCGAGTGATTTAGGGCCTAAAAACATTCGAGTCAATGCTATTTCCGCTGGCCCCATTAAAACCCTCGCTGCTCGTGGGATTTCAGGATTCTCCGATATTTTAAGCTACATGGAAGAACACACGCCCATGAAACGTAATGTAACGCAAGAAGAAGTCGGTGGCACAGGGCTGTACTTGGCGTGTGATGAGCTTTCTAGTGGTGTTACAGGCGAAGTGATTCATGTGGATGCAGGCTTCCACGCCGTCGGGTTTTAAATCATCTTACACCTTCAAAGAGGTAACAAAATATGAAGCTATTGAAAAGGGCTTGACAGCTTTTGTTGAGTTGCTATTTTATTAGCAATACGTTTGAACGTATTGAGCGTTTCTTTTTTAATCATTAAGGATAATGTATAGATGAATTTTGTC
>CAZDMD010000005.1:0-32915 GCA_964506805.1 uncultured Vampirovibrionales bacterium | reverse complement strand
TTTTAGCCCCCTGCTTGAATGGTGTCGCCGCCTTTGCTTTGTACAAAAATACGGCCGTCATTCAACATCAACACCGCAGAACGAGGGCGACTCCCCCCGATTTCCGTGTGTTTCACCGTCAGCCCCATGCGAGACAACGTCGTTCTAGCGGTAATGGCGTTTCTCGCTCCAATGTTCAGGGGGTTGCCTCGTCCACCGCCAAACGTAAACAGCTGACTTCCCCCTACTAGGGTACAGTGGGTGTTTTCTACCGAAGCCCCGAGTGCTTCTAGTGCCTCCCAAAGTTGCGGAATCGCAATATCGGCATAGCAGGCTTTATATTGTGAATCATCTAAAGGTTTTTTGAGTCCTGACGTTTGGGTTTGTTGAAACTCACTATCAGGTAAAATCACATGAGCCATGCCCCCTACTTTGGCAGGGGCATCATACATCATCACACATAAGCCTGTGGTAATGTTTTTCGCATAAAAAACCGTGTAAGTCTCTTGAGACGACTGAAAATCTCCTAGGCTGACTTCCACACCATGAGGATGACTACTAAAAATAGCATCCAAGTGGATAGATTTTTTTTCGTTCGATTGCGTTTGAATCATAGGAATCACTTTATACACCATTCGTTAAACTTTACAGAGATGAACACATCCTAAATGAAGCCGTCTTTAACTGGCTTGAATGGACTCATGTAAATTCTTAATTTCCGCTTGACAAGCGTGCATGTGAATCATCAATTCTTGCAAGGTATAATTGTCAATTTTAAAACCATGCGTGTTCAAGTAAGCTAAATCCACAGGGTAAAGCAAACCGTCATTGCCGAGTCCATGCCCTAGCATCATCGTCAAGGCATCAGCGAGATGCACCACCCCTAACAAGCGATACACATCGGACTCGACGGATTCTTTTAAATCGCTTGGTTTGTGATGATAACGAATGGCATAGACCATTCGTTCAGGAAAATTCCATTTTTTGCCGATGTATTCGCCTAACTCGCTATGACTAAAACCCAGTAAGGCTCGTTCGGCTTCATCAAAGCCTTGCTTGGCTTCTAGGGCTTCTTTTTCAAGAGATTTAAAAATATCGCCTACGTAGTCTTGTAAAAGCAGTTTGCCAATATCTCGTAAAACGGCGACGGTAAAGGCAGTATCAATTTCTTTATAGTCAAAGAGTTGAGCTATTTTCTTGGCATACACCGCCCCTGTTAAGGCGGATGCCCATAAATCTCCTTTGCCTAAGCCGTAGCCTTCCACTTCACGATCCAACATTTTTTGGGATAAAATCGCGTACACTTGAGATTTCAAGGCTTTATGCCCCAACAGTGCGACGGCTTCTTTCACGCTCGTAATTTCACGAGGCAAGGCAAAATAGGCAGAATTCGATGCACGTAACATTTGTGCGGTGAGTTGCGGATCCATTTGAATCACGACTCCCAATTCTTCAGCCGTTACATCAGGATCTTCTAACATGTGAGACAACTTAATAATGACATCGGGGACAGAAGGCAGTTTGGTCATTTGGTTGGCAATCATATCCATCGTCAATTTTTTAATCGTTTGTGTCATGTGTTTTACTCACTATCGATACATGAAGGCTACAATGCCCCGTTTTTGAAGTATAGCAAATGACATCATAGACCCGCAAGCCTCTCTAAGAATCTTAAATCATCGACAGGAACTTTGCCCCCCTGATTCGTTTATGTTATGATGATGCGGATTCATCGTCATTCAAATGGAAAGTGCAACCCATGACGTTTCCCCTGCAATTAGGTTATTTGGGCCCTGAAGGGTCTAATTCACACCAAGCCGTATCGACGGCTCGACAACACTGGTATGAAGACGACTCCTCTCCTTTGAATGAAATCCCTTATGGCACCATTAGCCATTTGCTAGAAGCCCTTGTCCTCAAGCAAGTGGATATAGCGGTATTGCCTTATGAAAATGGCTTGGAAGGCACGGTTGTGGAAGTGCTTGATTTTTTAGGTAAAGCGGAGCATCCAGCCTTTGTGCAAGCCGAATTTTTACAGCCGATTGAACACGCTTTGATGATTCAAACGCCTCAAAGCCAAACCCATTTAGATGCAGTCTATTCGCATCAAATGGCACTGGGGCAATGTAAAGACTCCTTAAAAGAAAAATTCGGTACTGCAGTACACCTTATCCCCACGGCGTCTACTGCCGAAGCAGCGAAACAACTGGCAGGGCTTTCCTTTGAAGAGGCTCAAGGCAAGGGGGTTTTAGCCACTCTAATGGCGGCTCAACTACACGGCTTGTATGTGATTGAACCGAATTGTAGCGATGCGACGCATAACATTACACGTTTTGTCGTGGTCAGTGCTTCGCCTGAATGGCCGTCTCATTTCCCCCGATTCAAAAACGAAAACGCCTCTTTAAAAACCTCTTTATGTGTGGGTTTGCATGAATATCCAGGTGTGTTGACGGAATATCTACAAGTCTTTCAGCGTTATTGGGTGAATCTGACTAAAATTGAATCACGTCCGACTCGAGAGCATTACGGCGAGTATCGTTTTTATTTAGATGCCGAGGGGGATTTGGCATCCATTGCCGAAGGGCGTTTGCTGGCGGAACTCAAAGCCCGTAGCCGATATTTTCATGTGCAAGGGGCGTATCGGTGTTTGGGTTGATTGGACTGTATTATTGTGATTCGGTGTAGAAGCCTTCTCAAAATTATTTTTCAAGCCTCTTCTCTACTTGACGTAAGCCTTACACTTACCTTATAGTAGTGATGCTGTATGGGTTGTTTAAAGGAAGTCTAAAAAATGAGTCTACTGGTGCAAAAGTTTGGGGGGTCTTCTCTTGCGGATACCCATAAAATTAAGCACGTGGCAGACATCATCCGAAAATCCTACGACAACGGCAATCAAGTCGTCGCCATTGTCTCTGCAATGGGTAAAACCACGGACGGCTTGGTGGCTCTTGCCAATGAACTCCATGACAGCCCCAGCGGTCGAGACTATGATATGTTGCTTGCCACAGGTGAAATGGTTTCCGCTTCTTTGCTAGCACTTTGCTTGCAACAACAGGGCTATCAAGCGATTGCTCTCAATGGTTTTCAAGCGGGTATTTATACAGAAGATGTGTATAACACCGCTCGTATTACGGAAATCAAAACGGATTACATCCAAACCTTGCTAGAATCGGGGACGATTGTCATTGTTACAGGCTTTCAGGGGCAGAACTTTAAAGGCGAATTTTGCACACTCGGGCGTGGGGGGTCGGATACCTCCGCCGTTGCGGTGGCAGGTGCTTTAAAGGCCGATGCGTGTGATATTTACACCGATGTAACAGGGGTGTATTCTACCGATCCTCGTATTGTGCCGCAAGCCGTCAAATTAGATGAAATCGCCCATATTGAAATGATGGAGTTGGCTCGTTTAGGGGCGAAAGTCTTGCACCCTCGTTCGGTGGAAGCGGCTCGTCGTTGGAATGTGAAAGTCCGCGTCCGAAGTACATTTAACTTAGAAGATGAAGGAACGCTTGTTGTGGATGAATCAATGATGTCTCAAGATCAAAATCGTGCCGTTGCAGGAGTCGCTTGCGATAAAAATCAGGCTCGTGTGGCGGTCATGGGCTTGCCTGACAAACCGGGTGTCGCCGCCAATCTCTTTAAAACACTGGCTCAAAAGGGCATTAGTGTGGATATGATTATCCAGTCGCTAGGGCATGACGGCATCACTAATGATATTGCCTTTACGGTGAATACGTGGGATTTGCAAAACGCCGAATCCGTCTTAACCCCGATTCTTAATGAGTTGGGTGCGAAAGAAGTGTTGTTGGATGACAGCGTGGCGAAAGTGTCCATCGTGGGGGTGGGTATGATTGACCGCCCTGGTGTGGCGGCTGCGATGTTTGAAGCCTTGGCTGAAGCGGAAGTGAACATCGGGATGATTGCCACGTCTGAAATTAAAATTTCGGTTTTGGTGGCGAAATCTCAAAGTGATCAAGCCGTACAAGCCATTCATCACGCCTTCTTTAGTGACGCCTCTAGCGAAGAACTCGTCCCGAGTCGTTTGGGTTATTAGGTTTTACAACTCATTTCTTTTGCCTGCTTGCGTTTAAAACATGTTTGGCTTATGCTTTCAATGTGTTGTTTGCTTGGCTTTTGTCAGGATGCCGAGTATCCGAATCGCCTGTAACGATAACAACACCGTTTATTACAGTAAACTTGAATAGGAGTGTCCCCCACATGGCGGATCGTCCCAAGAAGCGTTGCTATTTCCAAGCAAACAAAATCTACTATATTGACTATAAAGATGCCAATTTACTCAAGCGTTTTTTAACGGATCGTGGTAAAATTTTGCCTCGTCGTATTACGGGTGTTAGTGCGTATTACCAGCGTCGTCTCACCAAAGCCATTAAACGTGCAAGAGCAGCGGCTATTTTGCCTTACGTTTACGATTAGTCCCCCAGCGTGAGGTGAAGGCTTTTGTAGCGTTCTCTCTGTTTTTGTTAATGTTGTGAAAATAAGTGCTGAACCTCTGGCGTTTGTCCCTTATTAGAACGCTCAAAACACCTCGCCTCATGCGTTATCCTTATTACTATTTAAACCATAAGTGGAGTTTTTCTTATGCCAGTGATTACCTTAGAAGAGTTGATGGAAGCGGGCGTTCATTTCGGACACCAAACCAAACGCTGGAATCCCAAGATGAAGCCTTATATTTGGGGCAAACGCAACGGGATTTACATCATTGATTTAACCAAAACCGTGCCTTTGTTTGAACAAGCCTATGAAGCCGTGAAAGCCGTGGCGGCTTCGGGTAAAAAAGTGGTGTTTGTTGGGACGAAAAAGCAAGCCGCTGATATTGTGGCTGAAGAAGCGGATCGTGTCGGAGCTTTGTACATCAACAAGCGTTGGTTAGGCGGTACGTTGACCAATTCAAGCGTCATTCGTGGACGGATTAAATATCTGCGTGAGTTGGAAGAGCTTGAAGCCAGCGGTCATTTTGAACGCATGAATAAAAAAGAACTTGCGGTGATGAACCGTACCCTTGCGAAATTGCGTCGTAGTTTGGGTGGTTTGAAAAATATGCGAGGCGAACCAGGTTTGGTCGTGATTATTGATGTGAAGCACGAATTGAATGCGGTTTTAGAAGCACGTAAAGCAGGTGTGCCTGTGGTGTCTTTGCTCGATACCAATGCCGATCCCAATCTTTCGGATTACAACATCCCTGGCAATGACGATGCTTTAAAATCCATTCGTTTGATTGTGAGCCGTTTGGCGGATGCCGTCTTAGAAGGCAATGCGGAGCGTGAAAACGCTTTGGCGGTTAGTAAAGATGCCCCTGCGAAAGCTCCTGTTCAAGCGGAAGCAGAAGAACTTGTGGTAGCAGGTGCTGCGTCCGAAGAAGCAAGCGACTAACGAAATCTATTGTCAACGGAGCAAAGTAAAGTTATTTAGCAATAGCATGATACTTTGCTCCACTCAATCAAGTGTTGATGTTAAGCCAATGAAGGAATAAAACTTATGATGTCCGTTTCAATGCAATCGATTAAAGAACTTCGTGAACAAACAGGTGCAGGCATGATGGATGTGCGTCAGGCTTTGGTGGAAGCGGAAGGCGATAAAGAAAAAGCGGTTGAAATTTTGCGTCAAAAAGGGGCGGCTACCGCTGAAAAGAAAGCCTCTCGTGCGGCAGCGGAAGGTAAAGTGGCGGCTGTTTTAGAAGACGGGATTGGGGCCTTGGTTGAAGTCAACTGTGAAACCGATTTCACTGGTAACAACGAAAAGTTTTTAAGTCTGGTGGAAGCCTCTCAAAAAGTGGTGATGCAGGGCGATTTTGCCGATGTGGAAGCCTTTATGCAAGCGGATTATGAGGGACGTCCCTTAAAAGAGTTGTTTACTGATGTCATTACCGCCATTCGTGAAAACATGAAAGTGGCTCGCTTTGTACGGTACTCTCCTTCTGAAAACGGCTACGTTCATGCCTACATCCATGCAGGCGGTAAAATTGGGGTTTTGATTGAAACCGCTTGCGAAAACGCCACTGCCTTAACTAACGAGGCGTTCATTACGTTTACGAAAGATATGGCGATGCAAATTGCCGCCTTTGCCCCTGAGTTCGTTTCCAGAGACCAAGTCCCAGCGGATGAAGTGGCGAATGAAACTCGAATCGAAATGGGCAAAGAAGATATTCAAAAGAAACCTGAAGCGATGCGTGGGAAAATCGTGGAAGGTCGAGTGGAAAAGAACTTGTCTTCTCGAGTCTTATTGTCTCAAGCCTATGTGAAAGACGGCGGTAAAACGATTGCTCAGTTGATTGAAGAATTGAGTGGCTCGTTAGGCGGTAAGGTGTCGATTCGTCGCTTTACACGCTATGCCTTAGGTGAGTTGTCTCCTCCTCCTGAAGAAGAGTAAGACATTTGTAAATTTTAATAAAAAGAAACAAGGGGAAATTTCCCCTTGTTTCTTTTAGGGGCTGTCTTCAAATAGTCAAGAATGGCGGATTTCAAGGAAAAACAAACGGCTTTTGAGGCGTGTACATAGAGGTACATAACGCTGATTGCTTGCAATCACTCGCGAAGCGAACAACGGCTTGTTTTGACACAGAAAGTACCCATTATGGGCTTTTTGAAGACAGCCCCTAGATTTTTTTAGGTGGAGGCATCAAGCCCTTAGCGGCGGGTCCGACGAGTGGATTCAAACTTAGCTTCGGTTGACCCGCAGGGGGAACAGGGGGATTAGCTCCTCCGCCTTGTGGATTGCCTTGTTGTGGCGGAGGTGCATTCATATCCATTTGTAAGGCACCGCCTGCAATTTCGGTATCCCAAAAAAAGACTTGCCTTAACGGTCCTAAGGTCTCTTTTTCAATCAGCTTGGGGGCGGTGCTTTTGGCGTTTTTCATCGCCTCTTTGATTTCTGCAAATGTTTCAGGCGTATTGGGCGTATAGAGTACCAACGGTGTTGCCATGGACTTTAAAAACACCAAGACGGCAGGGGGAGGACCAGAAGGGGGCTGTTGCATTTGCATCATGTAAGACACCTCTCAATTTAAAAACGTTACGTTTTTTATCGTATTCGACCCTTACAGGAGATATTTGAATTTCATAAGCTGTTTAAATGAGAGCGTATAGTCGTATTCAGAGTTTTTTGTAGAAATGGCTAGACGAGGAGCCTAGATTATTTTGTGAACGGAGTGTAGATAGACCTACATGACTGAACAAAATATATCGTAGCGACAACGTATAGACGCTCTACAAGAAATTATGAATACGACTATATCAAATAAAACTAGGGTAAGTCTTTCGGACGGTTTTCGATATTATACGACCACGTGTTAAAATGATTCGCCCCATTGACCCACTGCGGCAATTCAAAATTTTTCGGATTATCGAGCCGTCCGTTGACCTTGACATAAAAAAGGTTGGTATCCTGATTGCCAAAACCAAAGGCTGGAATATAGCCCACGACTGGAATGTAGTCGATTAAGCCATAATCTTTATGGGGCAGTTTCCCGAAAATCGGGAGCAAACGTAAGGCACGAATGGCGTTAAACTTCAACGGATTTAAGCCCGCTTGTTGATCCGAAATCCCGGCACGAATCATCATTTTGCTGTCTTGACTCAATAGGTTCAAACTCCCTTTGACATTGAGATTTAAGCGTTCCCCAAAAGTTTCCAGCTGATTCGTTAAAAACAAGCCATTCACAATTTGAAAATCAGTTTGATAGGTTTCCGAAATTTCAGGACTATTTTTATCAACACGCTTTAAAAACGTGCCTAAATCGGACAAATCCAAGTTTAAAATCCCGCCACGCACTACCGAAACCTTCGATAGGATATTTTCAACCGTAACCAGTTCAGGGATTCGCCCTTCTTCGATGCGAATCCGTGCCTTGCCACTGGCATTTGCTAAAAGTTCATTGTTGCTCATGCCTTCTGTCATCAGTTCAAATTGACCGTTTAGCTTGCCAATCACCAATTGTTGCAAGCCTGTTAAACCATAAAACACAGGGTTGGCAGGGACATCTTGAGCCTGTAATTTTAGAGCAATTAGATTATTGTTAAAGGGATCAATCGACACCGCCATGAGTAAATTGCCGTCAACGATTTTAAAACGGGTGTCTTCCAGTTGCACCAAGCCATTTTGATACACGTTTACTAAGCCTTGCCCTTCTTGAACAGCAATGTTTTGAAAGACGCCCATATCCCACGTCAACAGTGAGTTTCGCAACTCAAACGGATACGTTCGACGGTAATGAGGCTTCCACGCTGACACCTTGGCTTCACTATTTTGAAACGGAGCTTCCCAAAACGATACTTGCTTTAAGAGCGTTTCGCTTAAATCATTTAAGTCCCAATAGGTCGAATGGACATGACTTTCTTTGACTTGAAAGGGCAGGGCTTGAGGCAAATCGAGTTGAGCCTTCCATTGTAAGGCAGAACCTTTGGCGGTTTCAAAGTCTTGAATGTGGATTTGAGCTTTATCGGTCTCTAAATCGATGCGTCCTTGCAGTTTTTTAACTTCCAGTAGGGGGCTTTCAATCCCTTGTAAGGCAATAAAGCCTAGGGGTGATCCATTTTCAGACGTCCACGCCATATCGGTTTCCAGTTGTCCCTTGGCATAGGGGTTTTGTTGATGATACACGGCATTTTTTAAGTCCAACGGCTTTTCCGTCCATATGCGTGCTTGAGAGGAAAATAAATGGGTGAAGGCTTTAGGTGCATCCAAGGAGGCCTTGACGTAAAGGGGTTCTTTTATCCCTAGCGGATAAAATTCCCCTTTTTCAAGTTCCCAATTGCCCTGCTTCATGGTGAATAAGGACTGACTTTCTAAAAGCGAATAGGGGCGTTCGCCTTCCGCTAAAACAGGTTGCATTTTTAACGCAATTTGAGTAAAACCTTCACTTTGGGGATGCGTCAAATCCCACGCAGGCAGATGCAAATGGGTATTCATTTCGGCATGGGATAAGACGTTATAATGCGTCATTTGCTTGCCTGAAGCCTCCGCCATCAGTCGATTCAGTTCTCTTGGGTGTAAATCCAAGAGAAAGCGCCCCTGTAAGTTCACGCCTTGCGGAGAGGCTTGCATCGACAGTTGAGAGGCATCCCACACACTTAAGCCGTAGTAGCCCTTGAGTCCGTCTTGGCTCAAGGCGAATCGATTACCCGATTGATACTCAAGCGTACCGTTGATATGAGCCATCGGTTCAGGGGCAAGACTGGGAAAAAATCCCCCGACTTCACTCAGGCTCAAACGTGCCATAGGTTTCCCATTCACTAACTTAAGCTGAGCCTTCAGTTCACCTGTGGGGTTCACACGCTCGGGCAAGGTAACATCAAGCCCTTTCCACCACCTTTGCCAGGCTTCTCCTTGAGCGAGTGCGTCCCATTGATTCTTTTCAATCGCCTCTTCGGCATCTTCCGCCGACGATAAAAGTGTTTTTAGATGGAGTGTTGGTACATCCAGTTCTAAATGAGAGCGTTTGCCTGACGCAATGCCTAGGGTGCCTTGTCCTTTCAGCGAAGCGGTTAAAGGCCCCCATTGAAGCGATGCAGGTTGAATCTGCCAACGATTGCCTAAGGCACGCCCTTCGAGTTGAGGCAGTTGAATCGGTTGAGGATGACGCTTATATTGTGCGGTGAACTGCTTTAGCTTAGCAAAACCATTGACTTGCTGAAGTGTTGAAGCCCCTAATTGATAGCGTCCAGTCAAGTCCCAAAGTGCCTGCCCAGTCAACACCTTGACTTCAGGGCGTTTGGCTTGAACACGTTTCATCATTTCAGGAATGAGCATTTTACCTTGCGTGTGCCATTGACAGTGGGCTTGACAATCCGCTGAAAATTGAGCCTGTGCCATTTGACCCAAATCCAAAAGCCCCTTTTCTAAAGTGAAATCTTGAATCTTTGTTCCCTGTAAACGCATCACCAAACGATTCACCCCCAAAGCATCCGTAGGGGCTAAATCCAAAGAAAGCCGTGTGCCTAAGGCATTGATCCATGTGAGGAGGGGGGCAATCGCTTGCTTGGGGATCTTTAACGCCAGCTGATGAAAGGTTTTAGCATCTTGAAATTCATAGTATCCTTGAATCGCAGGGGCATTGCCCACTTGGATGCGAGCCTCTGGCGTGGCAAGGGAACGCCCGACTTGCACATTCACTTGCTTACTTTGTGCTTTCATGTTGCGTCCTTGAACTAGCACTTGTCCTTGAAGAGACAACGGCAATGCCTTGCCCGATTGAGGATGTGGGAATTGAGCATCGACCTTACCTTCGACATCGAAGGTATCGGCTTGCGTATTTTGATGATAAATCGTCTCACGAATACCGCCTTGCCAGTTGTCTTGACTTAAGAGCTTTCCATAAGGCTCTGGGACAAGATGCGGATTCATTTTCAAAAAGGCGGAGAGTTGCGAATGATTTAAAAGTGGTGAACTCGCTTGAATCGTAAGATGTTTTTGGGGGAATTGAAACGCCCCCTGTGTTTCTAATTGGACGGCTTGAGCGTTAGGGTTAATCTGTAAATCAGCAACGGTTTTTTCCCAAGTGGCGGATTGTGGGGTGATGCGTCCGAATAGCTGAAATTGACTTAAGCGAGTCCCTTGAGGAAACGCCACCGTCCCCATTTTGACGTTTCGAGTAAAACGCAGCCCCAAAGGTTGAGGTGTTGAGAGCTTGAGCTGTGAACCTAAATCTTGATTGCCTTTGCCGTTGAGTTGAATCTTGGCGTGTAGATGCCCCGCTTGCCACGCCACCCCTTCAGAAGCCATGAGCTTCCCTAAGGCGGTTTGATCCGAAAAAGGTCGTGCGGTCAATGTGCCTTTACCTTGCCAAACCATGTGATGCCATAAGTCCTGAAGAGGGGTATCTACCTGCCATTGAGGTCTAAACGCCCCTGAGAGCTTTAAATCGGTATGGGGATGCGTGAGCTTGAAGGCTTTAATGGCGAGAGCGGATTTATCAGAAGCAGAAGTTGAAGCCTGCCAGTTCCCCTCCAAGTGCAACGCCGTATTTTTAAATAAAGGAGAACTTACATGCACTTTCAATAACGGTGATAAAAACGCCTTCGTGCCGAACCAATGGAAATCCAGTTGTGGCTGGCTTTTTTTTAGTGTACGTCCTAGTTTCCCCTCCAGCAATGCCCCCCCATGAGGCAGATTTAACTGTAAATGTACGCCCCCTGTTTGACGCAAGGCGTGCCAGAAGGCATCCGCCGTGGGGGTAGCATGAGAGGCAAGGTTCATCCAAGACCCGAGAGAGCTGTCCACCTGCAAACGTCCTGATGCCACGACTTGCTTGCTTGTGTCGTTCATCAAGGCGAAGGGATTCATGGACACTTTTAACCATTTAGGACTACGATGCCAAAAGGTATGTAATTGATTCAATCGTAACGTGTATTGATGCGGTAAAATGCGATCGATACGCTCTCGTGGATGCCAAATCAAGCGAGCATCATCGATGTGTACTTTAATGTATTCCGTAAACGGCGACGGCTTTTTTTCGGATTTAAATGTTTTCAATACGGATTTTAATTCGGCAATACCAGCCTTCCCTTTTAAATCCACCTTCACTTCTTTTACCTGAATCGTTCCCAATAGAGCAGATGCTCCACCAAAGGGAAATCGCCAAAGATGAATCGGGAGCTTGAGTCCTTGTCCTTGTATACGCCACAATCCGCTTTGTTGAGCGTTCGTCCAAATGGCATCAGGTATTTGAAGCTGTACTGTTCCCCACGGTAAAATGGACACCCTCGCTTGGGGTATTTCTAATTGAGAGGCGTGTTTTTCCTGCATCATTTTGTTCAATGGTGGTAGTAGATTTGGCATAGGATTCCAAAAACTAAAAAGTACATTCACCATTACCACCAGTCCGAGCCATAGTATACCCCCCCACAATAGCCCTTTGGGAATGCGTCGGGTGAGGGTATGCCAAACCCACCTTAAAAAGCGGATCCGCTTTTTGAGAGCGACTTCGGCATGAATCGGGGGTGTTGTTTCTTGTTCAAGATGCGGCATACCAATGGGAGACCTTGTATTGTGCATGAGTTTACATGAAAACTCAAAATACCTTAGGTTATTATAGCCTAAATCGCATTATTCGGGCTTAGAATCGGGCTTAGAAGAGGATTCCGTTACGCCGTCTTGAGGTTCAATAGCGGGAGATTCTAGCTTTTTAGCCGTGCCGTTTTTGAATCGTTGCACCGCTTCTCCTAAAGACTGTGCCACTTGAGGCAATTTACCTGGCCCAAAGAGTAAAAGCACAATGGCTAAAATCAACAACAATTCACCCATGCCCAAACTGGGTAAAAACAAAGCCTGCGGAGCAAAGGAAGACGTATGAAAGAACATAAAATGAAACCTTTTACTTATTGGGGATGTTTGCATTATAATACGAAAAGTTCGATGCGTCATCTTAAGATGAAAGGTTCGTTTACGATGTCTCCGCAAGCACAAAACAAGCTCGACTTAATCCATGAACTCAAAGCCAAAGGCTTAAGGCTCACCCCGCAACGAGAGCGTGTGCTAGATATTTTTTACGAACTCCCCAACGGAGAACACATTAGTGCAGAAACCGTTTACAACACCCTGAAGCGTGAAAATGTCGATATTTCTTTAGCGACTTCTTATCGTACGCTAAAACTACTGACCAGCCACGGCGTATTACGAGAACTGGATTTCGGCGAAGATATGAAGCAGTATGAACTCATTCGGGATGAAGAAGAACCTCATCATCACTTGATTTGTGTGGATTGCCACGAAACCAAAGAGTTTGAAAGTAGTGTGATTTACGCTGAAGCCCAGCGCCTGTGTGCCGAAATGGGAGCCGAACTCGTGGATATTCAAGTCAAGCTATATGCCAAGTGTAAGAACCTATCTTCATGAATCCCATAATGGGTGCTTTCTGTGCGCGAAGCACGAGTGATTGCAAGCAATCAACAAAACAAGCCGTTTTTCGGTTATGTACTTCTGTGTACACGCCCTCAAAGCCGTTTGTTTTTCCTTGAAATCCCTCCATAAGATAGGTTCTAAGCATTAAATAGGCTAAACAGAAGCAGGCTTGTCTTTGGGTAAGGCTTTACGATTTTCTTTTTGCCAAGGGAAATGGAAATGAGCCTTTTCGGCTTGCCGTTCTTTCGGTGTCGTCGTTCGCCAACGTTTAAAATCTTGCATTTGCTGAGGCGTTAGAGGCGTAACGGCTGACATGAGATACGCATCATCAAAGGCAATTTCCGCTTGTGTGGTGTTCGGATAGTACGAGACACCAAATTGCGTCCGCTTAAAAATGGTATCATACCCGATTAAAAATTTAATATTACGAGAACCCGCTGAAATATAAATGGTATTCCCGACCAAGGCATCGTTACGGGCATTGTTATTACTCAAGTTATAATCTTGACGAAAGCCTAGCAAGGCGTAAGGCCCAATGCGGATGGCATTATTTAAACTCACGGTTTGATTCCCCAAGAAGAAGCTATCAAAGACAAAAGGAGACTTGCCAGACGTTGCACCGATATTATACGCCACTTGAGACATCAGAAAATCGCCTAAAAAGACGTTGGCGGTAGGGCCGCCTCGTAAAATACTGACCACTTCCCCTGTCGTGTAATACGCATTAGAGGCTTGCAAGTTCGCCCCTAGTTCGATGTTATTACCGATTTTAAATAAAGGGCGTGTATTCGTTAAAATCAACTGTTGACGAAGTCGCCCTGCGGTTACAGGGGAATTGGAATCACTGGTAGTAAAAGAAGTCCCTGAGTTAAAGGGGAAGAAATCATCCTTAAATAAACCCGCATTATGAGACACGTTTAAATTAAAAAGTTTTTCTCCGAATAAGATACGGTTGTCTTGTAGTTGGAATCCATAACTTGGACGTTCTTGAGTAAAAATGTTCGTACCCGCAAAGGCATTTTGACTGGCAATCAATCGGGTGTTGCGGTTATTTTTAAAGAGCAGATACTCTCCAAGCAACACGTTATAATCATTTTTAAAATTACGAGCGGCTCTTAAATCTAAACGACTGGTACGATACGAACTCATCACCCCATAGCCAAATTCAGGATCTCGAATTTGAATGTTTCGCTCTCCACGATTGATGGTTTGTCCATAAGAAAGCATCGGAGAGAGCTTTAAAGCCCCTGGCCCTAGCTTAAAGTCAAAGCCGGGGTTCACAAATAAACCGCCCAAATCTCTGTTAAAACCGATTTCAGGGCCTAAATAATCCAAGCGGCTATTTTTTTTATCAATGCCTACATCAATGTTCGGTAGAGGAAAGACGGCCGTTTCTTTATATCGTAGACGAGGCGACTTCAAATCGACCATATAATACTCATCAGGGTGTTGTTGAATATCGACTTCTTTCACGACCAAACGCAAAAACTCCGACTTCGGCTTCTCTTCTATATTGAGTTCCACCTCTTCCGTTTCAAAGCCTTTTCGCTTTAAGGTATTTAAAAACTCTTGTGCTTCGGCGAGAGGATTGGCTCTTAAATTGTCGGCATCCACAAAGCGTTGCGTTCGCTTAGAATTAAAAATATGAGGCACATAACCTGCTTGAAGGACGATACCATTGCTCGGTTTTCCCCCTACAAAACGAATTGCCCCTGCAGCGGCGGGCATTCCTTTACCAAATGTTTCTCTAGGAATTAGGATGATTGCACCGTCTTTGAGGTGAGTTAAGTCTGGACGCCCTAAGGTGGTTTTCGCACGCAAACGAATCATCCCAAGATTAACGGTATTGTCGTTCACTAAAACGGTTTGACCGTCTAAACGCATCCGCAGATACGCTGCTTCGGTGGTATCGCCATTTTTGGTGAGCTTGATATTCCCTTCCGCCACAAGCACATCCAAGCTGGGTTGATACGTTACCTTATCGGCATCCAGCACGGCGTTTTGATCGTTTACCATCATGTGAACATTGCCTGTCAGAATATAGGCTTCTAAGGCATCGTCATACACTAAAGTATCGCTGGTAATATCCAGTTCTTTGGATGTTTTTTCGTCCTGTTGAGTGGGGGCTTGCGTCTGTGCGGGCATCGTCTTTTTGGGATTCGCACGCCTGAACCAACGTGCATCGGCAGAAGACGTCCCCAAAAGGCTCAATACCAACGCAAGCAACACCACAAGAGGCATCACGTTTAACGCACCCCAACTCGTTGATTTTCTAAAAAACGCCACTTGCGACATAGGCTCCTTTGGACTTTATTTTAAAGCCCCTCTCATTAATATTATTTCTATCTTAACATGAAGATAAAGAGTCGAACACTTTTTTCTACAACAAGTAGTGGGTTTTTCTGATGAATCCTATTTTTTTATGCCCCCTTCTAATAGACTAGATTTACGAATGGACTCAAATCTAAAGGAAGCCACTATGCTAACTGAATCTATGCCTAATTTGCTACAAGAACTCCCCAGTGTTTATCAATATTATTGGTATATCGTGGTGGGGATTACAGGGGCATCGGTGGGGAGTTTTCTCAATGTGGTGGCGTTGCGTCAACTGGCGAATGAAGAGTTTATTCAAACGCCGTCTCATTGTCCTGCTTGTGGCTACATTCTAAAATGGTATGATAACCTCCCGATTCTAGGTTGGTTGCTACTCGGAGGTAAATGTCGTCAATGCAAAACCCCGATTCACTGGCAATATCCTGTGGTTGAACTCATCACCGCTTTACTTTTTTTAGGGGTCGGGCATGTCTTCGGCATTCAATGGCTGACGCTTCCCATTTTAGCCTTCGTCTCGACCCTCATTTTGATGACCATTACCGATTTTAAAGAACATGTTATTTTTACACTGCATGCTTTATGGGTTGTTCCTATTGGCTTGTTGATTCACGCTTTTGCTTGGGGGAATCAACTTACCACCTTATATTGGATTCCCAGCTGGACGATGGAAACCGCCACGTTTTTAGGGCCTTCGTTTTGGTCGGCATTTTTAGGGGTGATTTGCTTTTTCGTCTTTTTTGAAGGCTTAATTTATCTGAGCCGTTTGCTCATGGGGCAAGATGCCTTTGGACACGGCGATACCCTCATTCTCATGGCGATTGCTTCCTTTTTAGGGTGGGAGCAAGCCGTGATTTCGCTTTTACTTGGGGGGATTTTTACAGGCTTGTTTACCTTACCTCTCATGCTATTTCAGTGGATTAAAGAAAAAACATGGGGTTTGATTTGGAAGCTCGGCACGGCGATTCTCGCCACAGGAGGCTTGTATGCCTTAAATTATATACCCCTTGAACAGCAAGTCTCTATGGGGATTTCTATCGGCTTGATGCTGCTGACCGTGGTGATGCTTTTTCTCTTCCTACGAGAAAAACAAAAAGTCGGAGGCTTTACCAAAGCTCCCTTTGGACCAGGTCTCATTGCAGGGGCGTTACTGCTTTTATTTGTGGGACAAACCTATATGCCGAAACTCTTTTGGTGGGTGAATCGATTGATCGATTCGTTATAAACACACTACAACGGATTTAAGAGCATCTGTACGGTAGGGGCATCGTGCATCAGGGTATGGAGTTCTTCCGTAGTTAAGCCACGCAAGGCTTTTGAGAGACTCGTGGCTTGCGTTTCTTGCCACACTTTGGCGGTTGTCTTTTGAGTTTCCATGAGTCGTTTTAAAGATTCATAGCCATTGCCCCCTGAAGCAAGATAAGTATTGACCGCAACTTTGTAGCGTTTGGTGGCATCTAAGGGTTTATTTGTAATGGGGTTCAACAATGCGACAATACGCTTGCCCTTCACAGGCTTGGGATGCACCACCGCAATTACCCCTGAAAAATGAAGATAGCCCCCCCAGTTCGGCTCCAATTCTTGTTGGCTTAAGCCTTGCTCAATCAGTGCTTCTAAATCGGCCTTGCTCATTTCTAAACGCAGTAGTCCATTATCAAAGGGGAGAATCTGCAAAATGTCTCGCTCTGTTATCGTGCCTGCGGGAATGATGCGATTGGCACGAATACCACCTGCATTAAGAATTGAAATATCCGCTTGGGCATAACGACGCAAAATCTCACAAATCTGTTGAGCCGTGGGGCTATACACGCCACGAATTGCGGATTGAACCGTATTCCACGCCATCGGCAAGGTAGCCACAGGTTGATCTAAATGAGCCAAGTTCGCTCCTGTTTTTTGAAGTACAGCGGTTTCAAAGGCGGTATCCGCCGAAAACACATCGGGGGTTAAAGCGGTTACTTCATAGTGCCATTCTACAATCGATGAGGAAGGCACACGACGAAACCGTTTGGTTTGCGTCGGTGCGGGATTAAAGTTTAACTGCAAATGCCCGACGGTTCTGGCATCACTGTCGACCTTAATAATCGGCACGCCATTAACCACTTGCAATAACTGATGATGATCATGCCCACCGAGTATCACGTCAATGCCTTTTACCGTTTGAGCCAAGCGTCTATCTTCCGCAATGTTGAGATGCGTCAAGGCAATCACGGCATCAGGCTTTTCTTTTTGAATCCATTGGGGCAACAGGCGTTGAGCGATTTCAATGGGATCATGCAAAATCAAATAGTCGGAAACGGGATTCGATTCTAATGTTTCTTGGGTGAGCAGACCAAAGATTAAAATACGTTTGCCGTTTTGAGTGATAAGGGTATAGGGTTTGATGAGGCTTGCTTCAATGCCTGAGGTGGGCAGTACCTCCATATTGGCGGCGAGCCAAGGAAAGTGAGAGGCTTGAACTGCTTTTACAAACGCTTCTTTACCAAAATCAAACTCGTGGTTGCCTAAGGTGGCGACTTTGACCCCTAAGTGATTCAGTGCTTCTACCATGTGCAGACCTCGTGTGAGTTGGCTGTCGCTGGAAGGGGAGAGTAAATCACCTGCAAAAAGCATCTCAGCGTGGGGAAAGCGTTCATGCACTTGCTTAAAATACGTCGAAAAACGACTTAAGGTTCCCTTCATGTCGTTGGGGTAAGGCTTCCACTCGTAGACGTCATTCAGATTCACAAAATTGACACAGGTTTGCGAGGCAGGGCAATGAAACTTAGGTGTGTTTTCTATGGCAAATACTGGCGTTGAAAAAAGAATCGAGATGCCTAGCACGATGCTGAATATGTATCGAGAGAGTGTGTTCATTTGGTTGCCCCCTTTTTTGTTTTATACAAGTAAACGAGACAACTATAACACAAAAAAAAGGATGATTATAATAATCATCCTGAGTGAATAGGGTAATGATATAGGGTCAAATCAAAAGATAAAATTCATTTGATACGAGTATTGTATCAGCTTCATTCAAAATATGAATCATTTATATGTAGAATAAGGCATTAGATGACTAAATTGTTACATTTGGTCTTGAAGCTCACTTAAAATACGAACGAGGTTACAGAGAAAGTTCAAGTCGGATGAAGATTCAAGGAAAAACAAACGGCTTTTGAGGCGTGTAGACAAACTACATAACGCTGATTGCTTGCAATCACTCGCGAAGCGAACAACGGCTTGTTTTGACACAGAAGATTCGCCGAATAGGACTTTCTCCGTAGCCTCGAACCTTTAAGACGCTAAAAAGCAGGCACATTAAAGGGATAGGCATGGGAATGCAATGTGTCTTCCAATACAAACGATGTGCCTGAATCCACCAAAATTGTTGCGAAAGGGGATGCCACGCCTTCAACAGAGCATCCGCTTGATAGTCTGAACATAAGCCCTTCACCTCCACAAAAAACCCATGAGACAACGCCAGTTGAACATGCCCCCATCCTTTAATCGCTCGTATTTGACGTTGCATTACGTTCAAGGGAGAGTCCCAATTCAATTGCGTTTGGGTAATCAATGCCAATCGATGCACAGAAGATCCCCAAATCGCTTGCGGGCGTGATTTTTCGATAAAGCCTTGCATCCCTACTTTCTGAATTTGACTGATGACGTGTTCAAACAGAATCGGCACATGAGCAATGGTTTCTGCTATCCATTGTGGACTATCGGCTTCGGGATTCATTTGAAAAGAGACTTGAGCGAGTATCTCCCCTTCATCCCACCTAGACGTCATCTGATGCAGGGTAAGCCCTCCTTGCGTTTCACCCGAAAGGACACTTGCCAGATAAGGATTGATCCCCCGATGAGCAGGCAGTACGGAGGGATGTAAATTCCACACCTGTATGGGAGCGAGTCGTTGAAGCGTTTGGGCTTGAATATACTCTCCCCACGAGGCGATAATTAACGCATCCACTTGCCAAAGGTCTTGAATGTGAGACAAAATGCGTCCTTCTTGTAAGCCTTTTGGGGCGTGAAGTATCGCAATGTCGTTTATTTTAGAAACATTTTGCTTCAAATACTCTTCCGTAAGTAGTCCCACGACTTGACAATGCCCAAGTGCTTGATGTTGGTTCAAGGCTTCTAAAACAGCCTCACATAATGCCCCTTTGCCCACAATCGCGAAGCGTGGCTTGTTCATGGCTTGTTTGCTTTCTCTATACTTGTAAACTTGTAACTTTTTAAAAGTATAGCATCAAGATTCATCAAGACTAGGGCGTGGCAGACGGAGTCGCCGTATCAGCAGGTATTGCCTCCGCAGCATTTATCCCTTGTGCATTCGTTTTTAAGAAAATGTCTAAGGTTAAATCCATGACCAACGGTGTGCCGATGGGTTTACCTCCCCCTGCACTAGCAAGACTCACGGAAGGAGAGGAGGGTGGGGTGCTGGATTCTCCTTCAATGAGAGCTTCAGGAGCCGTTTTAGAACTAGGTGTGGATTCTACCTTGTCGATTAAAGAAGAAGAGGATTTTGCGGTGATGCCTCTAAAAAATAAGACGCTAGGGGCTTTGTCATCCAATTTCATTTCAAGCCCTTTAATCCCGACTAAGGGAGAATATGTAGCGAGTTTACGCACGAAGTTGGTGAGTCCCAAATAAGAGCCTTTGGCACTAATTTTATACATGTAATGTTCCGCAGGCACATTTAAGTTTAAACTGGCGAGTTCAGGAGCGGAAAAGGGAGCCAGTTCAGGACTAAATAAATTACTGCCTCCTGAAGCAACAGCGGGATCGGGAGCAGGTGCTGCAGTAGAGGGCTCTTGAATGATTTGTTGTACATGGAAAATTTCAATGGAGTTGTGAGGCACAGGTAGATTGAGAGGGTCTACTTGGAAACCTTCTAATTTTTTCAGAAAGTCAAAAATCTTAACCGATGCAATTTCGCCACTTTGCAAGGTCAGCAAAGTAGAGGTATTGGAGTCCGCCTCTTTTTTAAGACGAACCAAAAGGGCTTCTAACTCTTTTTGTTTTTGGATTTCATCTTTTTTAGTCGTAATATCGGTTTTAATTTGCTCGGCAGTCGCTCCCCCCGATGTAAAAAGCACACCAAATCCCAATGCTAAAATCAAAACAATCCCAATAATGCCCCCTAACATTTCAGGTGTGGTCAGCACTTTGGCAAAAGCAGGATGATTGGGATGAAAGGGGGATAAAGAAGATTGACGCATGAGGATACACCTTTTACATTAAATTTGAAAATGAAGAGATACGACTCTTAATGTTAGGCTGGAGGGCTTGCAGTAGCAGTGGGAGGAGCAGTAGCAGTGGCAGGATCTGAACTGCCTTCTTGTCCTGCTTTGACTTGCCACTTGTAAAACAAGTTGCTGTCGGTGGCTTTGTCCAGCTGGGTACCTGTATTGGGGGTGCTAGGCGTAGAAGCCTCGCTAGAGGTATTGGCTCCCACAGCGAGTGAAGGCTTTAAAGCAAGGGGGGTCGGGATGACTTGAGAGTTTAATAATTTTTCTTCCATAAAGGAGGGTTGTATTTTTTCAAAATAAGACGCAATCTCTTTGCCACTTTGACTTCCGCCTGAAAGCTGAATCATGGTTTTACCGTTGACGGTTTGTAAAGAGAGTTTATCTAACCAAAGGGTCGAGGGGAGTTCTTGTTGAATACTGAGTAACCAATTCACAATCCCGATATTATATTGACGGTAACGATGAATCCATAACCCTTCTGCATAAGTTTCAGGTGGAATCGTGGGTTTGGCATGAGATGCCATTTCTTTTTCGAGATTAGACAATTCAAGCCCTGCCGTTACATTAAACACAGAAAGAACCCCATATACCAGTATCACAAGGGCGAGTATCAACACATTGGCGGCAATGGAAAAAGGCAAAATTTTAGTACGAACGCCTTGCACAAGAATGTTGATCTGATCCTCTTGAGGCAGTAGATTCAAAGTGGGCAAATGTACCATTTCTTTCAGCATACACGCCCCTAAGGCTTCAACTGTGCAAGGATAAAGTGCTTTTTTCGCACCTAAGGAGGCGATTGTTTGGTGATTCTGTTCGACTAATACGACTTCTTCAAAACTTTCAAAAGCAGTGGCGAGTAATTCCGTAGGGATTTTGATATTATTATGAATAATAATCGCTGTATTACACCCTTCTAATAAGTCTCCCATGCCTGAAATATCTTGCTGTAAATCTGTGAGAACATCTTTGGGGCTTAGATTCTGAACAGGAATCGGTGCTTCTACCAAGCTCACCAGTTGCGACCCATTTAACAAAATAATACTCGCATTACTTTCATTGATAATCACCAAAATTCTTTTTTGACCGTCGTTTTGCAAAGTTCCTGTGGTAACTAAGCCTTTAATGGTGGCCGTTACATTGGTTTCTACACTGTGTATATTTAAACCTAAACTACGCAATAGCCCTAATTTGTCGTTTAAGGCAGAAACAGGATACGCCGTATAAATGCAATACTGATTATCCTCTTCAGGGGTGTTCTCCCCTAAATTGATCCAATCCACCGTCGGTTCTTCTTTTTTAAATAAGACGGAACGTTCCGCTTCCCCTAAAACGATATTATGTAAATCGGCTTCAGGCATGCCTGTGGGTAAGTTCAACATACGCGTATAAAAACTAGGTAGCATCACCGCAATAGGCACATGGGCTGGAATGTCCATGTCTTGAATCAAGGTTTGTACACATTCGAGTAAAGAATCAGGAAAGAGAATGGCTCTCGTTACCACTTCAACAGAGGTAATGGGGACAAATCCCGCATTCACAATTTGCCCCGACTGTGTGTTGAGCCATACCAATTCTAACCTTGTAAAATCGGCTGAAAAGGCAAGAGAGACAATGTTGTGTTGAGCGGTGTTAAAGGTAAGCATGCGTGAAATTCTTTCTCTTTCTCATTCGTCCTTCAATATAGGAAAAACTCTATTTGAAACCAGATACCCATGCTTGCATCGCACCCAATGACGACCTCGCGAGGGGCAGGGCATTAAATGTACTATACGACACTTCACTATCGCATGATGATCTCTACCAGATGAAATCCCTTAAGTAGATTACTTCTTCGGTTCAATGTAGGAGCAAGCTCCCCTTTAAAAAGAGGAGGCTCTCCAAAAAAGGCTTGCATCTTTCACTGAATGTGCTAACATGACGTTGTGAAAAGCCTGAAATCCTTTCGTGTTCAAAACACACCTTAATCATAAGTTTTTTGGATGCTTTTCAATGCGGCTTAAGTTGCGAACTGTATGTGGAAAAGACGGTGGCTAAACCCCACTTTCGACTAAAATTTTGAATTTGATTCATCGTTTTGACTGATGACCGATCCTTTCCCCATTGCGGTTACCCCCTTGTGAAATAATACAAGGCAAACTGAATACCACAGTACAGAACTGTTTGGTTTTTCAACGGTAGCGGTGATGCTATACACGGAGCGTTTGAGCTTAGCAAGTACGGAGATTCCACCCTCATGAGAGACTGGAAGCAAACAACTTTTACCTTTTTATTATTGGCTTTAAGTACTTCAATACACTGGAATATGGTCATTTGCCATGCCGATGAAGTTTCTGTGCCTATGTCTTCACTAGAATCAGCTCATTTGATTCTGCCTACCCCACTGAAGATTGCGATGGCGGAACTGCCTCTGAAGGCTGAAGAGGATCAAGCCCCTATTCAAGCGGAAGAAGAACAGACGACTTCTCCGCATCTGCAAATGGTGCAAGAACTCAGTAGCCTACCTGATAGGGACTTCATGGTCTCTCCTTTAGAATCTAACACGTCTTATGTGTTGCGAACGGTGTATAACAAACGCTTGCAAGAAGCTGGGTTTTACATCAACAATCAGGAGGTCTTTCGTTTTCGTTCCAAACTGGGTTTTTTAACCCCTTATTTACGTTCTAAGCAAGTGCAAATTCGCCTGCAAGAATACGCCAAAGAAGGTTTGCGTTATCAGGATGTTCACCTGAAGCGACAAGCGGAAGGCGATTATGATTTGATGTTAGGTCAAAATGTCCTCACCGTCATTGATGAAAATACCGCCCGTTCGGCACACATGCCCTTAGATCATCTTGCGAAATTGTGGCTCAAGCAACTGCGTGTTGCCTTAGGGGAAAAACCTGTTGTTGAGGATCTTGCCTCCAACTTAAAAGCTTCTGGGCGATTTATTGCCAAAGGAGTGGCGTCTTGGTATGGACCAGGCTTTCACGGTAGACGTGCCGCTGATGGTTCTCGTTTTAATATGTATGCCATGACAGCGGCACATAAGTCCTTGCCGTTTGGCACGCGTGTACGTGTTACCAACGAACGTAACGGCAAAAGTTGCGTGGTTAAAATAACGGATAGAGGGCCTTATAGTCATCATCGGGTGATTGATCTGTCTAAAGCAGCAGCTCAAGCGATTGGTGCCGTGTCTTCAGGGGTTGCCAAAGTCAAGCTGGAAGTGCTTCACTAAAAAATCGTTCAACCAACAAAAAAAACCTGTAGCGAAAACTCGACTACAGGGGGACATAGGCATAAATAAAGAGGGAGGACAAAATCTGTAAATAGCGGATGAACAGACCGTTTACAATGCGTGATTCGGCGGTGTTGAATACAGACTATCGTAATCGGTCGTTCATCAAGTGAGGAGTGAAAAAATCATTCTTTCGATTTTTCTTAAGTAGGCGGGAGTGGAAAAATCATGAACAGAAAAAGGGACAAGCAATGTGATGTGTGTAGTGAGTGTGGAGGTTAAGTGGGGTTAGGGAGGGAGAGACTTGTGAGGGGCTTGGACTGGGGGGTCTTCGGCGTGGCTCACATCTTAATAAAGGATTAAGAATCTCAAGAATTGATAGAGACCTTTCAAATATAAAGAAAATGTTACAAAAAAAATTAAGTTTTGATCAGACTCCCGCATTCACGGGCAGACTCGGACGGTCAAAAAAGTTGTTTAAAGATTTCGCATCAATCGTATGCGCAATCGGACGACCATGTGGGCAACTCCACGGCAAGGTACAGGTCAACCAATCTTCCACGACACGTTCTTGTTGAAAGGGCGTGAGTACATCCCCCGCTCGAATCGCCATATGGCAAGCCATCGTGGAATACAGGGCTTCGGTATCTAAATGAGCCGTCGGTTGATGCACCCACTGCTCAATCATGTGTTTCAATTGCTGTAAAGGAGACCAATACTGGGTACGATCTGGGTATAGCACAGGCACACTCCAAAGCTCCCATTGTGTTAGGGTATCCGCATGCACAGGACGACACACAAAGCCAACTTGCTCTAAAGCATCGGCATATTGTTGAAGGACATCGGCTTCTTCTAAATTCACTTCTAAAGTCAAGGGCGTTACAAAAGACTGCACCACAACTTTTTCCGTTTCATGTTGTTGTTGCAAGACTTCAAAACACCAACGTTCACTGGCAATATGTTGATCTACCACCATGAGACCTTTGGGCGTTTCAAGCAAAATATAAGTGGAGTACAATTGACCAATCACGCGCCAATTACGGCGTTTTAATTCGGGCGTCTTCTCGTCTTTAAAGTTGGGGATTAACGGTAAAGTATGAAACGAAGCACTCGAAGCGTGGGGAGGAGGGGCGAATGACGAGGACTTGAAGACCGCTGTCGATTCTTGTTCTGGTAACTCTTGACGTTCAAACGGTACTGAAGCATGATAAGGGGATGAAGATACGGGGAGGGGGACAGAAGCATCCCATACAGGAGGATTAGGCATCCTCGTAGAAGGGGGGGTGGAAGAGACGGCATAGACTTGCTCAAAATGAGACGATAAGGCTCGACGCAAGGCGGTATAGACGAATTGATAGATTTGAGCCGAATCGGCATAACGCACTTCTTTCTTGGTGGGGTGAACATTCACATCGACTGCATCCGCTGGCATAGTCAACCACACCGCACAAAACGGATAAACCCCATGAGGCACAAGGCTTTCATACGCAGACGAAATAGCACGTTGTAAAACGGCACAACGAATCGGGCGATGATTCAGGAGCATCCACCACTGTTTTTTTGATTTTTTTTGTAGACTTTCACAGGCAGGAGAAGCCAAAACCGCTTCTAAACGCAAGCCAGAAAGGGTATCTTCAAAGGTGCTATGTAAGAGGTGAGGCACTTGGTCTGCTTTAAAGTCAAATAAGGTTTTTATCGTGTCTAGTGGATTGCCTGAACCTGTGGTCTGAAAAGCGGTTCGACCATTTAAAGTGAGTTGAAATTGAACGTGAGGATGGGCTAACGCCAAACTTTTTGCCATTTCATCACAATAACTCAGTTCAGTGGTAGGACGCTTTAAAAACTTCAGCCGAGCAGGCGTATTAAAAAACAAATCATCGACTTGCATCGTCGTTCCAATACCACAGCCAATCGGCATCAATGAGCGTTGCTCACCGCCTTCTATTTTGAGTTGTGTGCCGTCCGCTTCTTCTGCTCGACGACTGCAACATTCAAATCGGCTAATGGCACTGATACTCGCCAAGGCTTCGCCTCGAAAGCCCCTCGTCAAAATACGCTCTAAGTCTTCCGCAGAGGTAATTTTACTGGTGGCATGATTCAGCACACAGGTTTCCACATCTTGTGGACTCATGCCACTGCCGTTGTCATGTACCAACATGCTTTTGCCACCGTCTTGAATCTCGATTTCGATCCGAGTCGCCCCCGCATCAACGGCGTTTTCAACCAGTTCTTTTAACACACTGGCAGGACGCTCTACCACTTCCCCCGCAGCGATACGATTCACCAAGTAAGGTGGTAAGACTTTAATTTGTTGCATCTGACTCACATTAAAATCCCTTTTATAAACTGAATCATCATACGCCAAATACTCCTACAATGATTGGAAGTTTACAGACACTTTACAATACACTTAAGATTCTCATGATAAAGTCGATAAGAATATAAAGGTGAGGGAAATATATTGCCAAAATCTTGGATTTCAAAACTGAATCAACGACAATCCGCCTCCGTCTTTTTGGTGATGTTGGCAACAGTGGTTTTTGGCTTTTTAACCGCCATTGCGTATTCGATTAGTCTACTGAAAATCACCGATGCCGAGCAAGTGCGTAATCAAAGCATCGAACTCAAACTTAAACTGATCAATGATTCTGCCTTAAATGAAGCCGTCGCCACACGTTTTTATCCGACAAGCAATCGCTTGGCTTGGAATTTTGATTCCGAAGCGGATATTGCGACCCAAGAAGACCCCTCCTCAAAACCAGCTCCTTTTTTGAAGGCGTCGAGTTATGTGTATGAAACCGTGGGTGGTGAGCAAAAAGTGCTGGGTCGTTATCAATATGTGATTTTAGGTGTGAATCCTTATCTTAATTATAATGCTTCGACAGGGACTTATACCTTTAATGCCACCAAAGCAGAATCAGGGGCTTATTTATTCAATATCCAAAATCCCATTTACATTGCCACGCGTGCTTTTATTTGTGTGGATCAGGATTCTTATAACATTGCCTATAACGCCGTTCTTTCAGATGTCAATCCCCCCTATGCGAAATGTGCTAATGTCTCAACACAAAAAATGTTTAGCAGAGGCAAAGTGTCAGAATTCACCGTATCAGGCACAAGTAATGCCGATGCCACCTTCAATCTCGTTGCAAGCGAAGTCTTACCCCCTTCTCAAATCATCACCACAAAAGAACCCTTCATCAACAGGGATGGCACCACCACGACCACCTTTAACTTCAACGGCTGGTGGGGTAATACGGGGACTCATGCAAGTTTGATACGGGGAGGCTTGACACCTATCGCCTATGCCTATTTAGATAAAACGACCAATCAATATGTGTATGAAAACTGGCCGGATGCCACGACAACCACTCTTACACTACCGAATGCTGCCCGTATTCCCTATTTTAAACTCGTTTTTAATGGGACGATTGATGAACGTTCTCTGTATACCGTTGATAGAACCGCCCCTTATAATCGAAGCTTTTATTTCCCTCAAAGTGCGGTGTATATGAATACCCCCACCGCCGATCAAACCAATTTTCCTGGCAATCAAAACCTATACAGTGCCACGATTATAAGACTCGATACGGATCTTGCGGATAATACGAATGTGCTTTCTCAAAAAGTACCTTACCCCGGTGGGAATATGCTGTGGATTGAAGGCAATTCGCCTTGTAATAAAGGCAATAATATTCGAATTAACGACAAAGGGGAACTCCGAGACACCGACGGCTTTAAAAATACGAACGTCTACACCATTCACTTTGCCAATAATTCAGGTTGCTAAGACGCTGACTTTCATTTAAGGTGAATGTTGTGTATCGTCATTTCAATAGGATGATTTCGTGTTCATGCCAAAGCCTGACTGGCTCAAAGTTCGATTCCAAGACAACGCCTCTTTAAATGCCCTCAAAGCAAACGCCAAAACGCTTGAACTGGCAACGGTGTGCCAAGAAGCCCGATGCCCCAACCTCTTTGAATGTTGGTCTCAAGGGACGGCGACCTTTATGCTCATGGGGGATACCTGCACACGGGGGTGTCGTTTTTGTCATGTGAAATCGGGGAATCCGCAAGGCTGGCTAGATGAAGACGAACCTGCTAAACTGGCTCGCACCATTCAAGAGGCAAAGTGGCACTATGTCGTACTCACCACCGTGGATCGGGATGATTTGTCCGATGGCGGTGCGTCTCACTTGGCACGTTGTGTACAAGCCGTTTTAGAGGCTTGCCCTGAGATTAAGATAGAAGTCCTTGCCCCTGACTTTCAAGGCAATACAGAGGCGTTAAACACCCTTGTTCAAAGTGGATTGCATGTCTTGGCTCATAATGTGGAAACGGTGGAACGCCTGCAACGAAGCGTCCGTGATCGTCGAGCGAATTATACGCAGAGTTTGCAAGTCCTTGCTGACGCCAAACGACTCAAGCCTCAACTGCTAACGAAAACGTCTTTAATGCTAGGCTTAGGGGAAACGCTTGAAGAACTAGAGCGTACCATGCGTGATTTAAGAGCCATTGACGTCGATGCCATTACCTTTGGACAATACCTTCAACCCACGCCCCAGCATTTAGCCGTTACAGAATGGGTACACCCTGATACCTTTAAACAGTTAGAAGAGAAAGCCCTCCATACATTTGGCTTTGCCTATTGTGTCTCAGGTCCACTGGTGAGAAGTTCGTACAAAGCAGGAGAATACTACCTCAATGCTCTTGTCAATGAACGAATTGCGAGTGCAATTTAAGCTAAACGTAAAATTTTCGTATTTTGACCATAATGTTTGTCAAAATTAATATCAGATTGCCAAGAAAAACTAGCTTTACTACTACTATTCGAGATAACCTGTGCAGTTGTTCCTTGACCTGACTCTACAATCCCTATATGTCTCCCAGGTACCCAAACAACATCTCCAGGACGTGCCTCACTTTGAGCAACTTCTTGGGCTCCCTTCTTTTTCAAGAAAGCAATTTGGGCGTTCACATTAATTTCTTCAGGACTACCAGGTTTAATGTCATAGCCTAATTGTCTCAAGGCTTTTGCTGTTTTCCAAGCACATGCTACATTTCCACCTCCAGGCCCATCTTTTGAACTTGCCCCTTTGAGAGCTGTAGCGGCTTGAGCGAGTTGACTTCCTTTATCACCAGAAAGTGTTGTGGAATTAAGAGCCGGCAGTGTGCTAGAAGAAGGAGGAGGGCTTACGCCTGTGGGTGATGTCGGAAGTGTCGGCATCGTGGGTGGAGCGGAAGGCATCATCCCTAACCATCGATTCCCTTCTGCATGTAGTTCATTTATGGTCGCATTTGCCATGTCAACTTCCATATTCCCTGTGGGAGACGTCAACGGAGGCGGTGAGGCGGATCGAGGGGCTTGCAAGGCGGTGAGATACTGTTGTTGTAGCTCGGCTTGTCTATTTTGTAGCTCTTGGTGTTTGGCAGTCTGTTCAAGTGAAGAAGCCATTTGATTCGTTTCTGCTAATAACTGCTGTGTGCTATTCATATCAGGAAGCATCGTTTGAGGCATAGTAGTAGTGGGAGGCTTAGATACCCGATTTACATTAGAAACCAAAGGCGTTGTCATTCCTGTTGCAATCATACCTTAAGGGTGTCCTGTTCTCTTAAAAACGTCCTAGTTGTATAAAAACAACTCATCAAGCCTTTTGTGCTAGTGTGCCTCCCTCCATATAAAAAAGAGCCGTGATGACACGACTCTCTATGGTACAGAGAAAACCTCTTACTCCCTCTCCCTTAGGGAGAGGGTTGGGGTGAGGGATTTCAGAAGCCTAAATATAGCTTGTTTTCCCTCCTCCTAGCCTCCTCCCTAAGGGAGGAGGAACAAGGCAAAAGGTATTTTTAGGACTTTCTTAGTAACGACTCTCTTTTAAATCTATAAAAAACAAGGGCTTAGTAGCGGTAGTGAGCAAACGCCTTGTTGGCTTCTGCCATACGGTGTGTTTCATCACGCTTTTTCATGGTGGCACCACCACCTGAGCTGATTTCCCACAATTCTGAAGCCAAACGCTCACTCATAGAACGTCCGCCACGCTTACGAGAAAACCCGATAATCCAACGGCTGGCAATCGCTTCACCCATGGCATCATCCACTTCCATAGGCACTTGGTAGGTAGAACCCCCCACACGACGAGATTTGACTCGTACAAGAGGGCGAGCCTTATCCAAGGCGGTAAAGAACAATTCAATGCCTGTTTGTTCAGACCCTTTGGCATCTAAAATTTCAATGGCATCGTAAAAGATACCTTCTGCAACGCTTTTTTTCCCACGTTGCATTAAGCGATTAATAAATTTCGCAACACGCACATTGTTGTAAACAGAATCGGGTAAAGGCACCCGCTTTTCTGGACGATAACGACGAGGCATAGTTTAAAACTCCTAAAAATTAAAATAAAAAGGGATTAACAAAAAGAAGATACGCAAGGCAGATTCACCTATTTTTTCTTTTTGCCAACATCTCCACTTTTCTTTACACCATACTTAGAACGTGCTTGCTTGCGGTTTTTCACGCCTTCGCAGTCTAAGGTGCCTCTAATAATATGGTAGCGTACACCGGGGAGATCTTTAACACGACCGCCACGAATCAACACCACGGAGTGTTCTTGCAAGTTATGTCCCACACCTGGTATATAAGACGTTACCTCAAAACCATTCGTCAAGCGAACACGAGCCACTTTACGCAAAGCGGAGTTTGGCTTTTTAGGGGTGGTGGTATACACACGGGTACAAACCCCACGACGCTGAGGGCAAGCGGACAACGCAGGAGACTTGGTCTTTTTAATAATAGATTCACGTTCTTTACGAACTAATTGTGCAATTGTAGGCACAGAGGAAACCTCCTCAAGTTAAGATAGTAATACTTTCAGCACACGTCTAATCAAAAGGCATTGAAAAGCAACTCGGTGTTTTTACGAGGTCATACTTCAAAACGACGACGGCGTTTTTTGAAGCATGTGCAACACCTTTGTACCGTAAAAACAGGAACAATTACCCATTTATTATTCGCTTGTCAAGCATAATCAAAGCATACTCGCTTGTCAATCCTATAGAAGCCTCTGCAAAAGTCTAATACTCCTCATAAGGACAATACGGGAACACATCCTGCCTGTCGTCATATTCTAAGAGCCAGCCACTTTCCCCAACGCTTGCCACATTCAAAGGAATCGCTTGCCCAAGTTCTTCGGCGAGCGTCTCCGCTAGTTCAACCGCATTCGGCATCACAGGGCTAATGTGAAGCGTCTTAAACTCACAAGGGAGCGTGATGCCATTTTGAGCCACCAACTCATTTGAATCAATCAGCAAACGGGCCTGTTCCAAGGTCGCCGAAGGACTCAACCACTCTTGATACTGCTTAGGCGATTCAAGTCCACCAGAGGTGTAGCGCTTCCCTAAAATCAGTTCAGGAGCCACCACACTATTATGCTCTTTTTCAAGTGCGTTCAGATACGCCCCAAACGGTGCGACAATCGGCAACCACACATCAAACTTGGCAACGGCATTGGCCACCGCTTGAGCGATTTCAGGGGTTTCCGCCATCGCATGATACAAAGCCCCATGCGGACGCACATGTTCAATTTTAAGCGATTCAGGCTTTAAAATTGCTGAAATCGCTCCAAGCTGTACCAAAATCCAATGCTCCAGTTGGCGAGAACTCAACGGTAATTTTTCATAGCCCATTGAAACAGGATCAGGAAAGGCAATATGCGCCCCTAAGGCACAGCCATAGGCTTTGGCTTTAATCGCCAGTTCCAGCACTTGATCAGGTAGACCGTCATGCACAAAACAGGGCAAATTAACGCTCGATAGAGCAGACAAAAACGGTTCCGATTCAGGGGTTCCCCAAAACGCCAAGTCTCGGGTTTGTCCGATGTCTGTATTTAAGTCAACGAATCGTTGGATTTTGGTATTTTTTTTGAGGAGCTTGCCTCGTTTTTCCAGTTCCGCTTGGGAGACGGTAAAGGGTTGAGTTGCCATAATAATGAGACACCTTTCTTTTTGAAAGTCTTTTTGAAATTTTTGCATGATTCTTTTTCATCATACCATAAAGACCTTCAAACTGGTATCTCGCACTTTTTTATGCTTTAATGAACCCTTAACCAAAGGAGACACTTGTGAAGCTCACCGTAGACGCTTTAAATCAATTAACGCCCGCCTTATTGGATCAAGAAAATAATCCGTGGCTGCTTGCCTTGACACAAATGGGGCAAGGGGTCATGCTTTGTGATGCGGCGTTAGATATTTTATGGTTGAATCCGATTTTACGATCCAAACTCAAGTTGAGCCGTCAAAAATGGATCGGGAAAAATCTAGCACTCTTAAACCAAACCCCCTTGCAAGATGTAGACACACTCTTAGAAGCCAGTCAACACGCTTTAGCCTCAGGAGAGATTCAAACGCTGAGTCTTTCTTTTAAGCCTTTAACGGAAATCCGCAGTTATTTTGATATTAAAATCGTGCGGTGTAATACGGCAGTAGACGGCTGTCCGCATGTGTTGGCGATTGTCTTTGAAGATAAGACCAAAGTGGTCTTAAATGAAAAAATGCGCAAAGATTTTGTCGCTAACGTTAGCCACGAATTACGCACCCCGCTTTCGGTCGTAAAAGGCTATGCCGAAACTTTACTTTCAGGGGCGATTGACGATAAAGAACTGGCTATTGATTTTATTGAAACCATGGAACAACACGCCAATCGGCTTACTAAAATGGTAGAAGAATTGCTGGATTTGTCTCGATTTGAAGCGGATAATTTTACGCTTCCTTTAGAAGCGGTGTACTTGGGGCATACCATTGATCGGGTGGTGGCATTAAGTCAAGCACGGTCTAATCTGAAAGGGATTCAAATCATCAAACCCACGACGCTTGCAGAACTGCCTAAAGTCTTGGCACATTTATCGAGTATGGAGCAAGTCTTTGCCAACTTAATTGATAACGCCATTAAATATAGTCCGAATCAAACCACGATTATCCTTACTGCTCAAGAAGAGGGCGAGTGGATTATTTTTGGTGTGGCAGATGAAGGCATCGGGATTGAAGCCAAGTTTATTCCAAGATTGTTTGAGCGTTTTTATCGGGTGGATAAAACCCGATCCAAGCATTTGTCAGGAACAGGGCTTGGGCTTTCGATTGTCAAGCATATTGTCCAAGCCCATGAAGGGGATATTTGGGTGGAAAGTGAAGCAGGTAAGGGCAGTCGCTTTTATTTTAAGTTGAAGCGTATTTTGGTGTAAAAGTAGGCGAAAACATGGGCGGATTCCAATAGAAAGAAACACGGTTCCAATCCAAGTACTTATCCTGTAAAG
>CAZDMD010000004.1:0-39517 GCA_964506805.1 uncultured Vampirovibrionales bacterium | reverse complement strand
ATTATTCTTACGATTCACTAGACGCTCTTGTTTCTAAGTTGTGTTTTAGATTTAATAGTTTCACTAGGTTTAAGAAACTAAAATGTGGACTCTTTGTGATTTTTTTGAAGAATTCAAATGCTATATTGAACTCTATATTAAAATATAGTGTCGTGTTTTTGGCTTTAACTCTAAATGGGCTAGCCTCTGCAGAATCCTTATCTTGGCAGGCGTTTCAAATGCGTGTAAAAGAACAAGCATCCGTAATCCAAATTGAACAATTAGATAGCACGATTGCGACCGCAGGCATTAAAGTGGCGAAAACCAAGTATCTTCCCCAAATTTCGATACAAGCCAATAGTGAACGTTTAGATACCCTTACCTCTCAACCGCTCAATACAGTAGGCACACCTAATGTGGGGAATACCAACATCCTAAACCGTGATGCCTTTCAAAATGTGGCGATTTTAGATACCCGCTGGACGGTGCTGGATTTCGGCAAACGTAAAGCGGAAGTCGAACAAAATAAGGCACTTGCTCAAGCGGAAAAATTTGATGCCGACAATAAGGCGTATCGGCTTTTGTTGTCGATACTCCCCACCTATGCACAAGCATGGAAGTGGCAACAAGAACTTGAATTACAGAAGGCACAGCGACGACTCTTAGAACAACGCTTAGACTTGGTGAAGCGTCTGTACGAGGCAGGTAAAGTCGGTAAAATTATGGTATTGGAAGCCGAACTCAAGGCAATTAACACGACTCAAACCATTCAACGATTAGAAATGTCTATTTTAGAGGCGTTTCAACGACTTCAACAAGAAACACAAGTCAAACTGCTCGCCCCTTACCCGACCCTTCAACTTTCTACGGATATTGAAAATCCTTCAGATGCCAGCCACACTGATTTAGCCCACTCACTTCATAACACATTAGATGCCAACCAAGTGCCGTTCGTCAAGGAGCTAGAAAGTCGTATCCAACAGAAGGAAGAAGAACTCAAGCAAGTGCAACGTCAACGGTGGACACCTGATTTGTCCGTTTATGGAACACTCGTTGCTTTTGGCACGGATCCCAGTCGCTTTCAAGACGGAATTTCTGATGTAACATGGCGAAATGGACGCTTGGGTGTTTCTCTGCAAATGCCTGTTACGCAAGCCTACGCACTAAAATTCACACAAGAAAAATTAGAACTTGAAAAGAAACGGCTAGAACTACAAAAGGCAGGTGCGATATTGGAAGCCACTGAAACCATTAGCCAGCTAGCTGAACAAAAAAAGATTCTTGCTTTGAAACAAGCCGAAATCAACGAGGCAGAAGCCACGCAAAAACAAATTGAAGAAGCGGTAAAGCGCTTAAATATGCAACGCGTATTAACCCCTTTAGAAGCCTTAGATGTGCAGATTCGAGGCACTCAACAACGCCTAGAGCGTCTTCAGTGGCAAGCGGATCAATGGGTCTTGCAAGAAAAAAAGCAACTACTTCAAGCCAGTCTGACTCCTGTTGAAGCCCCACTTCAGTCAACCCCCACGACTCACCCTCTCAAACAACTTTGGAAGAAAAAGGAATCTGCGAGTTGAACGCACAGCCGACCCCTCCACCGAATCCCTTAATTTTGGCGATTAGCATTATCGCTCGTATGGAACAAATAAGGTTTCAGCCTGAACTCGCCTTACAACGACTCCAAATTTCCGTGCGAGAATTGCAATCTGAAGGCGTGCTACTTCGTTTTTTATCGCAATGCGGATTCAAAGGAAAGATACGAAAATCTCTTCCTCAAAGTGCTGAATCGTGGCGAAAGCTACCGTTGCCGTGTATTTTAATTCACAGTGTTACGGGGGGGTGTTTGGTACTATTGAAGATAGAACCGCATGATTCCAAACAGCCTGAACGCTTAAAGGCACTTGTTTTTGATACACAAATCGGGAAAGTCGCCACGATTGAATTGCAAAGCCTTAGTGAGCCGTATCATGTGTTGTTGTTGCGTTCTAAAGCCCTCTTGGGGTCGTCGACTCGTTTTGGGTTGATGTGGTTTGTGCGTCAACTCTTACAATACAAGCCCGTCTTGGTGGAAGTCTTGATTGCGTCTGCTATTTTACAAACCTTTGGCATTGTAACGCCACTGCTCACCCAAGTCATTATGGATAAGGTGGTGGTGCATCAAGCCATGAACACCTTATATATGGTAACGATTGTCTATGTGTGTCTTAGCCTTTTTGAAGCGGTTTTTAGTCATTTACGGCAGTATTTGTTTAATCACACCGCCGCCAAGCTCGACGTTCGCTTGGGGTCTTCCTTAATGGATCACCTGCTTCATTTGAGTTTTGTCTTTTTTGAGCGTCAAAAGGTCGGTAACATTGTCGCCAAAGTCCGAGAACTGGAAACTGTTCGGAATTTTATTACACAGAAGGCCATTTCCATTTTGTTGGATACCTCCTTCAGCTTTATTTTTGTGGGGGTCATGTTCTTTTACTCCAGCTCTTTAACGCTCATTGTGCTTGCGATTATCCTTGTTTTGGCGATTTTATTTGGGATTATCACTCCACTTTACAAAGACAAATTAGAGCATCGTTTTCAAATGGCGGCTCAACAGCAGGCTTTTTTAGTGGAATCGCTTTCTAATATGCAAACCGTTAAGGCACTGGCATTGGAAAGTCGTTTACAGAAACGTTGGGAAGATATTTTAGGGCAGTATGTCCAAAGCGTCTTTTCGTTTTCTAAATTGCAAAGTATCAGTGCGGTGATTTCTAAATTGTTTCAACGCGCCATGACGATGACGATTCTATTTATGGGCGTGGGCTTGGTGCTTGAAAAAAAACTCACGCTCGGTCAATTGATTGCCTTTAATATGCTTTCGGGTCAGCTATTGGCTCCTATTATGAGGCTGGTCGGGACGTGGCATGAACTGCAACAAGCCCTCACAGGGGTGGATCGTATTGGCGATATTTTAAATGTTCCGCTTGAAGTGCCTGAAGTGGAGCAACCGCAAACCCTCCAACAAGTACGAGGCAACATCGTCTTTCAAGACGTGAGCTTCCGCTATAACCCTGAACATCCGTTGGTCTTGAATCGCTTGAATCTGCATCTGCCTGCTGGGGCGTGTGTGGGGATCGTAGGGCCCAGTGGCTCAGGCAAAAGTACCATTACCAAGCTAATTCAGCGTTTATATACCCCTGAATCAGGCGTGATTAGTCTAGATGGTGTGGATTTAAGGCAGTTGCATCCGCAGTGGTTGCGTTCGCAAATCGGGGTGGTGTTGCAGGAAAGCGTCTTGTTTACAGGTACTATTTTTGAAAACCTCACCATGACACGCCCCTCAGCGAGTATGGAAGAGGTTGTAGCGGTTGCCAAATTGGCTGGGGCGCATGAGTTTATTAGTGAATTCCCTGAAGGCTACTATACGGTGGTAGAAGAACGTGGGGCGAGTCTTTCAGGGGGGCAACGTCAACGTTTGGCGATTGCTCGGGCTTTGATGATGAATCCGCCGATTTTGATTTTTGATGAAGCGACTTCCGCATTAGATTCGGAGAGTGAAGCGGTGGTGCGTCGTAATTTACGACAAATCAAGCAGGGGCGAACCGTCGTGATGGTGGCACATCGTCTTTCTACACTTTCCGAATGCGATTTAATCATCGTACTTGAAAAGGGACAGGTGAAAGAAATGGGGCATCCGCAGGCGTTGTTACAGAATAGCGAAAGTCTTTACACAAAACTGGTACAACAACAGCAAATCGAACTCGGCACAGCACTTTTGCCTGCTTCATCGTCCGATACAAAAGATAAGGATTCCTATTGATGATGCTTTTCTCAAAACTAAAACAGTTAATCGGAGCAGAACCGCTAGAAAATTCTCATCATGAGTTTCACCCCACTGCTTTAATGTTGGAGCGTCAACCCACGTCGCCATGGGGACGAATATTATTTTGGCTCTTATGTGTGATGATGCTCGTCATTGCTTTGATTCTGTATTTTGGCAAGGTAGATGTGGTGGTGTCCGCTACGGGAGAGGTGCTACCCGTCGGGAATGTGCAGGTCATTCAACCCCTTGAAATTGGTGTGATTAAAAAAATCTACAAAAAGGTAGGCGAATGGGTCAAAGCAGGCGATGTCCTCTTTGAAATGGAGCCTGATCTCACCGAAGCCTCGTTAGAATCTGTGCAGTCTCAAGGCGCGAGTATCTCTTTGGAACAGCAACGCTTGGAAGCCTTGATGAATCAGACCCCTTTCTCACCTAATTGTGGAAGCCTTCCGCAATGTTCCCCTGAAGAAATGATGCAAGAACAAAGCCTGTATTTTCAGATTCAAAACACGCAACGTTCTAAGGAATCAGGCTTTCAATCGCAACTCGCCGAACTCAAACAGCGATTGTACACCAATCGAGTCAAACAAAACGAAGCAAATAAGCAGTTGAAGGAAGTCAATGCTGAATTAGAACGCTTATTGCCTGTGGCAGATCTCATCCCCCAAAAAGAGATTATGCAATTAAAGCAACAACAAACGCAGTATAATAGCCAAAAGCAACAAGCTCAATCGGAAGCCCAAGAAATTCAATGGCAAATCCGACGAGTCAATGCGTCCTTGCAGGAAAGTAGACATCAGTATCAGAATGACTTGCATCAACAGTGGGTGGCGGCTAAACGACGACTCAATGAACTCGAAGCGAATGAAGAGCAATCCGTGTATCGGGCGGAAAAGCAATTGTTAAAATCCCCGATTAGTGGAGTGATGACGCATTTAAACGTCTACACGGAAGGGGCAGTGGTAACCCCCAGCGAAGTGCTGGCTCAAATTGTAGATGCCAATAAGCCTGTGGAGCTAAAAGTCAGTATTCAAAATAAAGATATTGGCTTACTCAAAGTGGGGCAAGCCTGCCGTATTAAGGTGGATGCGTATGACTTCCAAAAATACGGCACGTTGACAGGCACGCTACGCCACCTCAGTCAAAACACGATTTCAACGCCACGTTCAAGCATGGATGCCCAAGCCACGGTACAGGCTCAAGGCAATGCCCTGAGTTCTGCACCGTTTACGGCGTATGTTGCGATAGAAAACCCCGTCATTCGAGTCGGCGAAAAAAACGAACGCCTCAAGGCAGGCATGGCGGTACATGCCGAAGTGAAAGTCGGCAAACGTCGTTTATACGAGCTATTCTTCTTCCCCTTGTTACGGATGGGGCAGGAGTCCTTTAGCGTTCGTTAGGTTTTTTATTGAAAATTACCCAAAGTACTTGCGATTTTTTCTAAATCATCCGCCGACAAATTTAAACCCGTCTTATTTTTGGAGCTGGACTGTTTTTGCGTCAGGCTTTGTAACGCTTGTTGGCGTGATAATCTGGACTGTTGAATGGCATCAAAGCCTGCTAAGGTATAGCGTTGTTTTCGACTTTCCGCATCCTCTAAAAAATTAGCGAGCGTGTTGAATCGAATGCTACGAGACTGATCCAAGTCTAGCAATTCTTTCAACGCATTCGTAAAGCTCCCTGAATAAGCGGATTCCAACGCACGCGTTCTTGAATCCACCAATGACCCAAGTGCATTGGCACTAAAGGTGCTATTTAACGCACCGCCAAAACGTTTGGCTTCTCGACTGCGAAGGGTGCTACTTTCTTGATTCAACAGGCTCCCGATTTCGCTTGCAAGTGGGGTGTAGAGTTCCTTTTGCCGCTGTGTTAAAAAGGCTTGACGTTGTTCTTGAGAGGTTGCCATTTCCTGCAATAAGTTCCCAAGCCCTTTTTCAGCAATGCTTAATTGGCTTTGTGTTTCGTCTGTCAACACGGATTCATCGACAATGACGCTTCCCGTGTCTCTTACCTTGTACACATTGCCCAGTGAGTCTTTAAGGCTCACAAATTGCAGGCTTGGTGTTTGATCGTCCTGCCGTGATTTTTTACGAAAGAGTCGGCTAAAGAGTCCCATAGAATTTCCTTTCCTTAACATTTGTCGTGCCTGAAAGAGTCTTGACTTAAAAGAGGACGTTCACCCCCCTGATTCGCCCCGCTGTTTTGAAATCCCCGATTAAGTCATCGCTCTGTTGGTGCTTAGGATTCTTTTCGCAAGCGTCACGCCCTCACCCCCATGAAGATTGACGAAACGGATTAACTCCTAACGTGTCTTTAGTATGACGCTTTTTTCTTGATTTGAACAGTTCAAAAAAACCACTATTTTTTTTAAGCGGGACTAATGCCCCCCTCTAAGCCGTTCAGTCTCGGGAGGAGGCGAAAGGATTTCCGATGAGGGATTCGGTTTTTTAAATCTTTGACTAAAAAAAGCGTTTCTTGCGAGGTGATTTCCTCTACAAAAGGCGCCATCGCCTCAATCAACCCCTGATGATGTCCCCAAATCACCAAGCGTAAAACCACTTCTTCTGTTGTAGTGGCTTGGGCGTAGCTGTAAAAGAAGGCGAGTATCTCATCCACGTCAAACACCTGTGAAAGCGTTGGGTACAAATGTAGTTCCCAAACTTGCCCCTGTTGAGGTCGCCACAGTTCGACTAAAAAAATGCAGGCGGAATCATTCCCTGAATCAGAGAGCCTCCAGCGTTCAAGGCGAAAACTGCTCCGTTTGGTGGGACGTTGAAAGCCTTGAAGCGTTTTGGTAAGACTCCCTTTAAGCAGAGAAGAGAGCTGTTGATTATACTGTTCGCAAGCGGTTTGAGCATCTTTAGAACGCACACGCCTCCATTGGCTGGCTCCTGCATACGGAGGGAGCGTTTCTGGTTTAACTTGAAAGCTACGTCGTTTCCCGACGACCTGAAATCCCGCTTCTTGTAAAAACGCAATGGCTTCTATTTCTTCGCTCGCCAGATAAATCCCCAGTAGCGTCCCTGCTTGGGCTTGTACCTGTTCAAACAAAACCCGTAAAACATCGTGGGCGACTTGTGTTCGATCGTCTGCTTCAGGGTCAAGGCGAAACTGTTCCAACTGCCAACGGTGCGGGGCTTCACGTTCTTGCTTTAAAACAGCAACCGCTTCAACGGCTTTTTTAGGCTGCCATGCGTAATAGAGTGGGAGATGTCCGCCTCCTGTGGGGCTTAGCCGTATGGTGAGGCAATACAGCCAAAATAGCGGATGATAAACCGAAAGCCAATCGGTAGCACGCCATGCCACAGCCGACTGCATGAGCAACGTCTGAACGGCTTTTACATTATGAATCGACAAAAGCTGAAGCATCACGATAGGGGATTATTTCCATTGTTTTAAAGAACGGCAGTATGTTTATAGTATACTACTAATTATTGACAGATGACAAAAAAGGATGAAGCGGATAGCTCATGTCTAAAACCATTGCGTCCAATCGAAAAGCCTACCATGAGTACCACGTCCTTGAAACCTTGACGGCGGGGATTGTACTCACTGGCACGGAAATCAAGTCCCTGCGTGCGGGCAAAGTGAGCTTGGTAGATGCCCACGCTCGCATTGAAAAGGGTGAAGTGATTTTATATAGCCTCAACATTTCGCCGTATGAGTCGGGGACGCATTACAATCATGCCCCCACACGCCCTCGAAAACTACTCCTTCAGAAGAGGGAAATTCGTAAACTTTCTGAAAAAACACAAGAAAAGGGATTAACATTAGTACCATTAAAACTTTTCTTTAGCCGATGCTGGGTGAAAGTCGAGTTAGGCGTTTGTCGAGGTAAAAAGCTCCATGACAAGCGAGATTCGCTGAAAAACAAGCAAGTAGGGCGTGATATAAATCGAGCCATGAAACAATTCAACAACAAGTAAGGTCGTGATTGTATGCCGTTTTCTGACACACCGAATACCGATGCCACAGCGAATCGTATACGACGCATAGGCAATAGCCTGACCGATGAATTCGGGATTCCCATTAGTACGCCTGCTCATTGCGAACCCATTGCCTTAGGCGTAAAAGATGAACTCTTGTGCCTTTTCCCTGATTCCTTGCTAAATGTGCCTTTTCCTCTTCTGCCGTGTGACGTTTCGATGAGCCTTGCCAAAAAAGTCGTGCATCCGCAAGATGCGTCTTTTCTGAATCAGTTATTGAGCAATACCTTTCAGTTTTTAAAACCAAACACTCCAAATATTCAAACCAAAAAACAGGCGAAAATAAACGAGTCTAACGTGTTAGACGATTTGTCTAAAGCGTATTATCGAGGCAAAATCCCTGAAATTTTGTTTGTGCATACCGTGTTGCCTGAAGTAGAACGTGCCTTAATCGAAGATTTAGCCGTGTATGCGGAAAAATTGTTGAGCGTGGGCTTTATCTCCGCCACGCCTAAGAAAAGTGGGCTATTGTCTGCACTGCATGAAGATACCGCCGTGCATAAATCGATGCCGTGTATTGTGATTGTGGGGCATGGTTTTTTGTATCAACGCTTTTTGAAAAACTTTTTAGAACGCATCGCCTTACTGGGATCGTGCCAAGAAGAACGCAAGCAACTGCAACGTTTGCTTTTAGGGCGTGTGTGTCGAGGGCAACTGCTTTCAACGCCGATTGAAAAGAAAGCCTCTTTACTGGAAGATGTGGATACCATTCAAAGCGTCGAGCCTCCGCAAAATTCGAAAGCCTCTACTTTTAAAATTGCGGGAGGCTTGAATCAAACGCAGCGTCAAATTCAACAAGCACTCGGGAGGCATGGCGTTCAAGTGCTGGTGGAACATAATGCGTCGAATCCTGCCGAACGTATTGAACTTCAAGCCCTGCATAGCGTTTTACAAACCGTGATGATGCCTTACGCCTACACGCAATGGGAAAGCACGCAAAAACGCCGAGCCACACTAAAAGGCATCGCCCATTATCGGCAAGAACTTAGCAAGACCTTGTTTAGCGTAGGGGTTCATCGTCAGGCGTTTCACGGCTATGAATCCCCGATTGCGATGGGAACCCCCTGCGAAAAAAGCGATTTAACCCTTGTTTCTAAAGAAGCCTATGCCTTTGTTCGAGATGAACTCCACGATTTTTTACCTGCCTTGCTCCGCTATTGCCAAGAACTTCAGTTGGTGGATGAGGAGTCGGTGCTACTTGATTTGAATCTATCTTTTAGTGAAAATATAAAGTAGTTTTTTGTATGTTGTATCTATTGAGAGGTAGCATTGTATGAGTAGAGTTCATCATTCGGTTCAATTAGGGATTTATAAATTGCCTCATGCGTTAGACGATTTGCCTGCTTACGAAACCGCTGGTAGTGCAGGGATGGATTTGCGTGCAGCCATTGAATCGCCTTTGGTTTTACACCCTTCGCAACGGTATTTAGTCCCCACAGGGTTGATTTTTCATATTCCTGAAGGCTATGAAGTGCAATTGCGTGCCAGAAGTGGGCTTTCCATTAAGCATGGCGTTACCCTCATCAATGGTATTGGCACGATTGACAGTGATTATCGAAATGAGGTGATGGTGGCACTGGTGAATTTGGGACAAACCCCCTACACCATTGAACCCGGTGAACGCATTTGCCAAATGGTGATTGCCCCTATTACCCAGCTCCCGATTGAAGTCTTAAGTGAAACCTCTAAGGTAGCAACCCGTCAAGGGGGCTTTGGGTCGACAGGACGACTGTAATTTTTCATCACCTCTTTTTCCGTCTCTTCTTCCCTCTCATTGTATCTCAATGTAACAAAAACGCAAAATAAGTTTGCCCTAATTCTTTATTGAATTGTAAGACGAAGGGAATCAACATTATATTGATAACCTTAGACGGTTTTTGATTAGGCAAACGAACTCTGTAACACGAGTGAGAACATTGAACATAAAGAGAAAGAGAGAACAATATGTCACTTTTTGATTTACCTAGTACCAGTACTGGGTCTAAATTAAAGTTTTCGAACGATACCGCAGCCGTGAACTTTGCACTAGACTTTCAAAAAGTCAACGGTACTGATGTGGCTGGAGGCGGTTTGACTCGTAAGCAAGTCATGGCGAAAGGTGGTTTGTTTGGAACCGCTTTGAATAAAGATGGTAAAACTTTAAACATTAACTTCAGTACCGCTGCGGGTACCAAAATTTGGGAAACGATTGCAGGGGCTGATGGTTTGTTAAGCGAACGCGAGCACCTTGCCTTCTTAAAGTTCGTTGATTCTGTAGACGATAAAGATCGTGATACAGACAACGAAATCACCCGAACAAGTGCTGAAAAAGTATTGAAAGGGATTTTACAAGAAGCGACAACGGCTCAAAAAGCAGCTAAAATTAATTTAGCGATTGATGCTGCTGGTGAAGATTTCTTAAAAGATGTTAGCGGTTTAAGTGAAGCCACTAAAGAACGCTTCAACATCTATGATGCGACACCTATTAACACGGCTGAAAAGTCTGCATTCGATAAACAGCGTGCCATCATTGAAAACTTCGCTAAAGGTGGAACCTTCTTTGGTGGAATTGATGCGACAGTCAAGATTGACAATAAGGACTTACAAGAGTCCACGACTAAAACCTTTGCGCAGTTCCTTGAGACTTTAACAGTAGCTCAAAAAGCAGCTTTAAAAGCAGATGGTAAAACAGGTACGACCACTTCTGCAAAATTAGCGGCTGTCTATGAACACATTCAGTACATCTTTCCCGATGTTAAAGTAGCAAAAACAACGGCTAATAATACGGCAATTCTCGCCTTTCTCAACGCCGCTTAATTTACTTCACTACTTATGCAAAGTCTCCAATCCTTACAGGGGTTGGAGACTTTTGTTTAGTGTACCCTTCATTTTAGTGCTTTATAGTCGTCTTCAGAGTTTTTTGTAGAGATGGCTAGACGAGAAGCCTAGATTATTTTGTGAACGGAGTGTAGACAGAACTACATGACTGAACAAAATATATCGTAGCGACAACGTATAGGCACTGTGCGGGACTATATTGAATCGACTATATCTAGGCTGGCTGTACTCTGCCTTCGTCAAATTACCTTATAAGCTCTAGTCTTTTAGCACACTGGGTAAGGCATCGGCATCAATCCAAATCGTAAGAGGCATCATTTTTTCTTGTTTCGCTTTGTTTTCCTTAAGATGAACAGGATACGCAAATCTCTTTTGCCGAATCAGGTGGAAAGCCTGCCCACGCATGGATTTTTAAGGCCTCTTCAAACGGCGGTTGAAGGATTTGAAAACCCCCATCAAACGACTTAAAATCGTCTCTTTTTGCCGATTGTATCATCGCTTCCGCTATGTAGTTGCGTAAGACAATCACAGGACTCACCGTCGCTTGAGACGTGCCAGACAGTTTGCCCGCATCGCTTACGGTGGGACAATAAGGGGTGTACACGTCATACAGCCAAGTTGCTTCTTGATCAGGATGAATGCCCATCTCATCGATTTCAATGCTCCGTCTTAAGGCTTCATCTTCGGCGTAATAGGCGTTGACCCAATCGGGTAAGGCGATGAAGAATCGGGTATAATCCAACGCATGACGATGCAAAAATCCCAAGAGACTTCTTAGCACTTCGCCAAACTCAATATCAGGCATGAGTCGCCTGTCTTCCAACGCCAGCTTTTGCCGATACAACTTTAAAAACGTGGTATTAAAGGCATCTTGAAACAAAGACTCCACTTGATCTTTAAGCGTGTTTCTATCTTCAGGAGCAATCAACGCCTCACAGGCTTCTATCACTCGGCTGATGTTCCACAAGCCAATGGCGGGTTGTTGTTTGTAGGCGTAGCGTCCGCTATAATCGCTGTGATTACAAATGTGTCCCATATTAAAGGCATCCATAAAGCCGTAAGGGCCATAATCCAGCGTCATCCCGAATAGGGAGATATTGTCGGAGTTCATCACGCCATGACAAAATCCGAAGGCTTGCCACTGTGCTACCGTAACTGCATTCAATAGGCTTGTCATCATTAAGACGGCTTGCACTTTTTCTGGCAGAGAAAGGGAGCATTCAGTGGGTTTTTCTAACGTGTTGAAAAATCGATGAAACGCCTCTTCAATAAAAGGGATGAGCTTTTCAGGATGCTGATGCCTGCCGTAGTATTCCAAATGCCCCAAACGCAAGAAGGACGGAGCGACTCGCATGACCATGGCAGCGGATTCTCTCACTTCTCGAAAGACGGGGGTCTGGGCATCATGCACAAGAGACAAGGCTCGTGTGGTAGGCATACCCAGACAAAAAACGGCTTCTGAAGCGAGGTATTCTCGAACAGAGGAGCGAAGCACCGCTTTACCGTCGCCTGAACGAGAATAAGGGGTGAGTCCCGATCCCTTGAGTTGGAGTTCAACGCTCGTTGAAGATTCAAATAAATTAAAATGATGAAAGGCAAAATCTTTTACGCCTTGCACCTGTTTGTGTTCGATAAAATCCAAGACGAGTGCTTGATACGCAGGCGGAAAAAACGCCGTCATGGGGACGTTCGGCTCTGTGGCGACGAGGCAGGCTCTGCCGTCTCCAAGTCGGGGGTTAAAATAGCCAAATTGATGTCCCGCATACAAAGTGGCAATGGCAGAAGACATGCCTTCTCCAAGTGACTGCCCTTGATATAAGGCAAGTCTGGCGGATTCAGAAAGCGATTGCAAGCGAGGAAGTAGATTCAACAAGTCGGTGTTTTCATGTACCAACACGCTATTGGGTAAAGCCTCGACTGCCACACGACTAAAGGCAAACGGGGCTTCTTGAAAATCGAACTCAGGGGAATCCCACATGAAAAACTCACACTTTGACATTTTGTATCTGAAAAAGACAACCACTAATATTTTCAAGCATATCATAAAATCATCAAAATGTACCCTTAAGCGTTCCTATTTCTGTCTTAATTGTTTTTATATATATAGACTAATGTGATCACTACTTTGAAAGGTGAAATAAAAATGAACAGAATCCCGAATCTTTTTACACATATAAAAAAACGGCTTAGCAACTTGATTCCTAAACTTCCAAAAAGGAGCGATCCATTACCACTACCACAGTCTATTCGACATTTAGATACGGATGTGCTTGAGAAAACCTTAAATTCGATAAAACCATATCAGGATTTAATTACTCCAGAGTTAATAGAAAAGCTACCACGTTTTAACAATATGGTAAAAACCGTCGATTTAGGAATAGACAACCAAACATTGATAGGAAAATTATTAGAAGGAGGCGGAACTAAAACTGCTTACGAAATAAACAGAAACGGAGTTAAAGAAGTCATCCTTTTACCTAATAAAGCTGGAAATTGGAAGCAGGTTTTAGAGGAAGTACCTAATACAAAGAAAATTAAAGAAATGGGTTTGTTGACAAACGACTACTGTGACGTACAGTTGGTTGCTGTGAATGGTCAAACGTTTCCTGCTTTGAAAATGAAACCGTATAGTGAGCATAATTTCAAGATATTTGATTCAAAAAATAGACGTTCAAGCACAGGGAAGCTAGAAGTAACTATTTCTGCGGATGATTTAACAGCAGACAAAATCGTGAGTCGGTTTGACGGGATACTTACAGATATTCAAACCTTACTAAATCACAATGTTCGCTTAGGTAGCGATTGCTTTAACTTGGCTCAAATGAAAAATGGTAATTTAAGACTTTTTTTTAACGATTTAGGAGAAATCCCAAATCAAAGTGAGGCAATTGAAAACAAGGAGAAATTAGCAAGGGTCTATATAACACGTGCCGTTGATAACTTCTTTAATGGATTTAGCGACGAAGCGTATTATTCACCCAATAGTAAACTTGAAGAGTTAAGTTCAAGTGAGAATATAGACCTAATTGTGAACAAGCTAATTGAAAAATTCAACACGACACACTAATTACTGGCATACTCTATTTAAAAAAATGGCGGAGAAGGAGAGATTCGAACTCTCGGTAGAGTCACCCCTACACAGTCTTTCCAGGACTGCACCATAGACCACTCGGACACTTCTCCACGACAGGGATTTAATTTATAGAACTATGCTACGGCAAATATAAATATACGTCAAACCCTTATTGAGTCGATGTGCCATACAAAGAAAAAGCCAACGAAATCGTTGGCCTAGTATAGCAAGTATCAATGCAAGTTGGTGAGTGTAACTTTAATTGCGATAAAAGTTACGCTCTCTGTACCAATAAAGTTCTATATTAACCCGATGATGTTTTTTTGTAACATTTCTTTGCAAAAAAGACACCCGCCCGTCTGTGTAAGGACAAGCCAAACAGAGACATTGAAGCCAGGCTTCAAGGCGAGTGACGAAAATTGGAATACGAAACGATTAAAATCGGTTGGGTCTAAGCTCATTCTTTTTAAAGAGAAATAAAATCAGGTGAGAAATCTTATTTTGGCTTATACTGCCAGTATAGCAAGCCAAGAAGGATTGAAAAAGCTCAAAACAAGACACTACTCCTAAAAGTTTACGATTGTTCTCCATATTACACTTTTTGGGTGCGTGTTCTCTATAATAGACTCATTATAGTCTTTTCACTTGAAAAGACTATAGATAGCTTCAAACCACTGTAACGAGGCAAAAATGTTCTTTCTAAACGTATTAAATGCCCTAGAACACTTAATGGGGAGTCCGCATTGCCCTCGATGCAAAGAGAAAGACGCTCAAGAGGCGTTATGTTTAGCGTGTCAAGAGGCGTTGGGCTTTGAAGTCAAACCAATCTCCTTTTGGCTCGACGAGATTCCATTATGGCAGATTTTCAAGTGGAATCGACGCTTTAAACGCTTGTGGTATGGCATTAAGTTTTATCAGCGATACGGTGCATTAAGGCTCATTCAGGTGGCGGTGAAGCAAGGCATCGAACGGATGCCTCTCCCTTCTGATGAAGTGGACGTGTGGGTACTACACCCCCCGATTCGTCGGGGACAGCCCAATTTTTTTGCTCCTTTTTTGGTGTCGATTTGCGACACCTATTCGTGGGAATATCAGCCTCACGCCTTTTTATTTCAAGGGGAGGCTGGCACAGAAGCCCTACATAAAAGCCTCAGCAAGGCGGAGCGTTTTCAGCGGGTTCAAAATCGTTTTAGGGTGAATCCTAAGCTATTGGAGCGACTGGTGAAACAAGAACGACCCTTGCATATTTTGCTCGTAGATGATTTTATCACCACAGGAGCGACCTTAAGCACTTGCTTTCAGCAATTACAAGAAGCAACCTTAGGTGTTCAAGTGAGTTTTCAGGGGGTGGTACTCAGCAGTATCCCCAAGGAATAGTCGTTTAAACTTTATAGTCCAATGGGGTGTGTCGCTGAAACTTAGGGCGTTTTGGGGTGTGACAGGAAACCGAAGCCAAGCGTTTGAAGTCCAACACATTCTTAGGTAAAAGAATAAAACGACTTGATAGTTGAAGCGTCTGTTCAATTAGTAGCTTCACGGGATTATTGTACCAAATCGTCCTTCTAAACGCATACACCCAATCACGATTCATCATTGAAAATTGACCTTTTTATAAATTATCTAAGGCTTTTTTGTCTTCGTCGTAGGCTTCTTTGAGCTGTTTTTTCAAAATCGTGGTTTGAGCGGAAATCATCTTCTTGGTTACATCTAAATGACTCAGCTTCTCTTCTAAAACAGTATCCGCATTGGCTAGCACACGTTGATTCGTTTGTTGAAATCCATTGAGAATCGCCCCCGATACCCCATTGAGAATACCGCCTGCTGCCACACCAGCAAGTCCCACTGGCCCAAACAAAGGCCCAAGCGTCGTTAGTAAACCGCCAATCCCTGAAAGTGCCGAAGCCGTTGGCATGAGCCAATTCCGTCCCAAGCCCAAGCCTGATGCTAAGCCTGCTCCCGTTGCAGCCAGTCCCCCAGCCGCTCCGATGCCTCCGAAGCTATTACTAAAGCTAGCCGCTCCCACGACTTGACCGTCTGTGATCGACGCGGCTCCCCCACCGATGTAGCCGTCTTCAGGGAAGTCAAAATCTCCAAAACCGCTAAAGTCTGAAAGACCGCTTCCAATGCCTAAGCTGCTGAAATTACCTAAAACCCCTAAGCCATTGCTCCAGTTAATGGGGGCAGCACCGCCTGTCGGCAAACTAGGACTCGTTGACCAAGGGGCTAAGCCAAAAGAGGCTTGTCCTCCCGGTACAATGCCTGTACCACCGCTGAAGGGGGCATAGTAGTTCGTTCCAGGGATTGAAATCGCTTGCGAGCCTAAAATCGGGGAAAACGCAGGTGATCCAAATATACGGGCAATATTCATGAGAAAACCGCTAAACGCCCCTAAACCGCTTCCGCCTAAGGCGTTTCCTGAAACAGCGTGAGAGCGAATGGCATCCCATGTTTCATAGGTTTCAACGTTTAGGGCATCGCTGGCTTTACCGTAGCGTCCTAATATGGTTTGAATGGAGTCGTTTTTGTACGCCATATTTTAAAGCCTCTTTAATCTTCTTTGAATAAACTTTCCGCCCGCTTGTCGACGATTTTCTTCAAACTTTCAAGCTCTGTGTTAATGGCCTTGTAATAGGTATCTAAACGGGTTTGCTGTAAAGTCAATGATTTTTCAATGTTGACAATAGACTGTAATTTCAAGTTCAGCTGTAAGGAGTCATCCGAATTGGGATCGAGGTTACTCCCCAAGTTAAAGAGTTCGTTGGTTTGGTTGGTGAGTCTTAAGCGTTCATTGGCAATTTGTTGACTGGTGAGTTCGATGTCAATCGCTTGAGCTTTTAAGGACACCAAGCGTCCGTGAGTGGCAGAAAGTCCCATGACGTAATCCTCCTACGTTTTATTAGTAGTCAAACTAGTGAGTGTGATGAGAGAAAACAGAGTTTCTTAAAGCGTTTCGGAGCATCAGAGGACTAAAACAAACCAAGTCCTCCAGATGGAGGACTTTTTAAAATTTGATTTCACAAGATTGAAAATAAATCGTAAGATGTAAATCTAAAGTATGACAACGTCTAAAATTTAGACTTTCTAAAAACTAGCGTATAGGGATAATGATGCAAACGATACCACACAGACGAAAGACCTCTCGTCCACCTCGCCATCAAAAGAAACGAAAAAAATCGCCTTTGAGCTATCTCTGTGAATGCGGCGTATTTTTTAGTCTACTCCTGAGTTCTGCCTATTTGGTGAATCTGTTGTTTGGAGCAAAATTAAAAGAGATGCCTCCTTTAAGCGTGATTCAGTTGCCTAGCCTCACGCAAGCGGCTTCGACCCTCGTGGCGGAAGAGGTGAAGGGGGATTTTTATATTCAGCTCCACACACCCGATTAGACGGATTTATTCGACAAGCGGTTGGCTTTGGCGTCCTTCATGTGCTGGCGTTTGGCTTTTAGTTTTTCAATAATAACATCCGTCTTTAAAAGAGCCGTTCGCTCCAGCACCCAGCCTGCTAAGTATACCGAAATGCCTGCGGAAATCAACGGAACGCCGATGTGATGTACATTTTTCGCCCCTGCCTTCAGTCGCTCCATAGGCGTTTTCAATGTCGAATCTAACGCTAAAAAGGGCAAGAGTTGTCGCATCCCTTTTTGTATCCAATTAGGGCTTGCCCCTTTCTCTTCAATCAAAGATAAACTAGACCCCGATCCCAAGGCAAACGGAGCCGCATGAATGGATCTTTGATGCCCTGCTAAAATCTGTATACCTTGACTCAAGGCTTTCACAGGCCCTGTTACATCAGGATTTTCGATTTTAAAACCAAATAAACGTTGAATGGGTTTGTCCATGGCAATGTTTAAGACGCTCATTAAGCCGTAACTTAAGCCAAAGCCTGCCACTTCACGCGTAATCGTCATTAAGGCTTGTTCTTTGGCGTAGTGTGCTTTCTCTTCATCCGAATTCGCCTCCTCTTTTTTAGCGGAATGTAACGCCATCGCCACCCGAGTCAACACCAACAAGGCGGAGGCAATCGGTGCAAGTGCCATTTTGAAAAAGGCGGTATCCTGCACCAAAGAGCGTCTAAAATTAACACCCAGTTGCTTGAGTAGTGTGAGGCGATCTCCCGTAAGCACTTGTGCCTCCATACGTTCCAAGCCCACCATTTTAGGGGCGTTGGATGGCTTGGGCAACGGGTAAGCAGTAGAGGTATGAAGAGGGATTTTCATTAGATACAAGCCCCCCCCTTATGTGGGAAGCATGAAACGGTGGGGTACTCTTTTCTCAATATCTGATGCCCAAGAGGGCGAGAAAGGGATTCTGTTTGAGAGTCAGAATAAGTCGGTGAGGTTTCCATGCTTGTTTTTGTGCCGAAAATGAGAGGTTTTGTCGTTTTCACCATCGGGGGAATAAGGTGCTTACGGATGAGTCCATCATTGAGCCACTGCCATACGAGTCCGCTAAATAGGGTAGAGAGGGTCATACCTCCTATCATGGCATAGGTATTGGTTTTGAGATTATTGCCTCGAAAAAAACGCACCAGCGTTTCCATATCTGCAAGGGGCATTTGGAAGTCAGGTTTAATTTGCTTCATCGCCTCTACAAAGCGATGTTGCTTGGCTTTTTCAAATAAATTTTTATGCAAAGGATTTTTAAGTGCTTGAAGCGCGTGCATGACTTCTTCATGGGACATGGACTTTAACGCTTCCAGAGAACGTTTTTGATCAAATGTGTATAAAAAAGATTGAGCCACTTCAGGCGTATTGAGCTTCGGGTTTTGGGCTAAAAAGTAAGCGGGATGACTTTGTGGATGCAGTCGTTCGGCGAGCTTAAAGCCCAAGTCCTGCCCCAGTGCAATAAAAGCAAAGTTAGCAGGCACCCCCAAGCCTTCCATAAAGATGCGTTCGGCTTCAATTTTGGTTTTATCATCTTGACTGGTGTCTTCTTTGGTATTCAGGGTTGGCCAATCCGCCACGCAACGCATTAGCCCTACTAGCATTCGTCCTAACATGGAAGAGGCCAGCAAAAAAGTGAGACTTTCCCGATTGCACTTTGGAATAAAGGTGCGAACCGTGGGGAAGGTGTCTCCTAATGTTTTAAACGCCGAAGAGAACACAGCCATATCTTAAAACCATTTTTGACCCAATACGTTTTTTACCCATAATTCAAAATAAAACGACACCAAGTTTAAGACAACTTGGTGTCGTATAGGACACTAAAAATTACTTGCTAGACTTAGAAGCAGGCACTTGCTTCCAGTTCGCTGCCATAATAATTTTATAGGCTTTTAACGCCATATCTTCAATTTCGCCTAATTCGTCAGCACCGACAATCAAAGCACGCAACGGCACCAACGCACGAGCATCCTTAATTTGACCCAACGCAGCAGCAGCTCCTGAACGTACCAAGATGTTTTCATCTTCGTTTTGAAGCGTTTCCACCAAAGCAGGTACGGCTTCCGCAGAGGCTAATTTCCCTAAGGACTGAACGGCATAAATCCGCACATTCACCCACTCATCATTGAGCATCTCCACCAAAGGCATGACGGCATCCGTATCCCCAAGTTCACCTAAGGCACGCGTAGCATCACATCGCACATTGACTTTTTCGCTCTTGAGGCTAGACATCAAAGGCTTGGCGGCAATGCGTCCGATTTCAATTAAGGCATCCGCTGCGGTAACACAGACTTGTGAGTTATCGTCGTTGAGGGCCTCAACCAGTGGCATCACGACTTCTTCACCACCTAAACGACCCAACGCACGAGCGGCACGCACACGTACATCCACATTACGATCTTCACGCAAAGACTCAATTAAGTGAGAGGTGGCAGACGCTTCACCCAATTCACCTAAGGCACGAGCCACATAGAGTCGAACCGATCCATTTTTGTCATGCTTTAAAGCGTGAATTAAAGGCGTTACCGCAGCAGGGTCGCCCAACTCACCCAAAACACGAGCCGCATTGTATCGGACTTTTTCACTGGTCGAATTTTCTAAATCAAATACCAATTGTTCAAAAGATTTCGTCGTGGTAGACTTTTTCTTCACACCAGTTAATGAACTTGCCATCATGCAGGCCAAACCTCCAAGTTTAATTTGTAAACATCACACAAAAACAAATGAACGCTTATAGTTACGTTTCTTTAACACACAGTATTCTGTATTAGCATAAACTGTTATAAATAGTTCGTTTATGCGATTCGTAACAATTTCTTAACTATCTATTCAAGTACAATAAGACGATTTCCTACAACAATGTGAGACCCAACAGAGGCTTGTATTGCTGTTTCGACAGTTCTAAATATATCATTTTTTGGGAGGCTCGTCTAATAAAAAAATCGGCAAAGTGTATGAAATACACAAAGATTTAACTTGACAAGTCGCTAGACTGTGATAAATGAAGAGCATACAGTATCTGCCGTCTTCACAGAATCGTCTTAAAAGCCTGTTACAATGCGTTACATTTTGATACAATCTCGCTCGACTTGCTGTGAGTAAGCTCCTGTATTTTGACCCTCTTGAGCTGTAATGAGGTGTGTTTAGGACGATAAAACAAGGTATAGTTTTTTTCAAAGGTTTCTGACCCATGCTTATACTTTGTCGCTACGCTTATTTTGTTCAGTCCTGTAGGTCTATCTACACTCCTTCATAAAATCATCTAAGCTCCTCGTCTAACCTACTGACTAGAAAACTCTGGAAAAGACTATAACTCTGGAAAAGACTATATAAGTGAAAAATAGGGGTCATCGCTAAAAATACTCCCCTACAAGTAGAGGAGTCTCTTGTAGAATGCGTGAAAGAGTATCGAAACAGAGTGAAATATACACTGAATTAAAAGAGTCCTTCAGATGAACTTAGACGAACACGAAACGCCTTGGTATTCTCAATATCCCACGCTTCACCGAGCCTTAACGCTCTTAAAGCCTTTGCCTGACTATGTTCAAGAACTGGTGGGTAAACAGTTGTATACCTATGCGAAGGAATTGTCTTTTGAAGCTTACGAGGCATTACCGACGGATGAAGATTCCAGTACGGCAGGGCTTAAAAAAATAAGGCAATTTATGCAAAACAAAAAGCATCATTCGTTGGTGTCTCGTGGCTTGAATGAAGTGATGACACTGAATGAAGAGGGTCGTAACTTAGCAGGGAAAAGACTCTTACTGTGTTTGCAAGCACTAGATAATTTGGTACGTCAGCAGGGAATCGAAGACTTTACCGCAACGCATCAAAGTCGTGTTGAGGTGCATACGCTAGTAAAACTGGTCTTTACGGAAGAGATGTCTCGCTTTGAGCAACAAGGCAAGCAACAGCAAGTAGAAAGTCAAACCTACTTAGAAGACGAGGCAAAGGCGGAAAATATTTTGGCGAAAGCGGTACGACAAGTCAACGCTATGAGCTGTGAGATGGAGACGGACTATCCTGAGATTTCGGATCCCGTGTTAAGTCATGTGGATTTAGACCTGGAATTAGCAAGGCTTGCGTCTCTTCAAGACGAAGTGCCAGAATCCTTTGAGCCTATTTTATCTCGGGTGGGGAGATTGCTTGTTTTAAAATTAGTGGTTCTAGAAGAGGCTTCAAACACTTCAAATGCAAAACCCCTTGAATTTCAAGATTCTGAGGCTTTTACGAGCGAAGTGAAAACAAATCAAGACGAGGTACTCGAAATCCAAGAGACATTAGAGCCGTTAGAGGTTTTAGAAGTCTCTTTTATGTCTGAAGCAAATGAAGATGAATCTAAAACAGAATCTAAACCCCCTTTGCAGGAGACGGGTGTGTCTGAAGAAGACGAAGCCCTAAATGACGAAAACACAGGAGACGATACGATGCAAACCTTCAATACCCATGTCCCACAGGACGACAATGCTTCTAACCCCTATGAATTATCCCAAGCCGACATGGATGCCCTTGTGCAAGAGGTCATCGATACGCCGCTCAAAAATGGCACTACGGTTGAAAATAAAGTTTTAGAGTCCATTGGACTCATTCAAAATGGCGTGGATATTGAGGCTTTACCTGAAGAAGAAAGTATTGAAGAAAAACTGGCCTTAGGTTTAGCAATGTTTAATCAGGAAGAGTTTCCGTTTGTGAAACCCAACAAACGGAAACTCGCCTTAACCGAAGAAGAAATGGATGCGTTAATCGCTGAAACGGTGAAAAAGCCTGAAGTCCAAGAAGCCAAACGAAAAGCCAAAGAAAAAGTATTGGCCGCCATGGTATTTTTAGAGGAAATGGATTCCCGACTTGTTCCTTTTGAACAAAAAATCCACAAGACTGTGGAAGACGTGCAAGAAAACGTGCAAGTAGCCGTCCCAATTAAGCGACAACCCAAAGCAAAGGATGCGTTTAAAATGAACAGCTCCTCTGAAACAGTGGCGAAAACCAAAACGTCCCCAAAATCTAAAGTAACAACAGATGCTTCCCACAAAGTATCCAAGAAAAAAGTTACTAAAACCGAAGAAAGTCTACCGAATTTAAAAGCCTTGAATAAGACGGTAGCCGAAACCCCTCAATCCAAAAAGACGGTACGCAAATCTACTAAAAAACAGGTAAAATCGGACTAAAGGGCTTTGACTTTTCTTGATCTTATACGGTAATTTTACGAAGGTAGAGTACAGCACATCCTAGATATAGTTGTTTCAATAATTTCTTGTCCAGTGTCTATACGTTGTCGCTACGATGATTTTGTTCAGTCATGTAGGTCTATCTACACATTTTCTAAACTTTTTCACAAAATAATCTAGGCTCCTCGTTTAGTCTACTGTTCGGAAACATCTTTAATCGACTATATATGCTCTGGTTTGCTGCAGCGAGATTCTGCAGAGCGTTCTATCCTAAGCCAAAAAGAGCCTTGATCCCGCGAGGCTCTTTTTGTGAATAGGTTAAAATCTGATGCTAATTCAAAAAACAGTAAAAACAGGCAAAATGTCCGACGAATAAAGCACACAACACAAATAGCAAAATGGCTTGTTGACGAAAAATCCGTTTAATCGACTTCAACGCTTTTAAGAATTCTTGTTCAAGTGAACGACACTCAGGGGTGTACCACTCTTGCGGAAAAGCGTAATCCGTTTCTTCTAAAGTGTCTGCCAAAACAGGAGGCATTTCCGCATAAATCCCTTGATACGCATAAGGATTCTGAATCATGGGCGAGGGCGACCATTCCATTATAAAAACTTCCCATTCCCTAATCATTACTATCTTAAAATATCAAAGACTAAACGCTAATTAAGACAATCTAAAATAGCAAATTGCATAAGAATTACAACATCGCATAAGAACAAAAGGAATCGTAAACGAAAATCAAATAACATTACCATTCACCTTGTAAACAGTTTATTTATTTTCAACACTTTAGACAAGAGTCTGATGACAAAATTAACCTTTGGGTTGGTTTTTAGGCTGTTTTCACATTTTTTTATTACAAAATTGTTACAAATTACGCATTTTGTTTATGATATTTTAGAATCACTTGTTTTACCTAATTAAGGAATCAAACGCATGCCGAAGACCTTGTATCAAAAATTATGGGACGCTCATGTCGTTCACCAAGATGATCCCACCGCACCTGCTGTGCTGTATATTGACCGCCACTTGGTGCATGAGGTTACGTCTCCGCAAGCGTTTACAGGGCTAAAAGAACGAGGGCTTTCCGTTAGACGACCCGATTTAACCCTTGCCACCGTGGATCACTCCATCCCTACCCTGGCAGGGCGTTCCTTTCCCCTGAAAGATGAACAGGCTCAAAAGCAAATTGAAACCTTAGAAGCCAACGTCAAAGAAGCGAAGATTCGTTATATGGGGCCTGAAAGTGGTAATCAGGGGATTGTACATGTCATTGGGCCAGAATTGGGATTCACACTACCGGGTATGACGATTGTCTGCGGAGACAGTCATACCGCCACACACGGGGCATTTGGATCGCTTGCCTTTGGCATCGGGACGAGTGAGATTGAACATGTGCTGGCGACGCAATGCTTGTTGCAGTATCCCTCTAAAACCATGGCGATTGAAGTCAACGGGTCGCTCGGAGAAGGAGTTACGGCGAAAGATTTGATTTTGGCGATTATTGGTAAAATCGGTATGGATGCGGGAACAGGTTACGTTTTAGAATTTAGAGGCGAAGCGGTTCGTGCCTTAAGTATGGAAGGGCGAATGACGCTTTGCAATATGGCGATTGAAGCAGGGGCAAGAGCGGGGATGGTAGCCCCTGATGAGACCACCTTTGCCTACTTAAAAGACAAAGCCTTTACTCCCAAAGGAAACGATTGGCAAGAAGCGGTTGCTTATTGGAAGACGCTTCAAAGTGATGAAGGGGCGGTTTTTGATGCCGTCGTTGAACTGGATGCGACGCAAATTGAACCGATGGTAACGTATGGCACGAATCCTGGATTGGCGTGTGGGATTAGCGAATGCGTGCCAAGTCCTGATGCACCGCCTGCCCATACGCAAGCCCACGATTTAGCGGATGCCTTAGACTACATGGGGCTTTCACCGAATCAGCCACTCAAGGGATTGCCGATTGATGTGGTATTCATCGGGAGCTGCACCAATAGTCGACTAGAAGACTTGCAAGCAGCGGCTCAAGTGGCGAAAGGACGACGAGTCAACCCAACAGTGCGAGCCTTAGTCGTGCCAGGGTCTCAAGTCGTCAAGCAAGAAGCCGAAGCCCTAGGCTTAGATATTATCTTTAAAACCGCTGGCTTTGAATGGCGAGAACCAGGGTGTTCCATGTGCATTGCCATGAATGGCGATGCCATTGAAGTCGGGCAGTATTGTGCCTCTACCAGTAACCGTAACTTCAAGGGGCGACAAGGCAAAGGGGGACGCAGTATTTTGGTTTCTCCTGCCATGGCAGCGGCAGCCGCGATTTATGGGGAACTGGTTGATGTACGTATCGTCTTTTCCAAAAAATTCTGATCCATGCCTATACTTTGTCGCTACGATGATTTTGTTCAGTCATGTAGGTCTATCTACACTCCGTTCACAAAATCATCTAGGCTCCTCGTCTAGCCTACGGCTCAAAAACTTTTGGAAAAGACGACAAGATAATGAAAGAGGATTTAACCCATGCCTAAAGCGATTCAAACCATTTCTAGCCGATGCGTCCCCCTGAATAAGGACAACGTCGATACCGATCAAATCATCCCCGCCCGATTTTTAAAAGTAACCAGCCGAAAAGGCTTAGGGGAACATGCGTTTTCTGATTTTAGGTATATGGAAGACGGTAGCCCGAATTTGGATTTTGTGTTGAATCAACCGCAGTTTGCTCATGCTCGCATTTTGGTGGCGGGGCATAACTTTGGGTGCGGATCGTCTCGTGAACATGCCCCTTGGGCGTTGGTGGATTATGGCTTTGAAGCGATTATTGCTTCTAGCTTTGCGGATATTTTTAAAAATAATGCCCTGAAGAATGGCTTGCTCGTGGTGGAGTTGCCTGAAGCGGTGGTGAGTTCCTTACGAGAAGCCTGTGCGGAAAACCCTGCCTTGCGTGTGGATATTGACGTGGAAGCCCAATCCGTTACGATTGAAAATCAAGGGACTCACGTCTTTCAAATCGGAGGCTTTTGGAAGAAATGCCTCGTCAATGGTTTAGATCAAATCGGTTATACCTTGAGCTTTGAAGAAGCAATTCAAGCCTTTGAAGCCAAGCGTCCATCGTTTATGAGTTAGATGTCCCTTGACTCAAGCCAAATGGAGTTGAAGAGATGCAATTATCAAAAGCCTATTTCGGAGCAGGTTGTTTTTGGGGAGTCGAACTCGCCTTTAGTCAACTCAATGGGGTAACGCAAACCGCTGTGGGTTACATGAATGGCAATACGACGCACCCCACTTACAAAGACGTTTGCACGGGGCTAACGCATCATGCGGAAGTGGTGGAAGTGGTTTTTAATCCCGAAACGATTTCGTATCCGCAACTGCTGTGGGTGTTTTGGCATTTACATGATCCCACACAGCTCAATCGGCAAGGTGTTGACGTAGGCACACAGTATCGCAGTGGGATTTATACCTATGGTGCGGAGCAGTTTAAACAAGCCCAAGCCAGTAAGGTAAAGGCTCAAGCCCTGTTTGACTCGCCGATTGTAACTGAAATCATAGCAGCGGAGACCTTTTGGAAAGCGGAAGACTATCATCAGGACTATTTGCGAAAGAATCCGTGGCGGGGGGCGTGTCATGTGCTACCCGACTTAAAAGCGGTTTTAGCTTCATTCTCTGCAGGTATAGTCGATTAAAGATATTTGTTAATTTAAGGTATAATAACTGTATCGTAAAGTTTTGTTTTGTAGAAAGTTTTTTGATGATGAGCAACTCTAGCACCTCCACGCCCAATACAGTTGATGTCAAAGGCTTGTGCAGTGAAATTTGGCAGAATCGGCAAGAATATATTATGTTCCGTATTGCCAAGCAAGTGGCGGATTTAACCCCGACGCTCGAAGCAAAAGGCAGACCACCGCTCAAACTAAGCATTGGCGCCCCAACGATTCCTGCTCCGCAAGCGATTAAAGACGTGTTAATCGCCTCGCTCTCTGAATCTGGGAATGATGTGTATTCCACCACGCGTGGGGAATTGTCCTTTCGTCAAGCCTGTGCGACTCGTATGAAGACACGCTTTGGGGTGGAAGTCGAGGCTCAAGCGAATGTGTGTGCCTTACTGGGTTCAAAGGAAGGTTTGGGTAACTTATTTCGTGGTTTGATTACGCCGTATTTAAAGGAAGCCGATAAAGAAATGATTTTAGTGCCTGACCCCGGATATGCCAGCTATGTGGATGCCATTGAAGGGGCTGGCGGTAAGGCGGTTTCGATTCGCTTGAATCCTGACAATAATTATTTGCCTGATTTAGATGAGGTGTGGGAGTCTGAAATTATACAAAAAGGTATTTCACCAAAGAAGGTCAAAGCGGTGGTCATCAACTATCCATCGAATCCCATTGGGGCATTGGCTCCGATGTCTTATCTGCAAGCCACCGTGGATTTCGCTAAAAAGCACGGTATTTTAGCGGTGAGTGACAACGCCTATGCGGATATGTATTTTAGCCCTGATGCCAAGCCTCATTCCATTTTAGAAGCCAAAGGGGCGATGGATTGTGCCATTGAGTTTCATAGTCTTTCCAAGCCGTATAGCTTAACAGGCTGGCGATTGGGCTATGCCGTCGGCAATAAAGATGCTGTGGATTTAGTCGCCTTAGTCAAATCCACGATGGACAGCGGTATTTTTAAAGGCTTGCAAAAAGCAGGCGCTTTTGCCATTACGAGTCCTGAAATTGAAGATTACATCCAAGAGGTTGCTAAAGTCTATGCCCATAGCCAAGCGGTTACGCTAAACGGCTTGAAACGTTTGGGGTGGGATGTCGAGGCGATGAACCCACCGAAGGCGACCTTTTACTTGTGGGTACCGATTCCGAAGCGATACAGCAGTTGTGAAGCCTTCTCGCAAGATTTACTGCTCACATCGGGGATTGTGGTAGTACCCGGTACGGCATTTGGACCAAACGGGGAAGGCTTCATTCGTTTGTCGCTGGTTTTACCTGAAGCGCAGTTAAACGAAGTCTTTGACCGCATGGAAACCGACGGCTTTCGCTATGAGGCTTAACAGATAAGCCTATAGAGATTTTGAAATGAAACTCTCCCTTCATAAGGGAGAGTAGTGGTATAAAGTTTTAAAATGACTTTTAGTACTCAGGGTAACAATTATGGTAAAAACTTAATAGTTGGCCATTTTTCAATGATAGACCAGTCAAACTTGGGGAAACCAATATTCACGCCACTTGGGAAGGAGGTAAACATCCCCGATAAACCATTCGTAACAGGTTCGAACAAAGATGCTAATGGTGCTAATAAATGAGCCACTAGATTAAAACCATGAAAAGTAACCGCCGTCCATTGAGCAACTCCTAGTGATAGGGACGTAATACCTAGCTTAGTCAAACCAGAAAGTTCCCCAATGGATTGGAAGAAATGTCTAAACCCTGTAATAGGTGTACTCATTACTCTCCAATCGTTCCTTAATGTGCTGGGAATGTTTCTAAAGCCCTCTCCTATACGTTGAAAAACGTTACCACCTGTTTTTGTTGGCTTTCCTTTAGCCTTGAGACTCTCTAAATGAGCTTGAATTCTCGTAATGGCGTCTGGAATAGGGGCATTTGCTGTTTTAGCATTCTCATACGCCTTAAGCATATGTTCCGCTTCGTCTTTGGTCAATGTCGAAATGTCTTTATCATGTAAAGACCAAGCCAAAGATTTTTCAAATAAGGCGTGACTAGACGCTGTATTGAGAGGTTGTTTGGACTCTGCCAAGTGTGAAATTACTTTGCTAGACGCTGACTGCATGGCAGCCAAGCCATGAGGCTCTAATTTGCTAGGGTGTGCATGGACACGGTCTAATAACAAATGAGCAACAGGGAGCTTGTCTCCGTGTACTTGATGTACATCCGCAATGGCAGAAGAAATGTGTCCCCATGCTTTGGCGTCATGATCTCTTCCACCGTAAGTAAGTGAATTTAAGGCGTTTGCAAAATGAGGCAAATGCTGATTCAAGTGATTGACATCACTCGCTTTTTCACCCGTTAATTGTGCTACATGTCCTTGTAATTGTTTGATTGGACTATTAAAGAAGGTGTTGTATCCCACAAAACCCGCTCCTGCAACGCTTACTACACCTAAAACCAACCCCAAAGGTGATTTCATGAACTTCACAAAGCCGTTTTCTTGTGGGACTGGAGCAGGCGTTATCGCCGTCGAATCAGGAGGAGCCACAGACGAATTAGCCGTTGTTGCCACAAAGCTATCTTGCGGAGCAGACGTGGCGAGCGTTGCCATTTGTGGGTCATATTCCTTTGCCACTTGGGCAGCCGCCACTATTCTTTCGAGAGGGTTAGTTTTCATATAGCCGTTTGTATCGATGACAGCTTCACGAGGGAAAGCAGTTGATCCATTGCGTAAATGAGGCACATTCAAAGCGTTCATAGAAAAAATCCTTAACAATTAGAGAGCGAGTAGCAAGGCATCCACATTTTAGAATAATACGTGTAAAATCAATCAAGGTCAAACGAATCTTATTCTTGTATCGGGACGAGAAAGTGAAGATATTCAGATAAAACACCCTCAATAAATTCTTGTGCTAGTGTTTTCAAAATTAGTTTGGAAGGTCGGTACCCTTTTGTTCTTTTAAGCGACGCAACTCATCTTGTTCCACTTCATTATAGAGCTTGAGCTTTTGAATCTCTTTATTCTTGGCATCAATGACTTCGGTTTTCGCGAGTTCAGGGGAATAGATTTGATCCAAACGAAACATCAAATCCGCCAAATGCCCTTGCCAACTAATGTGAGTCCCCGTCCATTGACAAAAGGTGCTGTTGTCTTGAAACGGAAGCGTGTTCGGAAAGTCGGGGGTAATGCCTTTTAATAAGAGACCGGGTAGCGGAATATCCGCCGAACGAGCCACCTGATTACACGGATGCTGTTGAACGGCAAGTCCCCCTACGGTAGGATTCCCACTCATCATCACCACGTTCCACTTGTTAAAGCCCATGAGATAATTAAAGACATCCAACGCCGATTTGAGATAGGATTGATCTTGACTGACTTCATAGGCATCCACCCATTGTAGGGCATGACGCACCCAAGCATCATTAGAGGCAGGCAAGGCAGGGAAATCCTTAAAATCAAAGGGAGACACCAAGGGCGTTTGCAATGCCCTCGTCCAGCCCTTTGAGCTTTCGGCATTCTTTAGCCAAACGGTTTTCGCTTCCTTGGGGACATACCCCTTCAAAATCGGATGCGTCCACAAATGCCAGAGCGGTGAACGCCACGACAAATCACTTAAATGGACTTCATTCCATAAGGCTTCCATTTCAGCAAGTAATGCTTCGTTTTGCGTGGTGTGTCCTAGTTCCAAGCCCGCCCACAAGAGATAAGGCTTCGCTGAATCCGTCGATTGCGACCAAAAGGCTTCTCGAAAAGCGGGTTGAACGGTTTTAATACGGCTGTTTTTTTCTTCCCATACCTGCGTGGTGTGAATATCCCTGATACGCCCCGATTCCAACGCCTTCCACCCTGTTTGAGCCGCCAGTAAGGCATTTAAGGAAAGATCGGGGTTAATGTCTTTATACACCCGAGCCGCTTGAGCAAGCGTGGCGACCGCCGCTGCTGTACTGACTTGGCTTGGCAATAAAAGTCGTCTGCTTTGGGTGTCTCGTTCAGGGCGAACCCGCAACAGTTCAGGAGGCGAATCACTGCCAACGCCTGTATAAAAGCCTTTGCCAATCCCATCCTGCATTTTTAAAATAAAGCGTAAGCCATGTGCCGATTCATGCAAAATATCTGGCACACCTGCCAGTGTATCTTCTGATTTGGGAAAGGCAAGGCGTCCTCGTTTCACCGCCCATTCAGGGTTTCGCTCGTACATCGTCATCAAGGAAGACGTTACCATGACATGACTTAAAAGGTGCTTATCGTAAGTCGCCCCTTCGTACCAGCCCCCTGAAGGTAAAATACCATCAATATGCCCTGCGTTTTGAAATAAACCAATGCCACCATCTAGCAACACTTGCCCAGAACGCTGACTATATAAGGCACGAGTCGCCACTTGCCCCACTTGCTGAAACACATTCGGACTCACCGTAACAGGAGCAGATTCTTTCAAAAATTTGCTTTGAATCCATTGACCAAAGGGATACAGGTTAAAGCGTCCGATTTTTTTGAAGGGAGAGAGGTTTAACAATACTAAATCTTGGCTAATGGTATCCACCGTAGGACGAGCGACAACAAGTCCGTTGGGAGCAAATTCATAATACGTTTTGTTGGGATTCCGTAGAATCGGGGAAATTTTAAGTAATCCCCCCTCATTTTCGAGTTCTTGCAGCTGGTTAGACTTCACCTTGAGCCATAAAATTTTATCGACTTTAGGGTGATACCCCACTTGATTTTGTCTCAGTTCCGTAAATTGCAAGGGTTGCGTCGTAACGGCATCACTCACCAAGCCGTTGAGCCAAAACACACTCATCCACAATAAGTAAAATTCAACAAAACGCATACGAAACCCTCAAGTCCACTAACCTTTCTAAGTCTATCATAAAGATATTTTTTGGCGTCAGATTTTTATTCATCATCCACAGGGAGCGTTTGACTCACAAGGCGTTCTTGAAAGTAAACATCCACATATTGCGAGGCGACGGTTAAATTCCCAGCAGGCTTTAGAGGGATTTCAAGGACTTTGGCTTTCACGAGCTTATTGCCAAAGTGCAGTTCGAGTTCGTCATTCGGTTTGACGCTATGGGCGGCTTTAGCAGGCTTTCCGTTGAGGAAGACACCCCCTAAATCGCAGAGTTCTTTGGCGAGACTACGGCGTTTGATGAGTCGAGTCATTTTAATGAATTTGTCGAGTCGCATGCGTTTGAATCCATTTCGTAGAGTGTATGAGCCTATTGTTCAGAAAACGCTTGAGGAAACTATATCTTATAATAAAATCCCAAAAAGCGAGAGGCTATGAAATTTAAGAGTGTTATTTTGTAATGGTATTGATTGAAGAGTAGTCCCCCTCCTATGTTTAGGAGGGGGTTAGGGGGAGGTTGACACCCCGTCATCACGAAGATTTAACCTCACCCTCGAACGTCTTTCAGACGTTCTCTCCCTCTCCTAAAATTAGGAGAGGGTATTATTAAATAACACACTTTGAATTTCATGTTTTTGATACAATAAAACAGTCATTAAGAAGACGAAAGAGACACAAATTGACCCATGCTTGACCATTCACTAGACATTCACGCCTCTATTGATGCCATTCGACACGCACCCGCTCTGGAACGATTGGTGCTAACAGGCTTTATGGGTTGCGGTAAATCCACCATTGGCAAGCGTTTGGCTCAAGTGCTAGGCTTTCAGTTCATCGATACGGATCTGACGATTGAACACGCCCATCGATGTAAAATCCCTCAAATCTTTCAAGAAAAAGGCGAAGCCGTTTTTCGCCAGTATGAAAGCGACTGCCTGAAACAATCGCTGGAAGCACGCCACATGGTGATTGCCACAGGAGGCGGTGCCTTAGTGCGTCAGGATAATTTAGATCTCGCCCTTGATGAAGCCGTCGTGATTTATTTAGAACTCGATGAAGCCGAACTCTTGCAGCGGGTTTTATTTTCACCGAAGGAGCGTCCCTTGATTAACGTGAAAGATCCTGTTGCAATCGTGCATCAGCTGTTTGAAGCCCGACGACCGTTTTATGAGCAGGCACAGGTGCATGTTGCCACAGGGGGATTAAAACCCGAAGAAGCCGTGAGTGCCGTGATTCAAGGGCTTTACAAGTATCTGCGTTATTTTTTACCGACTTTGCATCGCTCGTAGGGAAATTGCACCATGCCAAACACCGAAGCAATTTACGTTGAACTGGCTGGAAAAGCTCATCGCTATCCTATTATAATTCAATCGGGGAGTCTTCAAGCCTTTGCCTCTCATTTAATGAGTGTCGGTATCTCCCCTCAACAGCGACTCATGCTGGTCTGTGATGAGGGCTTGCCAATTCAATATCTTGAACAGGTGCAAACGCATCTCAAGCAGGCGGATTATACTTGTCTCGTGGAAATCGTGCCTCAAGGGGAAACCGCCAAAGATTTAAGCGTTTTACACAGGCTTTACGCCAAAGCCATGCAGGCAGGACTCAACCGTCGAGATGTCTTTGTTGCCTTAGGCGGTGGGGTCGTGGGGGATTTAACAGGTTTTTTAGCAGCGACGTACTATCGGGGGACGCGTTTTGTTCAAATCCCAACGACGCTTTTGGCTCAAGTGGATTCTTCGGTGGGAGGTAAGGTGGCAGTCAATTTCGCCGATGTGAAAAATAGCATCGGGGCGTTTAAACAGCCTGAACTGGTGGTGATTGATCCCGATGTACTCAAGACGCTCCCCCCAAGAGAAATACAAGCAGGACTGGCGGAACTCTTTAAATATGCCTTGATTGAACGTACGGCGTGTGATACGCACGGTGATCAAAAATCAAGTGAAACACTTTGGCAAGCCTTTAAGCAAAGTGGCAAGGCGTGGGAAACGACTCTTGCGACGTTGATTCGACGAGCGTGTATGATTAAATCCGCCGTCGTGGCGAGAGATGAAACCGAATCCTTTCCCCCCCATGACGCTCGGGGGCGAGTGTGCTTGAATTTGGGGCATACCTTTGCCCATGCGTATGAAGCCTATTACGGTTACGGCAATTTACTGCACGGAGAAGCCGTCAGTGTGGGGATGCTCTGTGCCTTATATGCGAATGAATCCGCCTTAGGGGAAGCCCTCGTGCAAGAGGTCATCGCCGTTATGGAAGCCTTAGCCTTACTACCGTATGCGACGCTAGAAAACTTGGGACGCTTGCCCACGGCGGAGGATTTAATCCCCTATATGGCGAAAGATAAAAAAGTTCTCAATGCAGGAACGCTTCGATTGATTTTGCCTTGTTTACCTTTAGGAACCGTCCTTGTGCAAGAATGCGATGCGGAAATCGCTCGAAGGGGAATTGAAAAAGCCCATGCGTATTTGAAACGCTACTTATCCGCAGAAAAGGCAAGTTTATGACACACGGTTCAAAACTTTTGGATTATGCGTCTTTGGTGAAGTTTGAACACACCGTATTTGCTTTGCCGTTTGCGTTGACGGGCTTGCTCTTGGCGAATCCCATGCCTGCCTTGCCTCAAGTGGAAACCGTGATTTGGGTTTTGCTTGCTATGATAGGCGGTCGTACCTATGCCATGGGACTCAACCGCATTGCCGATGCCAAGTTCGACGCCCTCAACCCCCGCACCGCCTCACGAGAAATCCCGTCAGGCAAGGTCTCTATCTTAGAGGCATGGGGACTCACGCTCGTGGCGTTGGGCGTGATGATGTTTGCCGTTTTTCAGTTACCGCTTTTATGTCAACAGCTTCTACCCCTAGCGATTTTGATTTTAACCTTGTATTCCTACACCAAGCGATTCACCAGTTTATGCCACTTGGTCTTGGGGCTTGCTTTAGGGGCTTCCGCCATAGGAGGGTGGTTGGCTCAAACAGGCGACTGGCAAGGCGGCTTGAGTCTTGGCTTTGGCGTGGGGGTGGCGTTATGGGTGATGGGATTCGATATTATTTATGCGTGCCAAGATGCCGACTTTGACACGGCACATCAGCTGTATAGTATTCCTGTCAAGATCGGGGTGGCATCCGCTTTACGGTTGAGTCGCTGGATTCATGGGGCTTCGGTTTTGGCACTGCTGGCGTTTGCGTGGCAGTATAGTCATTCGGCGTATGGCTTTATTGGGTGGGGATTTTGCCTCGCTTTGTCTGTGATGAGCGTTTTACTGGTCTTGGAGCATCGTTTGGTAAGTGCCGATGACTTAAGCCGAGTGAATCAAGCCTTTTTTACGCTCAATGGACAAATCAGTGTCGGCTTTTTTATCTTGGTCTTGCTGGAGCGACTACTTCTCATCAGCTTCTGCATATCGCTCAGCTAACATATAGTTGATTAAATATATTCCCGCACAGTGTCTATACTTTGTCGCTACGATGATTTTGTGCAGTCATGTAGGTCTATCTACACATTTTCTAAACTTTTTCACAAAAACATATAGGCTCCTCGTCTAGCCTATTGTTCAGAAAACTCTTGAAATAGCTATAAATGCAAACGATGGCATTTGGGATGGGTTTTTAAGTCTCTAACGAGGAATTTTCTTCCTGTCTCAATTGACGCTCTTCGAGCATGGTACTGTTGAGTTTACCTAAGCCATAGGCTCTGACTTGGTTTCGTCCGTTTCGTTTGGATTCATACAAACCCAAATCGGCTTCTTCTAAAACACTGGTCAAATCATGACGGCTACGGTCGTACTGCGTAACCCCCAAGCTAATGGTGAGTTTCAGATTTTTACCAGAACATTGGAAGACATGTTCCTGTACCAATCGACGCACCCGATCCAGCAAAACCAGACTTTCCAAACATCGGGTATCGGGTAGAATGAGGGCAAACTCTTCCCCCCCATAACGCACGACGACATCGGTTTCCCTCAAATTACCACAGAGCAATTCCGCCAACTGAATCAGAACATCGTCTCCTGCTTTGTGTCCATACAAATCGTTAATCTGCTTAAAGTGATCAATATCCAGCATCGCCACTGAAAGCGGAGATCCTGAACGCTTACTGCGTGCTATTTCTTTTTGTAAAATCGTTGCCAAACCTCGGCGGTTGATCAGCCCTGTTAAGGCATCTTGATTGGCGGAGGTTTTCTCAACGTTCAAGGCTTTATGGAGCGAAAGAATGTTATCTTCATACTGCTTCATACAAAGCAAAAGGTATAAAAAGGAAGCGGTCTTCAACACACTACTGCTGAAGGTAACCCATGGCGAATGGCTCAACAACAAACGATTCAAATAAAACACGGGCGACGGTAAAAATGCGACTAAGTTAATCAATAAAATCCCTAACACGCCTGCTACCATCCATTTTTGTTTAGAGTGAATGGCAGGTAAATGCCCCAGCATGGCTAAAGCGGGAATGGCATACCAAATCAAGCTGGCATGATGCTGTGTAATCATGAGAGCAGAAAAAACCAGTAAGGTCAGTGGAAAAATAGCGTATAAGCTCAACATCAGCCAAGAAGCCAGTCTCGGCATAAAGAGATAAAACGTATAAAGCGTCATCAGTCCTACCGTGGCGTTAAAAATCTGATAAATTAAATCCGTTCCATGAGGCACCGTACCTGTCAATTGCGTTTGTACAGTGGCACAAACCCACTCATGCGTGGTAGCGAGCAACACAATCCCCAATAAAGGGTAAAACTTGTATTTGTCTTTCATCTGTAATACATGAAAGAGTTTAATGCTTTTTACCACTATATAGTCCCTTACGGATTTCATCATGGTATCAGGAGTCTTTCATTAAGGGGGTTAAAATATCAGGAAACTGCTTTTGTAAGGATAGGATACGGTGCTGAGCCTGCAGTGCTAAGGGCGTACCAGGGTCAGACCGAATACAACGTTGGTAAAACGTCCAAGCGTTTTTAGGCTGTTTCAGGTCATGGTAAATTGTGGCGAGATTAAACAGGCTCGGCAGATGCTTGGGGTTTCGCAATAGGCTCTGCTGATACGCATTGATTGCATTTTCGTGTGCCTGCTGTGCTTGATAAATCGTCCCTAAATTAAACCAGTGCTGCTCTTTTTCAGGGTACAACTGCGTCAACTGTTTGAGGCGTTCAATCGCTTCGTTACTCCGATTCGTCTGATCTAGCACGATGCCTAATCCTGCTAAGCTGGCTTCATGCGTAGCATTGAGCTTCAGTGCCTGTTCAAAGTGATTGAGTGCTTTTTGGGGATTTTTTTGAGCCAATTCGACATAGCCCAAATTACTTTCAGCCTCCACTAGGCTGGGATTCAAGCGTAAAGCGGTTTTAAATTGTTTTTTAGCGTCTTGTTGAAGTCGATACACCCCTGCAACGGTTTGCGTTACGGTGGATTGCGAAGCAAAAAAAAGTCGTACGCCTTCATTATAGGCTTTCAATGCTTGTACGTCGGGCGACTCTGTTTGTTCTGGCGAAACGGCTGGAGCGTCTTTTTTAAGGGTGTGCCGAATGCCCGCCATGCCTTCGAGGGGAGAGAGTATGCTTAACATCAAAACGAAGCAACAAACAAGAATACGCATCACAACACCCAATATATCTTGACTTACAAATAAAAACACCTCCATTCTAGCATACTTTATGAGACTTGCGTGTGTATTGTTGATTTTTTGAAAAAGATTTCTCTCTTCTTTAAATGTGCTTTGGCTTGTGCTACATTGATTTCAACACTTCAACACTTTAAACTCACTGAAAGAACACGTATGGAACGCACCGTTTTTATCGAAACACAAGGATGCCAAATGAATGAAGCCGACAGCGAATTGATGCTAGGCTTATTGGCAAGAGAAGGCTTTCGTCAAACGCACGACCCCCAAGTGGCGGATTTACTCATTCTCAACACCTGCCAAATTAGAGAGATGGCAAGTGATAAAGCCTTTAGCCAACTCGGACGCTGGGGCAAGCTCAAAAAACAACGCCCTGATGTCAAAATCGCTATGGCAGGCTGTGTGGCTCAACAAGTGGGCAATACGGTTTTTGATCGCATGCCTTATGTGGATATGGTCTACGGGACGCAAAACATCCACGACTTACCCCGATTGGTTCGCCAAGTTTTTGATGAAAATGATCACCACGTCATCGCCTTAGACAAACAAAAAGACGCTTCCACCTTTGATTATTTTGACGATGTAACGCAAATCAGGCAGAATAAAGGCAGTTCCGCATGGGTAACCATTATTGAAGGGTGCAATTATTTCTGCACTTATTGCGTCGTGCCATATACCAGAGGGCGACAAATCAGTCGCAAGCCTGAAAGCATCTTGGCCGAAGTCAAACGCCTTGCGGAAAGTGGCGTGAAAGAAGTAACCCTGCTCGGGCAAACCGTCGATGCCTACGGACAAGACTTCAATGACAGACGCTACGATTTAGCCGATTTATTTTACGCCGTGCATGACGTAGAAGGCATTGAACGCATTCGTTTTATGACGTCGCATCCGCTGGATTTCAGTGATCGGATGATTGAAGCGATTGCCGATTTACCCAAGCTCATGGAGCATATTCACATCCCCATGCAAAGCGGAGATACTGAAGTCCTCAAGCGTATGCGTCGAGGCTACACGGCAGATGACTACTATCGCTTAACGGATAAAATCCACGAACGCATCCCCAATGTGGCGATTACAGGGGATTATATCGTCGGTTTTCCTGGTGAATCTGAAGAGGCGTTTAAAAATAGCGTGTATAGCGTGAGTCGTTCAGGTTTGTATTTAGGCAATACCGCAGCGTATTCGGCTCGTTTACAAACGCCTGCTGCGATTTGGGAGGCACGCTACGCCGAACAAGCCGTGCCTCAAGAGCTTAAGGAAGCTCGTTTGCAAACCTTAAATGAAGCGATTCGCAAACAAGCCCTTGCTCATAATACGCCCTTGATTGGTCAAGTGCAGGAGGTTTTGGTCGAAGGGGAAAGCAAAAGAAACCCCAATCGCTTGGCAGGACGCAATCGGCAGAATAAAGTCATCAATTTTGATGTCCCTGCTCATGTGGAGAAAAGTCAACTTTATAATACTTGCGTTTCGGTGCGTATCACGGAGGCGTATCCGTTTTCGTTGTTGGGCGTTTTGGTAGAGGCTTAACCGTAAAGTTCTCAATTTTGGCGTATAATAGAAGCCTATTCAGATGAAAGGATGCGGATACCATGAATGCCCGTTTAAAAGTCAAATCGGTGAAAGCGATTCCCACTATCAAACCGTTTTCGCATTACACCCCCCCTGATGCCAACGCCAAAATCGGGATACTCTTCTTCAACTTAGGCGGCCCTGATGATCAAGCCAGCGTGCAACCCTTTCTTCAAAATCTATTTAAAGACAACGACATCATTCAACTGCCCGTCCCGCAATGGATTCAAAACCTCTTTGCGTGGCGAGTCTCTCACAAACGCAAGCATGAAGCCCAAGAAAATTACGCCAAAATCGGGGGAGGCTCACCTATTTTGCGTCTCACTCGAGAGCAAATGCAGTTATTTGAAACCAAAATCACGCCTGCCTTTGCTGAGCGAGGCTTTACGACTCCCAAGCTGTATTTAGCGATGCGGTATTGGCATCCCTTCTGTGAAGAGGCATTGGCTCAGATTCAAGCAGACGGCATTACACATTTGATGCTTCTACCGTTGTATCCGCATTATTGCTTGGCAACCACAGGCTCTAGCTTTCGGGAGTTTTCGCAACTCTGTGCCAAAAAAGAATGGCAATCACTGGCTGAATCCCTGAATGTCGGCACGATTTGTAGCTATTATAAAGAACCGTTGTTCTTAAAAGCCATTGCCGAAACCATTCAAAACGCCTTTGATTCAAAAGACTGGAGCGTCCCCCTAGAAGAACGGCATGTGGTATTTTCGGCTCACGGTATTCCCCAAAAGTACGCGATTCAAAATAAAGATCCCTACCCCACGCAGATTAAAGAGTCTTGCGAGCGGATTATGGCGACTTATTTTCCCCATAACACATGGGAAATTTGTTGGCAAAGTCGAGTTGGCCCCCTTGAATGGCTAAAACCTTACACCGAAGATTTAATGGAAGACCTCGCCAAAGCAGGTAAAGACAACCTCGTCATGGTGCCGATTAGTTTTGTGAGTGATCACATTGAAACGCTCTTTGAAATGGATATGTTGTATCTACCGATTGGTGAGGCACATGGGCTAACGCATTGGCATCGGGCGGAAAGTTTGAATCACAATGCCACTTTTATTGAGTTGCTCTGCGAGTTATGCCTGCGTTTGTTAGATTCACCGCTTCTCTGCAAGGTGCAATTCCCTGAAGATTTAGGGGAAGTGCCTTCTTATAAGGTGTGTGCATCTGCTCATCGTCGTTAAATGTCGTCTTAAAAGGAGCTAAAAAGGAGTGAATCCCCTCATGCAAGACCTCAACTGCTTATTCTGTAAAATTGTCAATGGTGAAATCCCCGCTCGCCTTGTCCTACAAACAGAGAAAATCACGGCGTTTTATGATGTCAATCCCCAAGCCCCTGTCCATGTGTTGATTATTTCCAATACGCATACGGCATCGCACCTTGAAACAGAAGAAGTCTCCCTATTTGAAGATATTATGGCAGGTGCTAAGGCGGTGGCGGAACAGCTGAATTTAACAGACTACCGCTTGGTGATGAATAACGGTGCTGGGGCAGGGCAAAGCGTCTTTCACATGCACTTGCACCTGATGGCGGGTCGTCCGTTTACTTGGCCAGCAGGCTAGGGAGTGTTGACATTCAGCCCATAAAGGGTACTTTCTGTGCGCGAAGCGCGAGTGATTGCAAGCAATCAACAAAACAAGC
>CAZDMD010000003.1:0-43099 GCA_964506805.1 uncultured Vampirovibrionales bacterium | reverse complement strand
TCTAGGCTCCTCGTCTAGCCTACTGTTCGGAAACATCTTTAATCGACTATAAATGGTTGCGGGGGCTGGATTTGAACCAACGACCTTTGGGTTATGAGCCCAACGAGCTACCAGACTGCTCCACCCCGCGATACATCCTATATATACAAGTCTAACGCAAACCAAGCCAAGTACAAGCCAAGCACTTAGGACGTTACATATTGTTACAAATAGAGCCTTATCCAGCCCCTAAAGAAGAGGCGATACCGCTTAAGGCGTTCCCTTGACTCCGAAACTGAGCAATCAGGGAGTCTGATGCCGCGAATTGACGCTGTAAGGCAATTCGTCTTCTTTCCAAACGATCCTCGCCTGCGGTAATGCTGAGGTTAGAACGACGAATAAAGGCATCGTAACTGTCGTTAATTGTTTGAAATAAGCCCTTATCACCAGACGTATCACTCCCTCGTTCGACGGCACTATCCACCACTTCTTGCATTTTGGTAAAAATACCATTGGTGCCTTTAATGAGTGCCTCTACGTTGTCAGGACTGGTTTTGAGAGCTTCGATGAATTTGGTCGTATTAAACGTCAACGTGGAATTGGCGGATTGTCCGTTGCTACGGGCGGTTGAAATCCCCACCAAGCCCAAACTATTGTAATTACCAGCCCCCGTCGTGCTACTGGAAATCAACTGTCTGATTTGGGAGCGAAAGGAACGGATATTGTTTTGACCCGATAATCGACCGCCATCCGCTTTGGTTTCGGTGTCAATCGAACCCACAAGGGTATTAAAGGCAGTAACAACAGCATTAAGAGAATCCGTCAATTTTTGGGTGTCTTGAGCGACCAACACATCAATATCGGCGTCCGTTTTGACTTGCTTGAGATTGAGTGTTACCCCTGTAATCCCTGTTTGAGCATCAGATACCTCATTACTGGTGGACAGATATTCCGTGCCGTTGACGGTTACTTTGGCATTCACCCCTAAACTCTGAGAGGTTAAAGGGTTGCCTCCGACGATTAAACCCATGGCACTCAAGAAATTGCCCGTGGTATCTTCTAACTGAATCGCCACTTGCCCTGTACTTTTAGACTTCAACTCCAAGCGATTGGATACATTGTTAAACGCCGCATTGACCCCTGCGGTCGAAGAGTTGTTAATTTCGGTGAGGATTTGAGCCATCGTCTTGCCTGTGGTATCAAAACTGGCTTTGCCGATTTTAAAAGTAGACCCTGCCGTTACGGCGGTGGCAAGCCCCGCCCCTGCGGTAGAAATACCTTGGGTGGTATCGATATTGGAAAATCGTTGATTGGCGGTAAAGCTGCCTGCACTTTCAACGGCGACATCCAACTTGGAAAGTCGCAAGAAATTGGAGGTATCCCCTGTAGAGCCGAAGCTCACCGTATTGGGATTGTCTCCCACCACCACGATTTGCCCTTCCGCATTCAGACTCGCACTGGCAATACCTGAAATCGCATCAATGCGTCCTAAGACATCGGCAAAGGTATCGGTGGTCGCATCCACATTCACGGTACTGGCGACCCCTCCCACAAAGACTTGAAACGTGCCTGAAGACAGGGACATTGTTTTAATAGCACTAAGTTGCGTTGCCCCCGTTGTTACGGCTCCAGGAGCGGATTGTGAAATTGCTTTGGTGGAGGTGGCTAAATTATTCACTCTCACTTTTAAGCTACTTAAACTCGCCCCCGCACTCACGGAAACACCGAGGGCATCGGTTACGGAAGAGCTGGCTTTTCGTGCTTGAAAGATGTTTTCATCTAAAATCGAAGTCGAGGTAAAGACTCGCAAAGCGGTTTTAAAAGAATTTGCACGAGATTCAATGGTGCTTAACGCCGTTTTGCGTCCTTGGGTTTGTGTAATACGACTTCGGATTTGATCAATCGGGCGACGTTCCACTGCAATTAAGCTGTCAATAATGTCATTGACGGGAAGTCCTGAATTGAGTCCGCCAAAGCTAATACCCATCATCTGCTTGCCTCACATCAATCTCAAATATAGTCGTCTCCATAATTTCTTGTAGATCGTCTATAAAGAAAAATAAAGCGTTGTGTAACAGTCCTCAAAGAAGGCTTTTAAAAATCTTATTTTTTTGTTAAGATTTTGTGATTATCGTAAAGTGCTTCTTCTTTTTTAGAGTATGACACTTTTTTAGTAGAGACTACATCCACCTCCTGATGTAGCCTTCACCTCATTATTTTATTTCCTTGAGAGGAATCCCAAAACAATGTCCATTGCTTCCCTAATTCAAAATATGACTCGTACTCGCCCCCTGCCTGAACGCAACTCAAACGCATCAGGTCTAAAACGCACCTTGACGGCGAAAGATTTAGTCGTCTTCGGCGTTTCTGCGATGATTGGCACAGGGATTTTTGTACTAACAGGGCAAGCCGCAGCGGATGGTGCAGGGCCTGCTCTCGTGATTTCGCTGATTCTAACGGGTGTGATTTGCGGATTCTGTGCCTTGTCTTACAGTGAACTCGCCACCCTCATCCCGATTTCAGGTTCGGCGTATTCCTATATGTTTACGGCATTAGGCGAGTTTATGGCGTGGCTCGTGGGTTGGGTTTTGGTGGTGGAATACTTAGCAGGCAATATGTGTATTGCCAGTGGTTGGGGTAAAACGATTGCCTATGGCGTGCAAGTTTTTGGTCAAGCCTTGGCTCAAATGACAGGCAACCCCAGTTTAGCCATTACAATCCCTGCGTGGATGAATACCTCGTATTTAACAGTGCTTGAACCGACGCAACAAATCCCCAAGCATGAACTGCATGTGGCAACCCAACAAATCCCTTTTACATTACCGGGATCCGCCGATGTCTTTACGCTGGTGATCAATAAAAGTTTCGATTTCCTACCTTTTGTGGGTTTACTGGTCTGTGCGTGGATTCTCTCTCGAGGCGTGGAAGAAAATGCGAAACTGGCGACCTTTATGGTCTACGTCAAAATCGGGATTATCCTCTTCTTTTTAGCGATTGGTGGGTGGTATCTTATTACGAATCCCACCTTGTTGACGCATCATTGGTTTGAAAAAGGCTGGGAGACCTTTGCCCCCTTCGGTATGGATGGCATCGTCAAAGGGGCGGCGATTATGTTCTTTGCCTACGTGGGGTTTGATGCCTTGGCATGTTCTGCCGAAGAAGCGAAAAATCCCCAAAAAGACATGCCGATTGGGATTATGGGTTCATTACTCATTTGTACCTTACTTTATGTGGCGGTTACGGTGATTGTAACGGCGGTCAACCCCCTTGAAGAGATTCACCGTACGGCATCGGTGGCACAAACCATGACGGCGATGAAAGTCGCAGGAGCGGATTTATTGGTCGTCATTGGCGAAGTCGTGGGCATTAGTTCTGTCATGCTGATTATGCAAATGGCAACGATTCGTGTCGTCTATTCCATTGCACGAGATCGCTTATTGCCGAAGTTTCTCAAAAAATTAGACCCCCATGTCGGTGTCCCCCTCGTGGCGACTTGGGTGGTGGCTATCATGGGAGCCGTCGGCTCGGGCATTTTACCGATTTCATTGTTGGCTCAAATCTCAAGTTTGGGGACGCTTTTTGTCTTTATGATGGTCTGCTTAGGCGTGATTATCCTACGTTTTACGATGCCTGATGCGGAGCGTCCGTTTAAAGCACCAGGGGGCATTATCACCCCGATTTTAGGGACATTGGGCTGTGGCTGGTTGATGCTCGGTTTGGCGTCTACGGCATGGTTTTTAACCTTGATTGCGACCGCAGTGGGGTTGGTGATTTACTTCACCTACGGTATGAAAAACAGTATTATGAATGATCCCGTTGCACTGGTGAAAGCCGAAAAAGAAGCCCCGATTTTGGCGATGCCTGTGCATTAAGAAAGGCTTACGATGTTTGATCTCTTGCGTTCTCGATTAACAGGCTTGTCCTCGCTTTTTTCGAGTAAAGCCAAAACCTTAGATGAATCGGCGATACAGGATGCTTGCCAAGTCCTACGGCGTGCCTTGTTAGAATCCGATGTGAGCTTTCGGGTCGTTCGACAATTTGTGCAGCGGGTTCGACAAAAAGCCCTCGATTCTCCCGCCCTTGACGACTGGGATGCGGAAGATCAATTCATGGGACTCATGCACCAAGAACTCGTAACCTTGCTCGGGGAAGCCTTGCATCCCTTGCACGCCTTGGAAGAATCCGCTTTTACGCCTGAATCACCTGCCGTTCTTTTAATGTGTGGCTTGCAAGGGGCAGGTAAAACCACGACTTCGGCGAAACTCGCTCAATGGTTGACGACTCAAAATCACACGCAAAACAACTCGATTCGTCCCTTTTTGATTGCGGCGGATACCGTGCGTCCTGCGGCGATGGCTCAACTGGCGATTTTAGGGGAGCGTCTCAATACTCCTGTTTATAAGGATGAATCCGCCACCTCGATGCTGGATGTGGTGCAAGCAGGCATAAATGAGGCGAAAACCTTAGGGGCAACGCATGTCATTGTCGATACGGCGGGGCGTTTGCAGGTGGATACGGACACCATGTCCGACTTGGTGATTTTAAAGGCACGCTACCAGCCGAAGGATGTCTTGCTGGTGGTGGATGCGATGATTGGGCAGGAATCGGTGAACGTGGTGGAAGCCTTTCACACGCAAGTGGGTGTAACAGGCTGTATTTTAAGCAAAATGGATGGCGACACCAAAGGCGGTGCGATGCTTTCGATTCGAGAAGCCACAGGCATTCCAATTCAGTTTTTAGGCACAGGCGAAACCCCCGATGCCCTTGAGCCGTTTCACCCTGATCGGATGGCACAACGCCTCATGGGCATGGGCGATTTAGCCACGCTTTTTGAAAAGGCGATGACTTCCCATCAAGAGACGCACATGGCATCCGTTACGGAACGCTTGATGCAGGGAAAAGTCAATTTTAAGGATTATCTCCATTTGCAGGAAAGCATTCAAAAAATGGGCGGGCTTTCGATGATTCTCAATATGCTCCCCATGATGCAGATGAACGCCTCTGAACGCAACGCCTTAGGGCAAGATCACACGCTCAAACTCAAGCAGTGGAAGGCGTTAATGTCGTCCATGACGGAAGCCGAACGGCTCACGCCGCCTTTAGTGTTAGAATCAGAAAGTCGTCAATCACGCCTGTTTAAGGGATCGGGCTTAAGTGCTGAAACAGGTACGGCGTTAATCACCGAGTTTTCGCAACTCTTTGAAATGGCACAGGGACTCAAAATGATGTCCAGCTTTTTTGGAGGCACGACTGAAGAAGACGAGGCATCCACCAAAACATCGAACCTTTTAGATATGGATGTGAAGGATGCGTCAGACGATGAGGATGACCCCATGGGCTGGGGCGATTTCTTTTCCATGTTTGAAGAGGAAACACCTGGTAAGTCGAACCCATCCAAGAAAAAGAAATCGACGAGTCCGTTTCCTTGGTGATGGGTAGAGAGTAAAATATAGTCGTTTTCAGAGTTTTTTGTAGAGTGTCTATACGTTGTCGCTACGATAATTTTGTTCAGTCATGTATAGTCGATTAAAGATGTTTCCGAACAGTAGGCTTCTCGTCTAGCCATCTCTACAAAAAACTCTGAAAACGACTATACCATTTAAACGATGAACATCGTATAAGTTACTTGCTGTGCTTTTCGATATACCACTTAACCTTGCTACGAATATGATCGCCCACTTTATCGGCTTTGATTGTGGCATCCCAAGGGAGCTGGTTAATATCGATTTTACCTGAGCTATCCGTACCGGGGTGGCGTTTGCCAAATTCATAATGCGTATAAACGGTTTCAGGACTCACCTGAATCCCATATTTAATACAGCATAACGCCATTTCTTCACAAGCACGTTCTAAGCTAATTTTCGTAATTTCACCTAACTTATACCCCTTAGGCCCCCCGCATAAGGCAACTCCTATCGTATAGCTGTTGCCACCTCCGCAATGAGCCGCATATTTGTCTCGATTCGTCAATTGCCTCCCATTAGCTTCAGGCTTATAAGTGCCTAAATGCACTGTGCCTTGTGCGTCAATAATATAGTGATAGTGGCGTTTGTCCGTGGCGTTGGGGCTTAATCCGCCTGCCGTCCAATGCAAGCAAATCCGTTCAAGCCGTGGGGGAACTGGGGGCATTATAAAAGACTCCTTTAAAAGACGATACGAAAACCATTTTGACAGAGTTTTGGGAAACTGGCAAATACACAAGCCTATGTTACAAAATCAGGTTTTGTTTGAGAATCGTACATGTTTTTGAAAGAATAGAAAAGCGATTACACAATTTTCACAAGGATGTTTCAATGTCTTCAATTATTCACACCCAAAAAGCGGATGTCATCGTCATTGGAGCGGGACATGCGGGCATTGAAGCGGCGGTTGCAGCGGCTCGCTTGGGATGCCAGGCCTTATTGCTTAGCATGAATTTAGATACCATTGGGCAAATGAGCTGTAATCCGTCTATTGGAGGGCCTGCCAAAAGCCAACTGGTCAAAGAAGTCGATGCACTCGGTGGAGTCATGGGGATTTGTGCAGATGCGACTTACATTCAATTGCGTATGTTAAACACCTCTAAAGGGCCTGCGGTGAGAGCCTTACGCTCTCAAAGTGATAAAGCCAAGTATCGGGATTTTGCAAGAGCCTTAGTCGAAGCCGAACCGAATTTGAAATTACGACAAACCACCGTACAACGCTTAGTAACGGACGCATCAGGCAAAGTACAAGGCGTAGAAGATAATTTGGGAATCTTTTATCAATCCCCTGCCGTGGTGGTTACCACAGGCACTTTTTTAAATGGTAAAATTTGGATTGGTGAAAATAGTTACGGCGGTGGTCGCCCTGGTGATCCACCCGCGACAGGACTCACGGCTTCTTTGCTGGCGTTAGGTTTAGAAACAGGACGGCTTAAAACAGGAACGCCCCCTCGTATTGACGGGCGTACCATTGACTATTCGAACCTAGAAGAACAACATGGCGATACCCCCCATGGCTTTTTTAGCTTTTTGCCGAATCGCCCTAAACTAGAGCAAATCCCCTGTCATATCACACGCACCACAGCAGAAACGCATGACATTATTCGAGCCAACATCCACCGTAGCCCCATGATGCAAGGCCTCATGGAAGCCGATTGTGGGCCTAGATACTGCCCTAGCATTGAAGATAAAGTCATGCGGTTTGCCGATAAAGAGACGCATCACCTCTTTATTGAACCTGAAGGTCGCAATACCTATGAAATCTACTTACAGGGATTTTCCTCTTGCCTGCCTTTAGATGTACAAGTGGCGATGCTTCAAACCCTACCGGGATTAGAACGTGCCGAAATGTTGCGTCCTGCTTGTGCCGTAGAATATGACTACTTCCCTGCGTATCAGCTTACGCCTGCTTTAATGGTCAAACAAGCCGAAGGCCTATTCTTCGCAGGGCAAATCAACGGCACCAGTGGCTATGAAGAAGCGGCGGCTCAAGGCTTAATGGCAGGGATCAACGCCAGCAGATATGTGGGTCAACAAACGCCGTTCATCTTGCCTCGTTCGTCTTCGTATATCGGGACGCTGATTGATGATTTGGTAACCAAAGAAATTAAAGAACCGTATCGTATGCTTACCAGCCGTAGTGAATACCGCCTCTTGTTGCGTCAAGATAACGCCGATTTAAGACTCACGCCACTGGGACGAGACATCGGCTTAGTTCAGGCGGATCGGTGGGCGGTTTTTGAAAATCGAGTCGCTCAAATGGAAGCCGAAAAGCAACGCTTGTCGATTACCAAAATCAAAGCGAATGAAGAGACCAACGCTATTTTAGAAGCCGATTGTCAAGAACGAATTGCCGAAGGTACGAGTTTGGAGCAACTGCTCAAGCGTCCGTTAATTACCTATACCACCTTGCAAAAATTGGATGTCCCTTCAGGCAACATTCCTAAAGATATTCAAGACACCGTTGAAACCGAGCTTAAATTTTCAGGCTATATTCAACGTCAACAGCGTGAAAATCAACGAGTTCAGAATGCGGAGAAAGTTAAACTGCCTTTAAACGTAGACTATAACGCCATTCATCAGTTGAGCTTAGAAGCCCGAGAAAAATTGTCTAAGTTTCGCCCTGTTGATTTAGCTCAAGCCAAGCGTATTTCAGGGGTGAATCCTAGTGATGTGCAGATTGTGCAAGTCCTACTCACATCAGGGCGTTTACCCTTAAAACAAGATTCTCGTATGAAAACTCACCCGTGAATCTTGGAATACAATTAGAACGTCGTTTAGGTTTATAGCTATCTCTTAACCAGATGGAGGGATATAATCCATAAATATCGAATCTAAGTTGTCCGAATTGAGTTCAGAAAAAACAGAATTTTTTTCTGAAAACAAACGATGAGGCGTATTGTATAAACCCAAATATTCATTTAACAAACTGGGGTTTGTGTTTTGCAAATAGCTAATAATACCTGCGTTAATAAGACTTGTATTAGAATCAAACGCACTCGATGTCATTCCTTCAAACTGTCTTCTTGCGTTTGTCATTTTTTGAGGATCCAATGCCAAAGATCCTGTTAAGGTACTAAAATTATATTTAGAAAGGAAAGTTCTAGCGTCTATATTCATGATTAGCCTACCTTTTATTGTGCCTAAAATCTCTTACAACGAAAAGACTTGTTCTATAGTCGATTCAGAATGTCCCGTATTACAAATGAATAAAGATGAATTAACTCTTCAAAATGACAATTGTTACAATTTTGTAACTCTAGGTTTAAAATAACTCACTATGAGGTAAGAGACTTTTTCTGTATGGACGAATGGGTATCCGTCTTTTCATGTGCATTATAACGTGCCACAGGATTCAACGTAGTGTGATGCGTTTTTTCCCACCATGCCACTAAGGGTGCACCTAGAATCAGCACCGCTGCAATACCATCCGCCCCAAAGGACAAATTTTCAACCAATAAGGCACGCTTAATTTTAGGGGTGAGTTCTTTTACTTTTTCAATGCCCCCGTTTGCATTTTTCACTAGCATGGTCTTCAATTTCCGATACGGCATCCTCAACAAGGAACCCAAACGATAAATCCCCAGTAGCCAATCATTAGACCAACTCGCCGCTCCAATGGCTTCTAATACAGTACCCCCTGCCTCTTGCAAGCCGATGCGTTTCATTTCAGGGTCTTGTCGCTTGTGGGCATCCGTACGCAAACAAATTTGTTTGGCAGCACATAAAGCCCCTGTGGTTTGGAGTAAATTGGCTACCAATAAGGCGGGACGGGTCAAAAAAGTACTTGCTTGTCCTAAGCCCAACGTGGTCGCTAAAGTTTCCACACCCACACCTATAATCCCTGAAAACGCCCCTGTACGTTCCGCATTATATAGATTTTGCTGAATCCCGATATTTTTCACATCCCCATTGGCAAGGGTATCAAACGCAAAACGCTCAGGCACTTGAATACGATGCGACGGGTTCACAAGTTTTTTACCCCATTCTGCAATCAAAGTGCCTCCTGCGTGAATCGTTTGTTTCGTTTCATAGGCTGCGGCTTTTAAGTCATTCCCCACATAGCCCCAAAACGCACGGATGTTTTTTTGATCTTCCACCGTACTTTGAAGCGTTAAACTACGAAATACCAATCCCCAATTAAGCCACTGCTTCATTCCGACGAGTCCCGTCGTATTATAGTGAGGCACCGTGTATCCATTTTTATTGGCTTCATTCGCCGCAGAGCTTACCCGATCGTTATAGCCTAACGCTGCTTCCGCCATTTCACTTAAATGATTCGCAACCAGCATCCCCGCTTTGGCGTAAAACCCATGCGTCATAAAAACGGCAGGCATCGAAGCCAGTAAGGCGACATTACCGACAATTAAAGTGGGATTGTCATGTCCTACGGCTCGACTCAAACTCGCGATGGTTTTTAAAGCCCCTACGCCAGCATAAACGCCGTAGCCTGCGTTGGTCATCCAATGAGAGGTGGGGGCTTCTTTTTTATTTTTTTTGACTTGGCTTTGCGTAAGCGTTTGCTCAGGAAAGGGGTGAACATCCGTGGAACGAGCTTTTACGAGCAACGCAGGCGTTGAAGCACTAGAATTATGAATCAGCATGATAAAATTTAACCTTGCAATGAATGCACAAAATAATTCAGAAATTAACCTTAGACCAGTTCACTATTGCATTCGATTGTGAGAAAAAAGCAAAGCATTCATGCGTTTTGAATAAAGCTCCATTTGTTTATTACAGGAATCTAAATTATCATAAGCGATAAGCCTTGTCAAACTAAACATATGCTCTTTTTGTGATACACTAAAACAAATAAAAATTAAGTCTTAGACTAAAGGAATTCACCATGTCGATTATTCTTTTTCTGCTATTAAGCATTCAGGGATTAAGTGGTTTATTGTTGATTTTATTGGTACTGTTACATTCGCCTAAAAGTGATGGTGCAGGCCTCATGGGGGGGATTGCCAGCAGTTTCGCCACGCAACGAGGCACAGAATCCACCTTAAATGCCATTACAAAATACACCACCGTCGTGTTTTTAATTACCTCTTTTATTGTCGGTTACTATTTTTAAAGCCTTGTCCACAAAGGTAATAGTAAACCAAGTATTCGCCCCAAAGGATGCTTTTTAAAAAAGCAGGGTAAAGCAATCACGTCTAGTTCTTCTACGGCTTCACGCAAGTATCGCAATTCTTTACGCCATTGTCGTATTTTGAGGAGAGTGGGGTGAGATTCACGACTCAAGACTTCATTCCACTGCAAGACTTTCGTAAACGCAGGCACTATTAAAATCAACAACAACACTTCAACGATTAACCCACTCACAATCCACGATTCGACACAGTTGACGCTTGGCATGGCATACACTCCTTTAAGAGGGATTCTCTTCCGCTTCTACCGCAGGACGGTTCGTTTTTGGGTCAATCGGCACATACGGCAAGGGATAGTTCACTTCCATAAAAGTTTCAGTTTCAGGAAAGAGCTTTTTAGCACAACGTTCATAATCCCAAAGTAAAAACCCTCGATACGGAGAAAGTATCGCCCGTTGCCAAATCGCTAAGGCATTGATGTAAGCGATTGTCATCCGTTTTTGATTACATTTTTGCCAACCGTGAGGTAAATCAAGTGGTTTAGCGTTAATCGTTTCTTGAGGGGCTTGCACTTGAACTTCGATTTGAGGCAAAGTCGAGGTCTCAGGAGGCTGAACGTCTTCCGCCTTGCCAAGAGGCATCCCTAAAGTCGATCCACACCAAAACACTAAACCCAAAATCAATGGAACAATTTGCATAATAAAAATCCCAGTGTCTAATACAATTTTTATCTTAGCATAGCTTCAGCTTGAAGTAAAATAAGGAGCGGTTAGACTTTCATCACATCGTTTAAAGCCTTGCAAATCACCTTCATAAACGATGCTTCCCCCTTGAACGTCAGCTTCAGGGCCTATATCCACAATCCAATCCGCTGCCATACGAATAAAAGGGATGTGATGCTCAATGACTATCACCGTATGCCCCACCGCCACGAGACGCTCTAAGGCGTTGACCAAAACAGGAATATCCGTCAGGTGAAGCCCTCGTGTGGGTTCGTCAAACAAAAATAAAGCGGGTTTTGATGTCGGCTTGTCTTCCAACGGCAGATAAGACGCCAATTTTAAACGTTGAGCTTCGCCTCCTGAAAGCGTTGTCGTCGATTGCCCGATGGGTAGATAGCCCAAGCCTAAATCAACCAACGCCTGCAAACGACGCTTCACTTTCGGAGCCGTCTTGAAAAAGTGAACCGCCTCATCCACTGTCATATTGAGTACATCATCAATGTTACGTCCAAACAAATCTACTGAAAGCACGCTATCTTGAAAACGTTTGCCGTTACAATCAGGACAAATGAGTGTCATATCCGCCATAAATTGCATATCAACGGTAATATAGCCCAAGCCTTCACAGGTTTCACAGCGTCCCCCCTTGCTATTAAAGGAAAAATGACCCGCAGTGAGTCCCAACGTTTTCGCTTTCACCGAATCGGCAAAGAGTTTTCGAATTTCATCATAGGCTTTGACAACGGTGGCAGGATTCGAACGAGACGATCGGAACGACGACGATTGATCCACCCACAACACGCCACCCGTAAAATGTTCCAAGCCTTCAATCCCCTGACAAGGCAAAACGTCAAAGGAACTTAGTTCCCCTTGCGAATTCAAGACATGCCCATATAAGGTTTGTTCAATGAGGCTGGATTTCCCAGCCCCACTCACGCCTGTTACGCAGGTAATGCCCCCAATAGGGAAACGCACCGTAATGTTTTTCAGGTTATAGCCAGATGCCTCATAAATCGTTAGCCAATGCGTCCAAGCCGAAGCGGGCGTTGACTTTTCACGAGGGGCTTCTTTGAGTCCCCGAGCCGTTTGGGTATCCGAAGCGATAAGGGCATCAAAAGTCCCCTGAAACAAAATCTCACCGCCATTTTGTCCGCTACCTGGCCCCATATCGATGATGCCATCGGCGGCCTGCATGACATCTGGGTCATGCTCGACAATCACCACCGTATTACCAGCGTCTTTCAACTGTTTCAACACTTGAGTGAGTTCCGCCGTATTTTTCGGATGCAAACCCGCCGTCGGTTCATCCAGGACATACAAGGTCTCCGTGAGTTCACTGCCAATCGAAGAAATCAGTTGCACACGATGAGCCTCTCCCGACGACAAACTTCGTAGCGGACGCAACAAAGGAAGATACCCCAAGCCTACCGCTTGCAACCAATGAAGCCGTTGCGTTAAGGATTCCCACGCATCTGCGACGAGTCGAGGGAAACGCCCCTCCCATTCACTCGGGAGGGATGTCGTTTGTAAAAAATCAAGAAGGGTAGAAACAGGCATTTTAAGCCACTCATCATAAGTTTTGCCCCATAAGCGACTTTGACGAGCCAACGGAATCAACCGACTGCCCTCACAAGCGGGGCAATCAAAATACCCCCGATACTTGGCAAGGTGCATTCTAACGTGCATTTTATAACGTTTACTTTCCAGATATTTAAAAAACGGACGAATCCCGATAAATGAGCCGAAACCGTCCCATATTTGTGCTTGATGAGCCTGACTTAATGCCTCATACGGGATTTCAATGGGAATGCCGTCTCGACAAGCGTTTTCAATGAGAGAATACTGTACGTTAATGTAAGACGGGATTTGAAAAGCATGAATCGCTCCATTTGCCAACGTTTCTTTAGGATTGGGAATGATACGAGCGGGGTCTAAATCCATGATGCGACCGTAGCCTTCACAAGTCGAACACGCCCCTTGAGGGTGCATATAATGAAAGTGATGCGGTGTTAAAACAGGCAAAGGCTCACCACAATCCAAGCAAGCCGAAACAACAGGCAGTACTCGCTTGTGGCGTTCGTCTCCGTGTTGACTATGGCAGACCCATTTCACCTCCTTCAAGTCGCCCAAGTCTTCTAGGAGTCGAAGCACGCGATGATACACCTCTTGCACACGAGCGTGCAGGGCGTCGTCTTGTCCGTCTTTTAACTTAAAGCGATCCAACAAAAAACAAAGCTGATTGCCGTCATGCACCCACGCTTGCTTCCACGATGCGATATGTTCAGTCAGCGAAACAGGCTTTAAATCGGCATCTAAAAGTCGATCCAACCCCAAACGCCAAAGCGTTTCATAGTGAGACTTCATGTATTTTTTAGGGATTTGCAAACTCAAATACACGGCTGATCCTGATGCAAGCGTCTCCAGTAAGAAAGAAGACAACGCCTCAGGGAGCGTCCACGCCAAACGAGAACTCCCACACGCCGAACAGCTTTTGTCGCTTAAATAGTAAAACAGTTGTGCCAAGTAATCGACGGCATCAATGCTCACACCGACTGTCGATCGAGCATTGGTAATTGGATTATGTTGTGCCAAGCCCACCGAAGGCGGAATGTTCTGTACTTCATCCACTTGGGCTTTAGGGAATTGTTCCATAAATTGCCGAGCGTACGACGAAAGACTTTCCATAAAACGACGCTTGCCTTCCGCATACAAGGTATCAAAGGCAAGGGAGGACTTCCCACAACCCGAAGGGCCTGTAATCACGGTAAGCTGATTGAGGGGAATATCGACATTCACCTGCTTTAAGTTATGCTCGCTTGCCCCTCGAATGCGGATGTGTTCATCACTCAAGCCATGTTCCGTTTGTATTGACAAAGATTCAGAAGAAGCGGTATCCACAGACACAGATTAACCCTTTGTGAAGTAATGCATCAAGCCTACGAGTTAGACGTTCAGTATATCACAAAGGGAGTGGAACAAAAATGTGCTTCTATTCATTTGACCTCCTCTTTATATTTAGAGAAGAGGTCAAAGAGTAGTTAGGCTTTTAGAAAGATTTATTGAAAAACGCTTTTAGGAGACCCTTTTGGAGGGGGGAGCGGATTATTGTTTGTTGGCGTTAAAGGCTTTGTTGATTGAAAAACGCTTTTAGGAGACCCTTTTGGAGGGGGGAGCGGATTATTGTTTGTTGGCGTTAAAGGCTTTGTTGATTGACTTTTTGGCTCTTTTTTAGGAGTGGTAATTAGAAATACTGGAGACGGACAACTTCCATCTGCTTTTAGAATTGGACTAATGCAACGTGTAGACATATATAAACCTTTCTTAGGTTGATTCATTACAGGGTATTAAGTGTGATTCATTGCTCTAGCTTTGATTCACACTTATATAAAAACAATCATTAAGAAAGTATTGCCTATTCTAAAAAAACTGTTACAATTTTAGTATTTTATAGATAAGCCTCTAATTATTCAAAATTGGCTAAGCCTAGCCTTCAAAGCGTTTGATGATGAGGCAACTGTTATGTCCCCCAAACCCAAAAGAGTTGGACATGACGTAATCGAGCTTGTCCAGTTTTCGTGCGTGATGAGGCACATAATCTAAATCACAGTCTTCATCAGGGGTTTCCAAGTTAATGGTAGGAGGCACCGTATTGTGTAGAATCGCTTGAATGCCAATAATCGCTTCAATCGCCCCTGTTGCCCCTAACATATGACCGTGCATACTCTTGGTAGAGGAAACCAACAAGCCATTTTTGGCATAATCCCCAAAGACACGCTTAATCGCAACGGTTTCCGCCACATCCCCTAAAGGCGTAGACGTTCCATGGGCATTGATGTATTGAATCTGTTCAGGGGCTAAATCCGCTGAACGCAAGGCAGCCAACATCGCACGAGACGCTCCTGCCCCTTCTTTATGAGGCATGACAATATCGTACGCATCGGAAGAACGACCGTAACCCACAATCTCCGCATAGATTTTCGCTCCACGGTTTACGGCAATCTCGTAATCTTCTAAAATTAAAATGCCCGCCCCTTCTGCAATGACAAAGCCGTCTCTGTCTTTGTCAAACGGACGACTCGCCCCTTGTGGATCGTCATTTCGTCCTGTTAATGCCTTCATATTGTTAAAGCCCGCAACTGCAACCGCCGTCAAGGGCGCTTCTGCGCCACCTGCGACCACCGCATCACATTCCCCTGTTTGAATCATTTTAACGGCTTGTCCAATGCAATCCGTTCCTGTGGCACAAGCGGTTACAATCGCAAAGTTAGGGCCTGTAATTCCTAGCTCAATGGAAATACGTCCACATGCCATATCGGGAATCATCATCGGCACTAAAAAAGGGGATGCTTTGCCGTAGCCCTTTTCCATACTGTTGATGACGGTGTCTTCCATGGTGATGAGACCGCCTGAGCCTGTTCCCACCACAACGCCCATACGATGCTTTTCCACATGCCCTTCAATACCTGAATCTTCGTAGGCTTGCAAGGCGGCGGCTAAGCCCAATTGCGAAAAACGATCCATGCGACGGGCTTTTTTCTTGTCCATATAATCTTCAGGATTAAAATCGACAATTTCGCCTGCGACTCGACACGTCCGACGCTCTTCAGGGATGACTTCAATAAAACGAATGCCACTGCGTCCTGCTTGGAGGTTGTCCCACATGTCCGCATTGTTTTTGCCCATAGGAGAAACACTTCCCATGCCTGTTACTACCACACGTTTTAGAGTCATCATAATTTAAAAATCCATACGAATTGAAATGAAGGATATAGAAAAATAAGGTGGGAGGTGATTAAATCAAGAAATCAGGATAATCACCTCGTCTCAATAGATTTACTGGTTACGCTCCACGTAATTGACGGCGTCTTGAATTGTGGTGATTTTTTCGGCTTCTTCATCAGGAATTTCGCAGTTAAACTCTTCTTCCAATGCCATGACCAACTCAACCGTATCCAAAGAATCAGCCCCTAAATCCTGCTGAAAGCTGGCTTCAGGCTTTACTTGATCTTCTTCCACGTTCAACTGTTCAATCACGACTTTTTTGACACGTTCTAATACACTAGACATTCTGTATTCTCCAATTAACTAAGGGCCAATGCCCACTTACTACAATAACGAACCCAATCTAAAAGACAAGTCCACCGTCCACTCCAATGACTTGCCCTGTGATATAACGCCCTTGTGTCGCTAAAAACAACACAGTATTGGCTATATCTTCAGGGGAACCAAAGCGTTTAAGGGGAATCGCATTCAGAAGCTGATCTTTATGAGGCAAATCACCCGTCATATCGGTTTCGATGAATCCAGGGGCAATGGCATTACAGGTAACGCCTCTTGCACCGAGTTCTTTGGCAACGGTTTTGGTGAGTCCAATCAAGCCTGCTTTGGCGGCTGCATAATTCACCTGCCCTGCATTGCCATAGACCCCCACCACACTTGAAATATTGATGATACACCCTTGACGCTGTTTCATCATCACTTTGGCGGCAGCTCGTGTGGTGTGAAATACGCCTGTTAAGTTGGTTTGAATGACATCATCCCAGTCTTCATCTTTCATGCGAATGATAAGCGTATCCCGAGTAATGCCTGCATTGTTGACCAGGACATCCACCGATCCAAAATCACGCAGAACCTCATCAATCAAGGCTTGACACGCCGTCGCATTGCCTGCATCAGACTGATAGGCTTGAATGCGGTTGCCTGTTTCGTGACTCAGGGTGCTTGCCAATGCGTCCGCTTTGGCTTGGCTAGAGTGATAACTAAAGGCAACGTCAAACCCTGCACGAGCCAAGACTTCCACGCAAGATTTTCCAATCCCACGAGACCCCCCTGTTACAATAGCGACTTGTTTTTTTACGTTCATCTGTATTCCTTTTTAGACGTTTACCACTTCATTTTGAAAGACGGCGAGCGTTTCATTTAACGATTCTACATCAAATATGTTATAAGTCATCACATTCGGGAAGGTTTTTTTCATTAAACCTGTCAACACCTTGCCAGGCCCAAATTCAATGACCGTATCAACGTTTAAGTCTTCGACCAAATGCCTCATGGTTTTGACCCATTCAACGCTATGACACATTTGAGCAATCGAATCGGCTTTGAGAGCAGAAGCCTCACGTTGAGCGATTGCCGAGACATTGCTTAGCACAGGTATGTTTGGCTTTTGAAAGTCTGCCGATGCCAAAATGGCTTCAAAATGTTGAGCAGGCACTTCCATTAAAGGGGAATGAAACGCCCCTCCCACAGGCAAAGGAAGGACTCGCTTGGCTTTTGCGTCCTTCAGTAAGGGCGTAATTGCTTCAATCCCTGAAGCTGTCCCTGAAATCACCACTTGAGCAGGGGAATTATCATTCGCCACAACGACTAAGTCATCTGCCGATCCTGAAAAATTCGCAATCACCTCACGCACCGCTTCGGCGGACAATCCCAAGATGGCGGACATGGCTCCTTTGGGAGCTTTTTCCATGAGCGACGCTCGACGCTCCACAATCGGCACAACGTCTTCTAACGACAAGACATCCGCCGCCACCAAAGCCGAAAACTCGCCTAAACTATGCCCCGCCACGGCGACAGGGCTTAAATTCACTTGAGAGCGAAACGCTTGCCAACATGCCAAAGAAACCGCTAAAATGGCGGGCTGTGTATAAAGGGTGCGGTTGAGTTCTTCGCTTGTGCCTTCAAACATAATGTTTAAAAGAGACTGTCCTTTTTCATTCGCTTGAATCAGAGTGTTTACCGTATCGAATAAGGTCTTCACGTCTGCGTGATGCGTATATAAATCCTGCCCCATACCGACGACTTGCGATCCTTGACCGGGAAATAGATAAGCGATTCGTTGAGACATTTGTTAAGCTCCTTCTTTTGAGACGCTTGGGAAACTAGGCCCTGACCAAATAAAGTAACTGGACGCCCACGCCAAGCCACCACCAAAGCCACAGGTCATCACACGACTGCCTGTTTGCACTTGCCCGTTACGCACGGCTTCATTTAATGCCAACGGCACGGAAGCGGCCGACGTATTACCGTATCGATCCAAGTTAATGACCATTTTTTCACGAGGAATGCCCAAGCGTTCGTTCATGGCATCCATAATGCGGATATTGGCTTGGTGCAAAACCAACACGTCAATAGCTTCAATCGTTTCGCCTGCATTTTCAAGGGTTTGCCGAATCGAAGAAGGCACCACACCCACCGCGAACTTAAAAACTTCACGCCCATTCATCTGCACATAAGGACTTCGAGGCGACGGTTGTGGTAAAATCGGACAATTCACCAAGCTATAATCCGCATGAAGCTCATTGGCTTTCGTGCCGTCTAAATTACCGTCATTGGCTAAAAATCCGTCATTTTCTTCGTCTGTGGCTTCAATGACAACCGCCCCAGCCGCATCCCCAAACAAGACGCAGGTATTCCGATCGCTCCAATCCATGACACGAGAATGAGCATCCGCACCAACGACCACCGCTTTTTTACACATCCCCGAGCGGATAAATTGCTCTGCCGTAATGAGAGCTGCCACAAAACCTGTACACGCCAAAGCCAAATCATAACCAAAGGCTTTTTTAGCTCCAATGGCGGTTTGAATTCGAGAGGCGGTGGCTGGATAACGCTCATCGGGTGTCGTTGTTGCCACGATAATTAAATCAATCTCTTCGCCTGAAACACCCGACATCTCCACCGCTTGCTTAGAGGCTTCCACCGCCAAATCCGTGAGCATTTCATCCCCACTTAAGACATGACGGGTACGAATCCCCGTTCTACTGGAAATCCACTCATCGGTGGTCTCTACCATTTTGGACATATCATGGTTACTTAAAACCGTAGGTGGTACAGAAGCCCCAACGCCTGTTATTTTAACGCCCCATTGCTTACGAGAATGCTTCACATCAAATCCTCTTTATGCCGATTATACTTCATTGGCGGATACCGCTACCTTTAGATTATATTCAGAGGCTCGTCGCATCTTTTCCATCACCTTGCCCTCTACGCCTGAAACCGCCACTCGAATGGCATTTTCAATCGCCAAAGCGGAACTGCCCCCATGAGCAATAATACAGATGCCATCAATCCCTAAAAGCAAGGCACCACCCACATATTCATGGTGAATATGTTTTTTGGCCTTTTCTAAAATCGGCTTAGCAAGCAAACCCACCAGCTTCGTCCACACGTTAGCGGTCAACTCCTGCTTGATGAAACGCCCAAACAAAGTCGCCATGCCTTCGGCGGATTTAATGGCGATATTGCCCGAAAATCCATCACTGACAATCACATCAAAATCACTAATAAAAAAATCACGCCCTTCGGCATTGCCTGCAAACGCTAAATCGGTGGCGTTTTTCAGAAGCGTAAACGCCTCTTTAGAATACGCATTGCCCTTACCTTCTTCAGAACCGATATTCAGCAAGCCAATTTTAGGGGTTTGAATCCCATAAACGCCCTGCATATAAGCACGCCCAAGTCGAGCAAACTGCACCAACAGTTCCACAGGACAATCCGCATTTGCCCCACCGTCAATCATTAAAGTAGGTGTGCGTTGAGAAGGTAACGCCACCGCAATGGCAGGACGATCCACCCCTTTAATACGCCCAATGTTAAACAGAGCCGCCGTCATCGCCGCTCCTGTTGAGCCTGCTGCGACCATAGCATCCGCATACCCTTCTTTCACACGACGAGCCGTAACGGCAACAGAGGCGTTCTTTTTCTTTCTCAAGGCAACCGTTGGTGTTTCATCCATACCGATTTCATCTAAGGCTTCCACGATGCGTAAATCCAAGCCTTTCGTGTCGTACTTGTCAAGCTCAAACTGTATCCGCTGAGGATCACCCACAAGCTCTACCGCAACGCCATACACCCTAGCACCTTGAATGGCACCTTTCACCGTCTCAATAGGAGCGTAATCGCCTCCCATTGCGTCTAATGCAATGACTATCGGTTTTTTGGACATAAGCCCTCACTCCAACACGAAAAAAACCACAACATCAAAAGAAATACGCTTGACAAAATTAGTCTTCAGTTTCTGTTTTGACTTCTTCGATGGCGACTTCTTCAGCCTTCACTTCAGTAGCCGTTTCTTCTTCTAAGCTGGCTAAACGAGATTGAATTTGATCGTAACCACTTTTTTTAGCGAATCGAGGGGAAACGATACGCCCATTGTAGAATCCACAAACGGTACAGACCGCATGGGTTAATTTAGGGCTTCCGCAGTTGACGCAAAAGGTAACGGCTGTGGGGAGGGCTTTCCAATTGGCTCGACGGGCTCTTTTGTCTGATTTGCCGAGGCGTTGCTTGGGGACTGGCATGTTTAAAAATTCCTTTTTACATATAGTTGCGAGGTTTGAAAGCCTAACGACTCTTCAAGAAATTACTTTGACGCAAACAAATCTAAAATGCAAGTGAGATTTACAATCTGTTGTGAATAAAGCTCCTCCAAACAAGGGAAACGCATGAAGATAAGGTTTGATGAGTCGAAAAACAAGACAAGATGCCCTATCAATATAATTTGAAATGCTTTAGTGGAGATATGAATCCATGACGACCCCGCAACAGTCATCCGACAATCCACAACTTCCATTGCCTACCCATACGCTTATGGAAGAGGTCAACGCATCGGATGCCTTGAATGCGGAAACAGCCCTGCCACAACTTCAGCAAAACTTTGTGGCGCAGAATCAGCATACTTATGCGGTAATGCCTCGTGAAACGACGAAAAGCAATAAAGTCAAAGACTATTTAAACCTTGTGGAGCGTGTGGCTCGTGCCGAATATCGACGCATTCCGCCTCACATGGTAGAACTGGAAGAACTAATTAGTATTGGGGCGTTGGCGGTGCAAGCGGTCATTAACAATAAAAGCCCTGAAGAAATGGCACGCATTAACATTTCCTACATGGCAACTGCTATTCGTTGGGGCATTCGCAATGAAATTCGTATTCGTCTAAAATGGTATACCTTAAAGCACAAAAAAAATAATGAGTCAGAGACCGATGAGACGGGCAACCCCATTGAAAGTGTTCGTGAGGCGGTGTATGAAACGATTTTATCGATTGACAGCTTGCAAACGAGCGAAGATGGTAGTACGACCTTTGATCACATTGCCGACGGTTCCGCCACGCCTGATGAAGAAATGGAGATTTCTGAACTCGGTAAAGCGGTGAAACGAGCTATTCAAGCCTTGCCTGCTCGAGAAAAATATATTATGGAATGCCGTTTCTATAAAAATATGCAAGTCAAAGATATTGCCGATGAAATGGGGCTTTCAAGTTCACGGATTACGCGCATTGTGCAGTCTTCTTTGGAAGATGTGCGAAAGTATCTGAAAGATAGAATGTATATTCAAGAGTAGAGCCTTGGGGTAAGGTGAAACCCACTTTTTGCAAGTCTTAAATCCTCTCAAAAATATGCTATACTATGAGTAAACTCATAGTAGAACGAGGGGAGAAATTTTGATATGATGGCAACGCCACAAGTGTTTCCCAAGCTGGATCGTTTTCAGCACGCCCGCATCTCGGCAGAAACCTATCAGCAGGATTATACGCAATCCCTTCATCACCCTGATGCGTATTGGGCTTCTCAAGCATCGAGGCTTCAATGGCAGACGCTGTTTCAAAGTGTCAACACCAGCCAATTTACCCCGAATCAGGTACGCATCGAATGGTTTAAAGAAGGGCGTTTAAACGTCTGCGAAAACTGCGTCGATCGTCATGCCCTCACACAATCTGAAGCAATCGCCCTCATTTGGGAGCCTGATGACCCCTCCCAAACTGCTCGCACCTTCACCTATCAACAATTACATGAAGCGGTGCAGCGTTGTGCGAATATGCTCAAGACTCTAAAGGCGAATCCACAAGAGCCGATTACGATTTACATGCCGATGATTCCCGAAGCCGTCATTGCCATGTTGGCGTGTAGTCGCTTGGGTGTGCCTCATTCGGTGGTGTTTGGTGGATTTTCCGCCCAAGCCTTGAAAAGTCGTATTCAGGATTGTGGGAGTCGCCTTGTCATTACCGCCAATGAAGGTATTCGAGGGGGGAAACGCATTCCGCTTAAACACAACGTGGATGAAGCCTGTCAAGATTTAGACATCGACCACATTCTCGTATTCACTTACACAGACTCTCCCGTGTCATGGCACGCCCCACAAGACGTCAACTGGCACGAGTTGAGTCAAACGGTAGAAGCCACTTGCCCGATTACAATCGTTAAGGCGGAAGATCCGCTTTTTATTCTTTATACCTCAGGTTCAACCGGTAAACCCAAGGGACTTCAGCACAGTTCAGCAGGATACCTTCTTTATGCTCAACATACTTTTGAAAACGTCTTTGACTATCAAGCAGGCGAAGTCTTTTGGTGTACCGCCGATATTGGCTGGATTACAGGGCATAGCTACATGGTCTATGGGCCACTTTCGGCAGGGGCAACCACACTGTTATTTGAAGGCACCCCCACCTTCCCCGATGCTAGTCGTTTTTGGCAGGTGATTGAAAAACACCGAGTCAACCTGTTTTACACCGCCCCTACGGCGATTCGTTCCTTAATGAAATTTGGTGAAACGATGATTCAGCCTTACGATTTATCGTCGCTCCGCATTTTAGGGAGCGTGGGTGAACCGATTAACGCGGAAGCGTGGGAATGGTACTACACGCAAATTGGCAAGGGGCAATGTGCGATTGTGGATACCTATTGGCAAACCGAAACAGGCGGGCATGTATTTACACCGTTAGTCGGGGTGAATGACTTGAAAGCAGGGGCTACCATGCAACCTTATTTCGGAATTCAACCGTGCTTAATGGGAAGCGACGGGTCTGAAATTGTGTCTCAACACGGTGTAAGGCAGTCAGGAGCCTTATGCGTGAAGCAGTCTTGGCCAGGACAAGCCCGCACGATTTGGAAGGATCACGAACGTTTTGAAGCCACTTATTTTTCACCCTTTCCACATCATTATTTCACAGGAGATTTGGCACATCGAGACGAAGACGGGCATTACTGGATTGAAGGGCGTATGGATGATGTGATTAACGTCTCTGGGCATCGCTTGGGAACAGCGGAAATTGAATCGGTGATTAACGAGCATCCTGCTGTGGTGGAGTCTGCAGTGGTCGGTATATCGGACGAGGTGAAAGGGCAAGCCCTGTATGCCTTTGTGATTTTAAAGCAAGAAGAGGTCTCTTCCAAACCTACATCTTCAGAATTACGAGCCGAAATCAATCACCTGCTTAAGCAAAGCATCGGGGCGATTGCCCAATTGCAAGGCGTGCAAGTGGCGGTGGCACTTCCTAAGACACGTTCAGGCAAAATCATGCGACGCATTTTACGGAAAATCGCCGAAGGGGAGATTCAGCAGAAAAGTGATTATCCCAAATTGGGGGATATTTCAACCCTCTTGGATGCCAGCGTGGTGGATGAACTGGTCGCCACCTTTCAAAAGGAGCATCCGATTGTCTTGGAGGTGATTTCTCTCAGCACCTCTCAAGATGAAACACTCTTTAGTGGCTAGACGATAGTGGCTAGACAATCGTCTTTTCATAGCTATGCAGGCTATGAACGCCTCCTTCCGCCGTTGCAGCGACGGAGCGTTGTTCAAAACGAAGTCGCCCATTGCGTAAGCGAGTATGCAAGTCTTCCACCGACTGCACGCCTAAATCCTGCAATCCATGACGCACCCCTTGCACGATGTAGGGCAAATAATGGCGAATCGAGCCTTTGTCTACCACGGAGCCTGACACCCCTTGAGACACCAAAATACGGCTATTTTCGCCAAAGTATCGGACGCTTGAACCCTTCATCATCGCTTCTTTTGACCCCATACCCCGATACTTCTTTAAACGCACACCATCTTTATAAAAGTACTCACCAGGTGCTTCGGTTGTGCCAGCCAGCATCGACCCCATCATCACAGCGGAAGCTCCCACGCTTAAGGCTTTGGTTACATGCCCGATATTGGACACACCTCCATCGGCAATCACAGGGACATCAAAACCTTGAGCATAGTGAGCCACTTGATACACGGCTGTTGCTTGCGGACGACCTACGGCGGTTACCTCTTGCGTCGTACAAATAGAGCCGACCCCCATACCGACTCGTAAGCCATCCACACCTGCTTGAATCAAATGAGCCGCCTGTTGTTTCGTTACAATGTTGCCACCAATGACTTCAAGATGAGGAAAAACCTGCTTGATACGGCGAATCATCTCAACTTGATACACCGAATCGCCTTGAGAGGAATCAATCACCACCAAATCTAAACCTTCCGCCACCAAGGCTTCTAGTCGTTGCCAGTCGTTTTCTCGAGTCCCCACGGCAGCCCCTACAATCAAGCGACCGCTGTCGTCTTTCGTGGCATTGGGGAAGTTTCGCATCTTGCGTAAATCGGTACGACTCATCAACGCCACCAACTCGCCTTTGGCATTGACAATCGGCAATTTTCCTTTTTTGGAGGCTTCAAGCGTCGCATAGGCTTCTTCAAGAGGGATGCCTTCTTGTGCGGTGATCAGCTCTCGTGTCATCACATGTTCAAGTCGTTGACTGCGATCGCTTAAAAAATCCACATCCCGATTGGTTACAATCCCTAATAGCTTGCCTCCCATTTTACCTGTCTCCGTAATCGGAACACCTGAAAATCCGTATTCGCAACGAATTAGATCAATATCCGCCACGGTGTGAGAGGGTGTTAAGACAATAGGATCGGTAATAAAGCCATTTTTGTAACGCTTCACCAAACGCACTTCATGGGCTTGTTCTTCAATGGTATTATTGTAGTGAATAATCCCCATCCCCCCTAGTAACGCCATATGAATCGCCATATTCGCTTCGGTTACAGTATCCATAGGAGAAGAGACGATCGGGGTATGCAGGGCGATTTTTTTAGAGATACGACTCGTGAGTTGAACGTCTCCCACGGCGAAATGAATATGCCCTGGTAATAGGATGAGATCGTTGTAAGTCAATCCTGATGATTTGGCAAATAAATCAGCAGCACTAAAGCCATCAGCGGTTTGTAAATCGGTATCAAAGACCAAAGCATCAGCGGAAGAAAGCGTTGTCATGGGAAGGCATCCTGTATTGGGGCTTAGGGGTGATTTTAAGTTGATTTACACTAGCAAGAAAGCATTTGTTTGTCTAGGGGGGGCTGTGTTCAAAAAATGGAGGATGAAATGGAGGATAAAGGAGTCGAACCTTTGACCTGTTGCGTGCGATGCAACCGCGCTAGCCACTGCGCCAATCCCCCATTTTGTAAACTCCCTTCATTCTAATACCAATTTTTTAAAAGTAAAATAGATTGACCTTTTCATTTTTAGCATTACAATAAAAATATCATTCTGATTGAATAGGGAAATGACAATTAAATATAATCGGAATAATACTCACAAATACATAATAGGATTATTTCGTCATTGCGAATCTTTAGTCGTGGCAATCCTCTTAAGTGGATTTGCTTCCTAGTTTAGGAGATTCTTCACATGCGTTCAGAATGACGATATGTACTTAAAGGGATGATTCCGAATATAATTTTGCAACAAAGGGTTTAAAATCGCTAGCTTGCTTTGGGTGAGGTTTTGTAATGGCTGAAAAAGGCTTTTGGGATGAATTTGATGAGGACACGCCCTCACTCGCTGAAGATGCCGATGTGGCAGACCTCGTGGGGCAATCCAAAGACTGGGAAGCCTTTGAGCTGGCACAAGAAAAACGACCTCAAGAAAAAATGACACTTTCAAAGGCACCTGCGGAGGACGATACGGAAGAAACGCCTGTCTTAAAAGGAGAGATTGAAGCCTTATTGTTTATGACCAATCGCCCCCTGCACTTGGAAGACATTGCGTTAATGTTGGAGCGTCCTTTAGGTGAAGTCATCGATGCAATGAGCGAACTCTTGGGGGATTACGCCTTTCGAGGGGACTCTTCTTTAGAAATTGAAGACGGCGAAGAAGGCTACATCCTGCAAATACGCCGTTCTTATCAGCATCTTGTCAATAAAATGATGCCCATGGATTTAAGCACGGCTGCCTTACGCACCTTAAGCGTCATTGCGATTAAAGCCCCCATTTTACAAAAGGAGTTAATTGAATTACGAGGCAGTACGGCGTATGATCACGTCAAAGAATTACTCAGTCATAAATTGATTTCCAAAAATCGGCATGGTTCGTCGTATCGCTTGAACCTAACGCCCACCTTTCATCAGCTGTTTAAGCTCTCTGGCGATAAAAAAGAGTTAGATGTTTTAGTGGAGACAGAACTTTCGGTTGAAAAAGAGTCTCGTCAAAAAATAATGAACACCTCCATAGAAGCCCCCGAAGCGTTGGAATCGCTTTCCCTATCGGTCTCTTTAGAAGATTAAACCTTTCGACTAAACTTTGCTATCGAGTTGATTCAACGCCTCTTCTAAAACCCTTAAGAGCTTGGCTTGAGTATTGTCAAGGGTATCTTCCACGGAAGCCCCTGCGGCTTTACGGTGTCCGCCCCCACCGAAATGCGTCCCTAAAAGAACAGAGACATCGACCACATCTGAATTGGAACGCAGGCTTATTTTGGTACGTCCTGACTCCATTTCCTTCACCAAAGCGGAAACTACCACGCCTTCAATACAACGTAATTGATCAATAATGCCTTCGGTATGTTCATCCAACGCCTGATGCTGAGTAATTTCTGCAAGCGTCAAGGTGGTATAGCAAACTTGATTTGATACAGCACGCTGGGCTTTAGAAACCGCATAGGCAATCAGTTGACTTTGACAAAAGGGCTGTGTTTCATAAATATGGTGATAAATTTCCGTTACATTCGCCCCTGCCCGTTGCAGCTGGGCTGCCACTTCAAAGGCTTCAGGGGTGGTACTGGAATGACGAAACCCCCCTGTATCGGTCAACAAAGCCACATAAAGACAAATCGCGGCTTCTCTTGAAATCGGCGACTGCCACATGTTTAAAATCCTTACGATGACTTGCCCGCTGGCGGCGGCATCGGTTTCAATAATGTTGATGTGAGCAAAGGCATCGTTAGACACATGGTGATCGATGTTGAGGGTGTCTCGGGCGGATTGAAACAAGGATGCCGCTGGTCCTAAACGAGACAACGCCCCGCAATCCACAGAAATGGCTAAATCGTAACGATCCAAGACTTTTTCGGGGGTTTTATCGATGCTAATGACCTCATCAATACCAGGCATAAATCGAAAGACATCGGGCATTCGCCCTGCAATGATACAATCCACCCGTTTGATATTCGGAAACAAATACGCCAAGCTATGCTTCAACCCAAGCATCGAACCTAAGGTATCACCATCAGGCCCTACATGTGCCGTGATAAAAACGGTTTCACTACGGTCAAGGGCGTTATAGGCATCTTGATAGCGTCGTAGTTTGGGGGAATGAGTAGAGGTTGCCATGCAAATGTATCCTTTGCGGTTGCGTATTACTTATGATGACTATAACACAGAAAAACAAACTTGAATCGGCTTTAAAGCAAATTCGGGTTGGGCTATAATAGCATTTGTAAAAAAGGTTAAGAAAAATGAAACAAGCCGTCTTATATGAGGGCGTTTAGACAAAAGACTTTACTCTGTATCCTCAACCCTGTATCCTCAAAAAACTATAAAAATAGCCGTAGAAACGCACCACTAAATTTGGACTTGACTAATTTTTTCATAGGCTTGAATAATCTTCGTCATCACGGTGGAAGTCAGCGTAACCGTCAGTTCCGCCTTAGAGTTTGCCATCATCACATCATGAATATCCACCGCACCGCCTGCCATAGCTTCTCTCATTAAATCATTCGGTTTATTGGTGGTTTCGTTAATGCCTGCCACCGTGTTCATCATCACATCTCGAAAGGATTGAACCCCTTCTGTACTATTGATAGGGCTAATGGTGGGGGCATAGAGCTCTTGAGGCATGGTAACGCCTTGAAAGGCTTGTGCATTCATTAAACCTTGCGTTTGGGCGAGGTGTCCCCCCATGTGGAGGAGTCCCTGATTTGTGTTCAAGGGAATGGAAGAAATCGCACCGATGTTAAAGCTCATCACGAGGTATCCTTTTATTTATTTTTTTACTGATATTTTTTGGATAAATAATTTTTCATGATTTTACGGACGTAGTTTTGCGTTTCGTTATAAGGGGGGATGCCTCCGTATTTGGAGACCGCACCTGGCCCTGCATTATAGGCAGCCAAAGCAAGGGAGACATTGCCTCCAAATCGATCCAGTTGTTGAGCGAGGTATTTAATCCCCCCTTCGAGGTTTTGAAGGGGGTCATAGGGATCTTTAACCCCTAAGCCTTCGGCGGTTTTGGGCATGAGTTGCATTAAGCCAATGGCACCTGATTTAGACACCACTGCGGGCTGATACCCTGATTCATGCTGAATAACGGCATCCACCAAAAGGGGATCGACCCCATATTTGCTCGATAGTGCTTTAACATCCTCCGCAATTTTTTCTCGACGGCTTTGCATCAACGGGGGCAAAGGGGCGAGCGGAGAAAGTGGCTTGCCAGCAAAGGGAAACGGTTCGAGCTTGGCTTTTTTGTTGATGGCATTTTGACGCTCTTCCGCACTTAAAGGAGGCAGTAAAGTCGGTGGTGTGGGGGCATTTTGTAATTTGGCGGGGCTTTGTCGTTGAGCAGCTATTTTTTTGAGCTCTTCTTCCAATAAGAGCTTAAACGTCTCTCGATTCACAGGTAAGTTACGGTCAACGGCTCGTTGTGTAAGGGTTTTCTTAAGGGTTTGTAGTTGCTTGATGCGAGCTTCGGCAGCAGTGGCTCCGCCTGCGGTGCTTAAGCCTGCAATGGTGGATTTTGGGGTGAGGGTTAAACCATCCATGGTGTTGTCTCTCCTCAAGATTAAGGAAGGGGTATTCTATGAATCCTGTCGACGGTTTTTTGCTTTGTTTCAAACTGTTCCTTTGTTTGCAGGATTTTTCACCACTCAATCCCTAGCACAAGATTTGATTTTTGCGGTTTTATGGTGATATAGTTAGCTTCTACGGAATAGATTCAAAAAGACGATAAGGAAGAATATATGTCGTTTAATGTTTCACCCCCTCCCTATGGATCACGAATCCCGACGTCTTCGGGCATGTCTCAACAGCGAACAGGCTTGAATTACGGTCCTTATGACGGGGCGTATCCGATGCAGGGGGTTTATGTCGCACCGTATAACCCCTATGAAGGGCTAGGCTGGCGTGTGTTTGGCAGTGGCATTATGCGTCCCTTTAAGCAGGGCATCAATGCAGTAGTGGGGAGTGTGAATTATGCGACGTCTAGCGTGGGGAACGCTCTTATTTCCCTCGCCAGTTTGGGAGCGGTGGCACTCTTGGTGAAATCCTTTAAAGATGTCCGTGCCTTAGCACCCACTTTAGGACTGGCTGCCTTAGGGGCGACGGCGTATTATGGTATTAAAGCCTTTCAAAAGGGATTTGACGGCTACAAAACCTTGCCTTATGATGGTGATGCACAGTATCCAGCAGGAACCGCACTGACCTATGGTACGCTTAGCTATTTCTTATTACAACAGCGTGGTAATTGGTTTGGCAACCGTAGTTTCTTCGGTACGATTCAACATGCCTTTGGCAAGGCAGTGGATGGCACGGCGAACATCCCTCCCACAATAGAAAAAGTGATAAAAAGTATAGGACGTTTATTCAAAGGCTAATTGAATAAACAGAAGTGATAAAAACGACGTATTTATGAATTGGAATCTCCCCCCCCATCTAAGTCTAAAAAATCTAAAAAAGCTATTAAATCCTTTCAAACCTCGTTCTGTACATGGGGGAATGAATAGTATAGTAAAATATAACCCTGAAAATGATACTTTTATCAAGTCTGTTATTGGGAATAATGGCTTAAAAGAGGCAAAACTGGCTTGGCAAATCGCCACTAAATGGCCTAAGATACTTCAAAAGCATGTGCCTCAAATCAAAGGGATTTCGATGGATATAGAAGAAGGAGGCAAACCCAAGGCACAACAACATATTCAAATTGAAATGAGTAAAGCAAAGGGAAAACCTCTGTCTCACTATTTGCATGATCGCGAAATTTATCATGCCGTGTACGATGAAGTCCTTAAAATTATGAATGGCATTGAAAGCAAATTTCCCAAATGTCGACTAGGCGATAGACACCCAGATAACATTTTTGTTGTCGTAGATGAGGAAGGGAATATAGGTAAAATTACGCTGATTGACTTAGATCCCGCTTATTTTAGAGATGTAAATCAATCTATCGAGCAACACATTGAACGATACCAAAAGAAGCGACGCATGCGAATGGTAATTCACAGGTGGAAAAAATTGTGTAACTACTAGGGGCTGTTTTCAAAATATCACAATTCGTCTGTGAATTCGGTGAGGTTTAGAAGGTTTAAGAGCCTTTTTTGGTGGTGTTGTTCTTTTCTTTTTCCCGCCATTTGAGCCAGTGGTCAGAAGGGGGCGTTTTCGATTTCGGGGCTTCCTTGTCTAAAGGCTTACGTTGAAAAGGCAACGATAAATCGTCGTCGTCCAAGGTTTCCACGGAAAGTTGAATCTCAGGTTTGAGCCACAGCCACAACCCAATGACGACCGACATCCATAAGAGCGTCCCTTGCCAAACTTGAATCATCACGCCCCCTAGTAGCTCATAGACCACGGCGTTCCACAAGGCGGTGCAAATCATGCTAGGCAATACCAACACCACAAACAAGGAAATGAGCGTGGTGAATAAACTAATGAATAACATGAGTAATTTGGAAGGCATCACAGTTTCCTTTATATCGAGGGACAACACTACTCTATCACAAGCACAAAAAAGAAGCGGATTCCTAACAGAAATTTAAGAATGTTGTATAATGGCATAATACGTTGTGAAAGATAAAAAGTGCCATGCGAATAATTCCCCTGTGTGAAGCCCTGATTACCCCTGAGGACGTCAATGCCGTGAGCCAAACGCTCCAAGCGGGCTGGATTTCATCCGTTGCCCCTGTGGTGGCAGATTTTGAAGCCTCCTTTTTGACACAACTCAAAGCATGGGGAGCGTCTCCTCATCTCAAGGGTATCGCCACGCAATCAGGCACTTCCGCCTTGTGGATGTGTCTTCACGCCTTGGGCTTACCCCCTGATACCGAAGTGCTTTGCCCTGCGACTAGCTTTGTGGCAACGATTCATCCCTTGATGTATCAGCGTTTTAAATTGCGTTTGGTGGATGTGAATCCCCATAGCTTTGCCCCCAGCTTGGAGGCGTATCAACAGGCAAAAACCGCCGAAACAAAAGTCGTGATAGTGGCTCATCTCTACGGCTTTGCCATGCCTGAACTACTGGCGTTACGTCAATGGTGCGATGCGGAAGGACTTATTCTAATTGAAGATGCGGCGGAATCGCTTGGCACACTGGTAGATAGTCAACCTGTTGGCACTATCGGGCATTACGGATTTTACAGCTTTAACGTGAATAAAACCCTCACTACGGCAAGCGGTGGGATGCTCGTTTCTCAAGACGCAGAAACCCTTGCCAAAATCCAGCATCAAAGCACACAATCCAAATGTTACGGTGAAGGCGAGCTGTTTCACGATGCCTTAGGTTTCAATCTACGCATGAACGCCTTACACGCCAGCTTGGGACTCTCTCAACTCAAACGCTTGCCTGATTTTCTCCATGCCAAAACGGCGATTGCTCAACGTTACCACGAAGGCTTTCAATCGCAAGAAGATTTATGCTTGGTGCATCATCTAAATCCCCTTTGTGCGAACGATTTAAAAGGGATGACCCCTAGCTATTGGCTGAATGTGCTACTACTTGAAAATCACGCCCAACGACGACAAGTGCAGGCGGTTTTAAATGAGGTAGGGGTGCAGGTGCGTCCTGTGTTTGTGCCGTTTAGTGCATTGACGTATGTGCATCCGTTTTTGGTGGATGTGTCGTTGCAGGAGCCTCGTGTACAATTCAAAAATGCCTACGCCCTGTGGGAGCGTGGACTCAATTTGCCGTCGTCGCCTCATTTGAGTGAAGACGATCAAGCCTTCGTGATTAAGCATATTTTAGAAGGAAGCTCAACATAATGGAAGATACCACACGCATTGAACTAGAAAAAGCCCTTGCAAAAGGGATTATTACGCAAGCACAGTTTGAGGCACTCGTGGTTGGTTTGTCAGAATCAGACAACAATTCGATTGTTAAAACACCAGCACCTGTGAATCCCACCTACCAAATAAGTTTAAATATCTTACTTTGTTTTTTCATCATCACGCTTATTGTCTTCATAAGTGGTGCTGTCGAGTTTCTTTTGTCTTATCCTATGGGTAAATCCAGTATTGTTGTACAACCCATTCTTTACGTCATATTATTCACGATTTCGGGTAATTATTTTTGGAATAAAAACCTCAAAATCTATGCAAACGTATTCTACATTGCATCATTTTCAATTATTCCTTATCTCTTTGCGGATGAAATAATCAAGGTTTTCTATGAGCTTGTCTATCGAATTTCTTATAGTCGAGATTATTTAGAGTTTAGTTGGATTCCTATTATTACGCAACTTGTTGTTGTATTGGGGGGATTGACTTATTGGTATTTTAGAAGATCTTTACTGCTTATGGTGCCTATTGTACTCAATACGTGGTCACTTTCTATGAAGCTTCTTCCCGTTTTATTGGGTCAGTTTCGAAACACTTCGGGTGAAGATGTGTTATGGGTTGATTGGTGTTTTAGTTTGGCTTTTATTGTTTTTTCTGTTTACCAAGAAAAGAAAAATAAGCAAAAATACTTAGGATGGCTCTATGTTTTTGGGTGTTTTGTCTTTTATGCAAACCTGTATCTATTCATGATTTCTCATAAGCATTCTCAGCATTCTAGTGAGTTTTGTATTCTGTTAGGTGTGTTTCTTGTGGGAATAGGGATTGTCTATAAACGTCGTTTATTTACGATACTTGCTTGGGTTTGGTTACTCCTTAATATATCACCTTATCTATTTTCGGTGCCTGGATTTTTTGTGTTGGTGAGTGCTATTTTGATCTATGTACTTTATACTAAGCACCCAGAAATACTTGAAAAAATACTTCCTGTATCCATTAAAAAAATGCTTCCAAAATATCGTAGAAAGGATGATTCCAATGATTAAAGTCTTGATGATTTGTATGGGCAACATTTGCAGGTCTCCTCTCGCCCATGGCGTTTTTGAAACTCTCGTGAAAGACGCTGGACTTGCCGAGAAAATCCACGTCGATTCGGCAGGGACGCATTTTTATCATGTGGGATGCCTCCCTGATGAGCGTTCGATCGACAAAGCCCGAGACTACGGTATCGACATCACCACGCAACGGGCAAGACAACTGACTCGGGAAGATTTTACCGATTTTGACTATCTGCTCGTTATGGACAAACGCAATTTACGAGACGCTTCTGTCATAGCTCCCACGCCTGAACTAGCGAAAAAGTTGACGCTATTTTTGGATTATAGCTTGGGGGATTATAGTGAAATCGAAGTGCCTGATCCGTATTATGGGGGCATCGATGGCTTTGAGCAGGTGTTTCAGTTGGTAAAAAGTGCCAGCGTGGGATTCTTGGCGCATCTGCAAAACGAGGCTCGCCTTTCATGCTAAGCCCCACCCAAGCGGAGACGCTGTTTCAAGAGGCTCAAAAGGCGAGTGAAGCCTCTTATTCGCCGTATAGTCAATTCCCCGTAGGAGCCGCCTTATTGCTGGAATCAGGCGACATCATTCGAGGCTGTAACGTCGAAAATGCCAGCTTTGGACTCACCATTTGTGCCGAACGCACCGCACTCGTCTCGTGGATTGCCCAAGCCAAGCAGGCGGATGCCATTGTCGCCATTGCCATTTACGGCGCGAAAACACCGCATCACCATATAACGCCGTGTGGGGCGTGTCGGCAGTCGCTGGTGGAGTTTATGTCGCCGTCGGCTTCGGTGGTCTTTCAATCAAAAGACGGCACACTACAACAACAGCCGATTGCCTATTTTCTCCCTGAAAACTTTATGCTGTAATTTCAAACAAGCGATTTATGTTTGTGCTAAAGTGAAAATGTTTATAAACACAAGGAGTCGCTCAATATGTTAATCCCGTCCATTGATTTAATGAATGAAGAAGCCGTTCAACTGAGACAGGGAAAAACACATGTATTGACCTCCGAAACGCCACCTGAAGAGTTGATTCAGCAGTTTAATCGCTACGGCGAAGTGGCGGTGATTGACCTCGACAAAGCCCTCAACAACGGTAAAGATAACCTTGAACTCATCAAACGCTTGTGTCGTTTAGCGGATGTGCGTGTCGGTGGAGGCATCCGCACGGTGGAACGAGGACGAGAACTCCTACGAGCAGGGGCGAAAAAGCTGATTATCGGCACATCCGCCACGCCTGAATTTTTGAGTCAATTTCATCCGTCGCATATTATGGTGGCACTCGATACCAATGCTGAAGGGGAAGTCCTCGATGAAGGCTGGACGCGTTCGACGGGCGAAGCCTTGATTGCACGAGCGGAACGGTTGGCACCTTATTGTTCGGGCTATTTATGCACCTTTGTGGAAGCCGAAGGCGGTTTGGGTGGCCTGCCTGTGGATGTGGTCAAACGCTTGCAAGAGGCATTACCGCATCCCGTAACGGTGGCGGGGGGCGTAAGTGATACCCAAAACGCAGCTGATTTATGCAGGCTAGGTGTGGATGTCCAAGTGGGGATGGCACTTTACAAGGGATTGCTTGATCCTGTCGAGGTGGTGGTCAATACTGTTGATTTTGAAAAATGCAATGGGCTTGTGCCGACTGTCGTGCAGGATGCCGACACCCGAGACGTTTTGATGCTGGCGTATTCTAGCCCTGATTCTTTACGGCACGCCTTAGGCGAAGGGCGTGGCGTGTACTGGAGCCGTAGTCGTCAATCGCTATGGCGAAAAGGCGAGACATCAGGGCATGTGCAGGATTTAATCAGTTGTCGTGTGGATTGCGACAACGACACCTTGCTTTTTCAGGTGAGACAAGCAGGGGCATGTTGCCATACGGGGGCGGATACCTGCTTTGGACGCAAGGGCTTTCACCTAGAAACGCTGTTTCAGATTTTGGCGGATCGGAAGGCGAATCCCCCTGAAGAATCGTTTACGGCGAAGCTCTTTGCGAATCGGCATAAGTTGGATAAAAAAATTATCGAAGAAGCGTTTGAAGCCACGCAGTCGGAAAGCCGTGCGGAATATGTGTGGGAAATTGCGGATGCGATCTTCTTTTTGAGTATGCTCGCCGTGGATGAAGGCATCGCCTTCAGCGAGATTGAAGCCGAACTCGCTGGTCGGCATCGGTAGCCCACAAGTGGGTTTATTTTAAAGAGGGAGTCGTTTTAATGAATAAACGAAATAAAATTTGTTTTTTATTTGGAGCTGGAGCATCTGCTTTTAGTGAACCCAACGAAAATCATCCTCTTCCTCCTTTAGGAAATCAATTATTTAAAAAAATGAAAGAACGGGGGTATATTCCTGACAATTTAACAAAGGATCTACATGCTCCTTTTGAAGAAAACTTTGAAGAGGGAATGAAAGAGCTGGTTAATCAAGAAGGAGAAAATAGTAAATTTTACGCTCCTCTTTACAATCGTTTAGCACGTTATATTTGTGAATTTAACCCCACACAAAATAATTATTATGTACAACTTTTAGACCTCTGTCATCAAACGAAATTAAATTCTAGAGTAGTATTCAGTACATTAAACTATGACCTTTTAATTGAAAAAAGCTTTAAGTTGAGACATCAAAATTGGTGTTGGTACTACCGTTTTCCTTGTTTAAATCATACTTCCTTACTTAAATTACATGGCTCTTGTAATTTTATTCCAGACCTTCCTGTCATGAGAAATGTTCAATTCCAAGATTGTGCCAATGATATTCAGACGAGTATTACAGCCCACCACTCATCTGATAAGATAAAATCGTGGTGTACATTACAAGAACAAAATAATAATGGGATTACGCCTGCCTTATCTTTTTATATGGAGGGAAAACCTGTTAAAATTTGCAGTCAGGACATCAAACAACAACAAGAGCATTGGAAACACGCTTTAAAAGAGAGTCAAATACTCTATATTGTTGGGGTGGCTTTTAATGAAAACGACACACATATATGGCAAACTATTGCTGAATCAGGTTGTGAAGTTAGAATAGTAGACCCCAAACCTCAATCTATAATAAACTATTTCAAAAAACGTGGTGTGAATGTTGCACATTATGCAGGTTCTTTTAAAGACGCTATTCCCAAGTGGAAAAAAGACTTTAAGACAAAAAAGAAGTTTACCCCTTGGTAATCTCTACCATATTGAAGTCTCTCTAGTCTTCATCGATAAACGACTCCTCAACATCCCCGAAAGGTGATTGTATGTTACCCCAGAATCCACAACGAATTTTACTGGTTCGCCTCAGTGCCAATGGGGATATTGTGCAAACCTTCGATACCCTCAAACGTCTCCGCCTACGATTCCCCTCGGCTCACATTGGCTGGGTGGTCGGTGAAGTGGGAGCAGGTCTACTCAAGGCGGTAATGCCGTGGCTGGATGCTGTGCATGTGCTACCAAACAAGGCGTGGTCGGCGAATTGGTGGAAGGCATTGATACCTTTAGCGAAAGTAGATGCCCCCATACAGTTTGTCTTGGATGAAATTCACGCTCAACATTATGACGTTGCCATTGATGTGCAGGGATTCAATAAAAGTGCGGTGCTTTCCTATCTCGTGGGGATTCCGCATCGGGTGGGCTTTCAAAATGCACGAGAACAAGCACGCTGGTTTTACACCGCAACGCCAAGTGAACTCTTGGGATTTTATCACCCCACGCATCACGCCATTGAAGAGTTTGCGTCTTTGCTGTTGCCTTGGGGGCAAACGCCTACGGATGCTCAAACCACCCCCATTCCCCCATTGGATTGGCAATTCCCGATTCCACACACGCCTGATTTTCAGCACTGGCATCACGCTAAAGACGAAGGCAAGCGTTTGATTGCCTTTGCTCCCTTTACGTTGTGGCAATCTAAGCATTGGGCAAGTCATCATTGGCAAACTTTGATCACACAGATTTTACAGCAAGAGCCGAATGCCCTTGGGGTCTGTATCGGTAGCCCGCAAGAGGTAGACAAATGGCAGTCGCTTTCTGATGCTTTAGCCCCTGACGTACAAAAACGCCTGATTCATCTGGATGGGAAAACGTCTCTATTGCAGGTGATACAAGTGCTAAAAGAGGTGGATTGGCTGATTGGTTCAGATTCCGCTCCTCTGCATATTATGGATTGGTTGATTCGAGAAGGTTTAAATCCAAGAGGCAGGGCGGTTGGTTTGCTAGGCCCGACGCATCCGCACCGCACGGGGGGGGCTTCTCCACAAACGGTGAATCTACGGCACATTTTACCATGTATGCCGTGCCATAAAAAGCAATGTCCTTTAGGGACGAATGCGTGTATGGTGCATTTGGAATCCGAAGCGGTGTTGAACGTCTTAAAAGAACTACACAAAGTCCAAGCCTAAATCGATAGAGGGTACGCCCACCGTAATCTGACTGGTGGAAATAATATCGACCCCCAATTCGGCGTAGGCTCGGATGTTTTCAAGCGTGATGCCACCAGATACTTCAATCATCGCACGCTTTTGAATGAGATGAATTGCGTTTTGGATTTCATCTAAGGTCATATTATCGAGTAAAATAATATCAGCACCCGCTTCTAAGGCATCAAGGATTTGAGAGAGACTGTCGCATTCGATTTCCAACGTCGCCGTGTGTGAAAGCCCTCTTTTCAGGGTTCTGCCCAGTTCAACGATCGGTAGGTTTGCACTTTGCAGGAGGTTATCTTTGAGCATCATACTATGCCCTAAATTATAGCGATGTAAAAAACCACCGCCATCTAAAACGGCTTGTTGTTGAAGGTATCGCCATGCAGGGAGCATTTTACGCGTATGCGTGATTTTAACGGAAGTCCCGTCCACCGCTTCCACAAAACGAGCCGTTTGCGTCGCCACCGCACACAACATTTGTAAAAGATTTAAGATCAAGCGTTCTAAGGCGAGAACATCTGCCAAGTTACCTGACAAATGCCCGATTGATTCACGAGCAGGTAGAGATTGCCCATCTAAAACGGAAGGTGTAAACGTAACAGGCAAGCCACTCAATTGAATCAAGTGCGGAATCACGCCTAAGCCACTGACGACACACGCTTCACGAGGCAGTATCACCAACGTAACGGATTGTTCCGCTGTTTGAGGGGCATAACGCCTTAACGCATTCCCTAAAACATCTCCTTGCCCCAAGTCTTCTTCTAAACTCAGGCGTAAGGTGTCGATCACACTTGGAGGCAAAAACACAGGAGGCAAAAACATGCGAGTGCCTTTCTTAACCTACAATTCTCCAGGCACAATCCACCGATCAATCTCACGATCCCAACCGCTGATGATTTCTTCAGGCTGAAAGTAAATTGCCATTTCACGCTTGGCACTTTCAGCAGAATCGCATCCGTGAACGATGTTACGCTGTGGGGCTTGAGCAAAGTCAAAGCGAATCGTACCCGGTACCGCTTTTTCAGGATCGGTACTGCCAATGACTTGACGACAAACGGCAATCGCATCACGCCCTTCCCACACCATCGCAATAATGGGACCAGCGGTAATAAAATTCACCAAACTAGGAAAGAAATCTTTACCGATGTGTTCTTCATAATGCTTGTACGCCATTTCTTCCGTAACACGAATCATTTTTAGGGCGATGAGTTTAAGTCCCTTGCGTTCAAAACGTTGTATGACTTCACAGGACAGTCCACGTTGTACGGCATCAGGCTTAATGGCGACAAAACTTTGCTCAATTTGACTCATGATAAAGGACTCCTATAAAACGATATTTTCAATTATAACATAAAGAAAAAGCATAGCCTACGCAGGGCTTAATTCGGATACCGCTTGCGATTCAACGGACATCGCACATATTTTCGCTACCACTTGATGCGCCGCTTGACACAATGCGATTGCGGCATCGCAATCAGGATTCGACATCACAATCGGCATACCTTGATCCGCATCTTGACGCACTTGAGGCAATAACGGCACTTGAGCCAACAAATCTAAGCCCAATTCTTTGGTAAAGACTTCGCCCCCACCTTCCCCGAAAATATTTTCACGTTCGCCATGCCGATTGATAAAATAGCTCATGTTTTCCACCACGCCCAAAACAGGGATATTCGTTTGCTTGAACATGCTATTGGCACGACGGCAATCGGCTAAGGACACATCCTGCGGTGTGGTAACAATCAGACCGCCCGTAATCGGCGCGAGTTGACTAATCGACAGCTGTGCATCGCCTGTACCGGGGGGCAAATCAATCAAGAGGTAATCCAGTTCGCCCCACGCCATATCGGTAAAAAATTGAGCCAACGATTTATGCAGAATCGGGCCACGCCAAATCATGGCTTGATCAGGTTTGACCAAAAAGCTAATGGACATGATTTTCACACCATGGGCTTCAGGGAGAATGGCTTTCTTGTTTTCATCCACCCCTTTCAGGCTTGCCCCTTCAACACCCATCATAATGGGGATGTTCGGCCCGTAAATATCGGCATCTAAAATACCGACTTTCGCACCTGCTTGGGTCATGGCACAAGCGAGGTTGACGGTCGTCGTTGATTTACCCACACCACCTTTACCGCTTGAAATCGCGATAATGTTTTTAACGCCTGGAATGCCCTGCTTTTCAGGTAAACGAGGCGTAAGCGTTTTCCCCGAGATGTTCACATAGACTTTACCCACGCCTTCAAGGGCTTGAACGGCGTTTTGAGCCTCTTGTCGGATTTGTTCTTTGAGCGGACAGGCTTTGGTGGTGAGAATAATATCAAATTTCACGTCATTGCCTTCAATGATGATGTTATCCACCATGCCCAGTTCTGTTAAAGACTTGTGCAACTCAGGATCATTCACCGTTTTTAAGACGTTTAAAATAGCTTCTTTTTGAATCATGGGAGGGTTTCCTTGTGGTAGGGTTGAAAAAATGTAGGCTTTTGGATATTACATTCCACCCATTAGCTTAGTTGGAAATCACCTTAAAAACAAGTGAAGACTACAATAGAACTTTTTTGTTTTTTTGTTAAAATGATTACAATGACTTACGATTCACCCCTAATTTTTCTGAAAACAGTTGAATCAATTGTGCATGAAGTCCCAAAAGTCGTGGATGTGATTCAGGTAATTCGTCCGGCAAATTAGTTAGAAGTTCTACCTTTTTTAAAACTCTGAACGTTGAGGGGTAGGAATTGGGAAAGTCCAGATTTACTGGTGCATAGGTATCTTGACAAACCCATGTTGGTTTCGGCATAGAGATGCCAGGAAACTCTTCTTTTAGTCGTGTTTCCAAGTCTTTAATCTTGAGGTTCGCTTGGAGTGTTCTGATAAGTTCATTGTGCCGATCTTTAAAAGCCTGTTTATAATAGTTCGGCGAGCGGTTTGGGTACAGGTAAGATTGATCTTCCACACGGAAAAATCGTGCCAAGGGCCCTAATTCACTTATAACCTGAAGAGCATTCGGAGTTTTTTTTAAAGTTGTTCTGAGTCTCGATGTCTGCCCTTGTAGAGTATGGAGTAAAGGAAAGGTCTGGGGTAGCGTGCCTAATAAATATCTTAATTGGCTTCCGACGGTCTTTGCACTCGGGTGGGTTTTCAAAAAATCTTCTAAAAGTTGCTCTTGCGAACCCACTCGTTGATGAGGTGTCGCCTGAACGGGCTTATTGGCAGGGGTAGGTAGGTAGGTAGGTAGGGGATTGCGAGTTAAATTAAGCATAAATCGGATTTCTTTTAAAGGTTACGGGAGAGGAAATGAGAGAGAAACATGAACAAAAACATTAAAGCAGAAAAACGAAAAGAAGTACCAGCAAAAAATAAAACGTTACACGTCCGACAGTTCAGGGTAGACAACGTCGCCGTTCCAGTGGCTCATGCCGTGTTCGAGGTTATACAGTGGTACGTTTGCGGTATCCATTTTCATGACGTTTTGCATGTAGTCGCAGGCATAGAGGCTTCTTACGCCTCCACGACACATAAAGGCAATCGGGTGCTTGAGGCTTAGGGTGCTGGCCCATTGTTCAATTTCTTGAACAGGCAAGGTGAGCGAACCTGCAATATAGCCTGTTTCGGCGATTTCTGCTGGCGTACGAACATCGACCAACTGTAAATCGGGGGTGTTTTCAATTAAACGCATAAGTTCTTCATTAGAAACGTTACGAACTGTCATAGCATTTTCCTCATTTTTCTTCGTATTGTCTTTACCTAATTTCAGTGTATGCCAAACATCTAGGATAAACAACGTCATTTTTTTGTTCGAATTTCAAGAGAGTGTGCTAAAATGGCATCATGTTTAAATTCTTGCAACAAAAATTGAATCCCACTAAAAACAGAGTGCTTCAGGTCTCTAAGAGTTTTGCCGTGCCTTTGAATGACTTTCTTTCAACAGGAGAGCGTGATGCCATTCTGGCGTCTTCAGGCATGGGGAAGTCCTATTTAACGGGCGTTATTTTAGAAGAAACCTTAGAAAATGGAACGCTGGTCTGTATTATTGATCCTGAAGGGGAGCATTTTACCTTGGCGGAGCGTTACCCCTGCTTGATTATCGGCGGAGAACATGCCCATGTGCCGTTTGATCCTGCGGGGGTGGAGTTGTACATTGAAGCCATGATTACCACAGGGCTTTCCGCTATTTTTGATTTGTCGGACTACATTGATACCGAACAGCAAGACTACTACGCCCTCATCGGGGATGCCTTGTTTCGTTTGGAGCAGAAGTATCGGCGGAAGGTGCGTTTGGTGGTCGAAGAAGCCCAGATTTATGCCCCTCAAAGTGGCTTAGGGGGGGGCAAAAAAAAGGGCAAGGGAGTGGATGCGATTACAGTCTCTCAACGCATTGCCAAGCGAGGGCGTAAACGAGCTTTAGATAGCCTTTGGGCGACGCAACGTCCTGCCAGCTTAAGTAAGGATATTTTATCGCAGTGCAATCGATTTTGGTTTGGGGGGATTACCTCTGAACTCGATTATAAAGCGATTAAGCCGTTTTTAACGGAAGCAGGCATTAGTTTTCAGGATATTAAAAGCCTTCAGCCGGGTGAGTTTTTCTTTTACGCCAAAGGGCAAACGACTCGACTTAAAGTACGAAAACGCTACTGTAAGCACGCAGGGGCTACCCCTGATGCGGGCATGACCTTTACGCCTGCCACGGATAAATCTCTTGAAGCGGTGATGGGGAATCTTTCTAAAAAAATTGAAGCCAAAGCGGAAGAGTTGCGTTTAGAACAAAGCGAGATTGAACGACTGAAAGAGTTATTGCGAAAGCAAGAACGTAAAATCGAACAGTTGCGTGAAGAATTGGAACGTGAACGCATGGCAACCAAAGTCATTGAGCGTTTGGGTGGTGCAGGGATGCAAGCGACAGGCGAAGCCCTTGCGGATATGTCGTTTAGTGAGCTTGAAGGCTTAAGTGATTCTACCGCCAAACGACCTTCACGACGCAAAAAAGTGAAAGACTCTGGCGATGTTGCCACACCTGCTAGCGAAGTGAGTATTTCCACATGGGTCGAACCTGGTAAAATACAGCTCTAACCCCAGTGTCTAATCCAAAACTTCTGAAAAATACTTTTAGAAGTAGAAACCACCTGAAGCCGTATCGGCTGACTCGTTAGCTTGTCCGCTAAAAAATGCGAGGGCGGCCTGCATCCCGAGTGCGACCATATCTTGGGAAGAAGCAGAAGCTCCACCGTTACCTGCTGCCATGTAAGGCTGACCCTGTTGTGGCATCATGTACTGTTGTTGTGGCATCATACCGTAGCCTTGTTGTGGCATGGCGTACTGTTGTTGTGGCATCATACCGTAGCCTTGTTGTGGCATGGCGTACTGTTGT
>CAZDMD010000002.1:0-43921 GCA_964506805.1 uncultured Vampirovibrionales bacterium | reverse complement strand
CCGAGCGGTTTGTCGTAATTAAACATAATATCCACATCACTTTCAGCCGTCGCCTCCCCTCGGGAAACTGAACCAAAAACCGCAAGTTCTGTTACGCCCCACTGTTGGTAAAGTTGAGGCTTGATTTCTCTTAATTCTTGGGTAATTTGACTCAAGTTTGGCACTTTAGGCGTAGACATCGTGTTTTCCTTGTCTGAATTTGTTGAGTTTAAGCAAAGATTCGGGATTTGGCATAAACGCCCTTCACGCTAAATAATTGAACGAAGCCATTGTAGCAAAAACACAGAAGTAAACCATTGATTTTTAACTTGCAACAGGGCTTTATTTTTGTTTAAATGTAACAGAAACTAGCATAAAAGAATCTTTCGCAGGGTTTTATGCTGACATAATGTTTTGTTTGATGTAATATCGTTCATCATAATTAGGATAAGGAGATGACTATCGGTTAAAAATGTAAGCCCTGAAAAGGGAAAAAGGCTGACTCTTTTATAAGGAGATACTGGTTTTTAAACTTTGGCACACTCTAAATCAAAAGAACTAGCACAATAATTTTATTTCTCGGTTTAATCTCAATAGACTTGGTTTTTAGTTTTACATCGCATTTATGCACAATGATAAGGAAGATAATGATATGATGAGTTCCGTTCCCAATTACTATGCTGGATACAGCAATTACAGTAGCCCACGCTATGTGGATCCTAACGGTCAAGAAGTCCTAGATCCTTCTGTTGCTCCTGCTTCTGTATCGCTAGCACCTTCACAAGATACCGCCAGCTTTTCGACGCAAGCCCCAGCTCCTGCTGAAGCCCTAGCCCCCGAAGAAAAGAAAAACGGTTGGTTAGCTCCGACGTTAGCAGTAATTGGGGGAGTTGGTTTAACTTTGCTGACTTTGGCAGCGACTGGTAACTTAGGCGGTGCTAAGAAGGCAGCGGAAGAAACCTTAGCAAAAACCCCTGAAGTGCTTGACAATACCGCTGATGCCGTCAAAAATGCAGTAAAACAAACCCCTGAAGCGGTTGAAAATGTTGTTGAGTCTACGGCGAAGACTGTTACTGGTTCAAGTATTCTTGACGGTATCGATCGAACAGACCCTAAAGTTGCTGCGGTACAGTTAGCTCAAAAGTTTAGAAGCCTTGAACCACATACTGACAGTATAAAGCGTGCCCTGCATGCTCATGCCAATGGTAAAGGCTATACTGGTGAGCAACTTGCTACAGCCTTAGAGACAACTACTTTGGATAAAATCAAACTCACACCTGTTGTTGACCCTAAAGATAGAAGTAAATACTATAGAGCCTTTGTTGAGGTTGCTCCAGGAAAAGAACATGAACTAGATTTTGATGTCGCACAAGAGATACAAGCCTTAAAATCTAAGGCTTATTCTGATGAAGCGTCTGAACGTCTCTACAAAAATGGTCGTGTTTTAGTCAAAGAATTTGATGGAGAAGGTTTCCCCATTCATCATATCGTAGAAAATCCAAAAGTTTCAGATCTAGAACATGCGTTTACACACCTGCTTACGCAATCAGACCCTAAAAAAGCTGCCTTTGATAGAAAATTAGCTACGGATGTAGCCGCTCAAATGGGTCATACTTTGATCCTTGATGGTACTGGGACAGCGAAGCAAGGTCTTCACGCTCTCCAGGTGAAAAAACCTGATGGGACTCTGATAGAGACTATCAATATCCCTAATTTCCATCCAGATGATACTTCTCTATTGAGCAAATATCAATTTGAAAGTATCTCTGGAAATACGCTGAGCGAAACAGAGGTTAAAGATCTTATTCGAAAAAGTAAGAGACCTGGTGGAGAGAAACCGCAGTTTACGGTTATATCAAATGGAAAAACGACTCCTTCTACTACTCCAGGTGGAACACCTACCACAACCTTGCCCAAAATTCGTGTCAACACGAATGTTGAAGGTCCTATCGTTTCGGTGGGTTTAATCTAGTCGGTTGATGAGAAAGCCCCTTTACTGAAAGGTAAAGGGGCTTTTATCATGCAAAGTCAATAGCACAATAAAATGCAAAATGGTTTTTATGCTTATAAGTAAAGACTTTATCAATCAGAAAGTAAGGATGTCATGGTCTCTATTTCTTCTTCAACACCGACAGGAGCAGTGCCTTACACGCCTAATTCGTCTAATTCGTCTTCCGTCAAGGCAAGCCCTGCTCAAAACACCACGCAAGCTAAAGCCAGTAATAGTAACAACTGGGGGAAAATCTTACTCGGGGGCATCGTCGCTTTAGGAGGCATCGTCGGGTTGGCGTGGGGCGGTAAAACTTTTTTACATTTGTTAGAAGAAAATAATAAACTTAAACAAGAATTGGCATCCGCTTCTTCACCTGTGGTAGATGAGTTTAAGTCGTCCACCAAGCCCAAGCCTGTAAGAGGCGAAGGCATTGACGATATTCCTGAAGAGATGATGAAGAATGTTCGTAAATGGAAGAAAGATTGGAAAGCCGCTCCTCCAAAAGTAGGACTAGACCCAGCTTTTCACTTAAGAGGGATTGATGATAGCATTTTTGAATACAATGAAAAGAAAGACGTTTACACCTATTTAGGCGAAGCATTGAACGAAAAAGTTCGCGATGTTTTAGCGGAGGTCAATGCATCTTTTGTCAATAGAAAAGCCTTTGACCCGAAACTTTTTTCAGACGCTACAGAGTATTCAAACCTACACTTTTCAACTCGTGTAATGGGACTTGGGCGTGAAAAAGTGCATGTGGTTTCTGATGTAACCAGTGGCGTTCAGTATTTAATCCCTCATCAAAATCATGATAAAATTCCACGTAGCTTAGCATTAGAATGGATTAAATCAGGTGCCTTTCAGTTGCCTAGAGGTATGAAGCTAGAGGATCTTGACGGTGTTGCTGATTTTAGAATCCCTGTGGGCGGTATTCCCAAGCAATTTCAGTATAATGGAAACTGGAAAAAATTGCCTGGCTTCTTAGTGCCTAATTTTACAGTAGGAACTCCCTAAACTCCCAAGTAGTAGCGGAGCTGCATGGCTCTGGCACGGCGGGTTTCGGGCGTGTTGCGTTCGGCGTTTTCTCGCATCATATCGTTTTCAGGCTTGTCTTCATCGCCCTGCTTGCGTTTGCCCCCTTGCTTAATCTCTCGTTGGCGGTCTTCACTCATGGACGTGGGGTCATCGGTAATGGAAAGCACCTCTCGTTGTAGCGGAGCAGGCACAAATCGGGCATCAATCCGTTCATTCGCCAAGCGAACCGCCTCCCGCACGAGGCGTTCTAAATCCTGCACGAGCGAAAGCGTCTCCTCATCTAGCGTAAGTCCTTGCGTCGAGTTGATGCCACTGCTTACGCCAGTCTCCAAACCGATGTTTTTCGTCGGGTTTTGAGGCGTGCCACTCACCGAAGACGCTGAATCCTCTCCTGTATTGCCAAGCGTAGCGAAGAGAATCGGGTTCAAATTGCCCGTGTTATCACCCAAGCCCAAAAGCGGATTCGCTTCCGCAGTATTCTCTTCATTCGGGGCTTGCACCTGTTCCGCTAAAGGCGGGGCAATCGGGAGCGACTTGGGCGTGTTTGTGGTGTTCTCGTCGTTGGTGTCGCCTATCAAGGAAATAATCGTCGGAAGGCGTTGACTGGCTTCAAAAATCGCCACATCATCGAGCTGTGGAAAACTCGTCAACCAAAACCACTGATTCTGCCCAATGTGCATACGGATCGCCGTCAGCCCCCCCGCAGCATCAGAGACGATACCAAGCGTGCCGTCGGGATTTTCAATCACTTTCACGCCGTCGCCATACTGAAATACCTTCATATTGAGATTTGGAATAATCACCTCACTGCCCGAATCAAACAGGGCCTGCCACTCCTCCCGACTCATCACAAGGCTTGAAACCGCTTGAGCATAGCGTCCTTGCGTGTAGTAGGGGATGAAATCCCCTGTGGGAGGCGTATAAGCGACAAGCCGTTGCGAAAAGGGATCACCATAAGCGGTAAAGCCTGCCGTATTCAATCGATAGGTTTGCTGAAGGGCAGTCGGGCTAAAGGTGGATTCATAATCCGCCACATTGTCGGTTCGGCTAAACTTTTGCGTTTTAGGATTCCACCACAAAAAGCCCACGTCATCGACATCATCGGCATCGGTGGGGGCATTGACGGTAATCGGCCAAAGGTCGTAGTTCACCACGTCGCTTGGGTTGATGTTGGGGCGTTGAATCGTGTAGGTGGTATCGGCGGTGATTTGAGACTGTGGGGCATTCGTCGTGCCAATGGTAACGACTCGACGTAATCGCCAGTCGTAATAGCTAAGAGGTGGGGTGGGAATGGTGAAAAGACTCATCATAATAGGAGGGGTATCGACTAAAAGGGGATGAGCTTTACCCTCCTCCTGCTAGCTGTTGAGCCACATTTGAGAACGCCATTGTGTATCGAGACGCTCTAGCTCCCCATTGAGCCAGAGCTTCAAGGCGGGTACATGGGTGAATCGTTGTTGTAGCACCTGTTGCGTTTCTGCCATGAGCGGTCGCCAATTTTCCTGCATAAACGTCCGAGAGTATCCTTTCCCGTTACGTGCTTCGATATAAGTCGCCAATTCATTCCAACGACTCAACAAGTCGGCTTCTTGCGTTAAGGGAGGACTCAAAATCTGCTTGAGTAATCCCGAATAAAGCGTCATTGCCTGCCCTAAACTCACCTGATACAATCCGCCAATCGGATCTTTTTGCGTCGTGAGCTTGAGCTGGTTGAGCGTGGACGCATCCAAATGAGCGTTGGCAAACCACGTCCACCCAAGCACCCCATTTTTATGGAGCTGTTCACTGCGTTCAATCCGCTCCACGCCATCGAGCTTATGTAGCCCGATACCACTGATTAACACTACTTTCGTGTGATTTAGACTCGCCTTCATGCGATCAATCTGCTGATTAAAAGCGGTGGTGTTTTCCGTATACGCCATAGGAATGAGCCAATCAATCCAGCCACGTTCCGCCCATGTTTCCCAGTCTTGTTGAATTGCCGCAAGACGATCTGGTCTTGGAAGCGAGAAGACGGCGGCGGAAATCACCAGCTTCGGATTTTGTGTTTTTAAGGCTTTATTGACCTTTAAGACGAATCGACTAATGTTATCCGTCTTCCACTGATCGTAGCGAGTCGCACTGACTTGATTCACATTCAAACCTGTGGCTTGATTGAAATTGTAAAGACTTGCTGAATCATAGCCGGCTCGTTGTGTTTTGGATTGAAAGGGGTAGCGAATGTAGTCCAGTTGCAAGCCGTCCACCTGATAGCGGTTGACGATTTCCGTGTACCACTGAATCAAAAAGTCCTGTGCCTCATCACTGGCAGGAGAAAGCCAAAATTCATGTTGCCCATTGGGAACGAGACTGCCGTCGTTCATCAACAGCGTGCTTTGCTGAAGAAAGGGCAGACTCAAGACAGGACCGACCGTCTCTTCTGAAACACCAAGTAAGGTGTTATGACGCTTATTTCCTACGGCAAAACACCACACCCACGCATGGATGCGTAAACCTAGTCGATGCCCCTCCTTGACTGCTACTTCAAGGGGATCCCACCCACGAATCAAAGGATTTTGCGTCGCTTGCACGGCACTATTGGGATAAATCGGATACCCTGCGTTAATCGTTTCAAGGAAAATATCCGTCATACCCGATTGCTTGAGTGCCACCAAGCGTTCCTTCAATCGTTCCGCAGAACCAAGCCTCACGATGCTCCCTCGATCGAACCACACGCCATGAATCTGATTCGGCAAATTGGGAAAAAGCAGATTTTGCTTCAACGCCATGGCATTTTCTATTAACACTTTGCTTTTTTCCCGATACTGGCGAAATTCATAGCTTTGCCGAAGGGGACTTAAAGCATCCATTCGGGTTTGAACGTCCTGCATTTGACTCGAAAACTTGGCTTTGTCAATGGATTTACCAAGTAATTCAAAAGCCTGCATCCGTTGCCAAATATCGGTGCGTAAGCTAATAAACTCCTGTTCGATATTTTGTGCTTCTTCCTCAAAGGGCGTGTATCGATTCTCAATCCACCCTTGAATCGTTGGACTTTGCCATTGTTGAGCCAAGTCGTAAAAGACTTTTAAGACATCATAACTCGGCTTGTATTGCGAAACAGGAAACGAAGATGTTGAGGGACTGGAGGAGGGGCTAGATGATGCCTTCGTAGAGGGAGTGCGCTTATCTTTGACGGGGGCGGGGGTAGGCGCTTTCACGACAGGAGGCTTAGGAGGGAGCAAGACAAAATTCAAAGGTTTAACGGCTGATTCACAAATCATAAAGGTGTTCGGTAGTAGATACAAATCACACCCCTTTGCCAAACGACGAATCGGAAAGGGATTTAAAGTCGTCAGTGAGCCAGAAAGGGCGGTGTCCATGACATCGGATTCTTGAAAGCCGACTTGTTCGTTCATGGCGTTTTTATAGCGATTGGTGAGGACTTGGAAATCCGCCTGCCATGCGGACTTGGTATAGCTAGACATAAGCGGATGCGGCACTAACACCACTTTCCATTGACGCTGAATAAGCGTATCAATAAAATTGAGGGTATCCGTGCTGGGGGTGTTTAGCCCGTAGAGCAGGAGAATCGGGGATTTGGCAAGACGAGAGGCTTCGACATCATTTAAAATATAGTTCAGCTGTGAACTACTTTTAGGATACACATACGTCCCTTGCCCTATGCCACTTTGCGTTAAGGCATAATCTAGCGTCTTTTGCGGGTGGGGTTTGACGACTTCGAGCTTCAAGTCTTCCGTATTGGTATTAGCTAAATCATAGACAATAAAACGATGCACAGGAGACGCCCAAGTCGGTGTATGAGACAAGCAAAGCATCCAGCAAGAAAAAGCAAGAAAAAGCCAAAAATGAAAGTGTTTTGAAAGTAGCGTCATAGATTCTCTACATCTCTAATCTAATACGTTTTAAGTATATCAAAAGTGTGGTGAAATAGCACAAAATAAGTCGAAAATGGTTTTTATATTGATGGGGCATCATCCGAATCAATCACATCATCACACAAGCAATTTTGGGGGAACTGTCAGCATGTTTGAAAAAGCATTAACAGCGGCTACACTGAGGGTATTTACAGGCACAGTTGGGTATTTAAGCGACGGACAAAGAGGAGCAAGGATGTTGGCGACTGCTTTAGACTTAGTGGGAGAACCTTCAATCAGTCCTAAAAACCCAGAAGATCTAATACGAGGTATAGAAAATTTAGCTCCTGAAGTACGTATGTTCAATGCGAACCCGAATCAAACGAATAGTATCTTTGAGGGTTTGATCAACCCAAACACAGGCCGCCAATTTTACGAAGGAATCTAAATTATAGTCTTTTCAAGAGTTTTCTGAACAATAGGCTAGACGAGGAGCTTAAATGATTTTATGAAAAAGTTTAGAAAATGTGTAGATAGACCTACATGACTGAATAAAATCAGTGTAGCGACAAAGTATAGGCACTGTACGGGAATATATTTAATCGACTATACATGGGCAGGATTATCTCTTGACGGAAACGGCACATCATACGCAGTGGCTAAAGCTCGGAGAACAAGCGTGCCTTTTGCCTGAAGCCGATGCATTCATCCAAAACTACAATAAGGCTTGAGTCGGCATTAGCGTAATATCAGACACCAAGACATGTGGCGGTTGTTGCAAGGCAAAAAGCACCGCTTCCGCCACTTGTTCAGGGGTCAACATGCCTTCGGGGTTGGGGGCTTGGGCTAAATCGACGCTGTCCCAAATATCGGTCGCACACGCTCCAGGAAAGATGTTCAGAATGCGGGTTTGATTGTGGCGTTGCTCTTCACTCAGGGCTTCGGCAAAGGCTTTTAAGCCTGCCTTAGTCGCATCATACACCGCCCAATACGGAAATGCCCACTTGCCTGCAATGGAATTGATATTTAAAATCGTGCCACCCGCATTTTGTGCCGTAAATTGAGCCACGGCGTATTTAGACAGTAAAATCGGCACTTTGAGATTTAAATCCACCATGCGATGAATTTGAGCATCGGGCAGTTCGGGGAGCAATCCTACCTTACCGCCAATCCCTGCGTTGTTGATGAGGACATCCAAACGACCGTATTGTGCCACCACCTTCTGTATCAGTGTTTCAGTGCTTTCGCTTTTCAGCAAATCCGCCACAATGATATGACTTTCACTTTTAAGGGCGTGAGACAATGCCGTTAAATCTTCGGCATGACGTGCCACCAAGACAAATCGAGGGGAAAAGGCATCCAAGGCAAGGGCAACGGCTTTCCCAATCCCACGACTAGAACCGGTAATGAGAATGACTTTCTCTTGCAGTTCGTTTTTAGTTTTCATCAGATAGACACATCCTTTTTATAAAATCGGCTTGTAAGGCAATGACACGCTCATAATCTTCTGTCGTGGCGTGATGAACCCCCAAGACATGAAGCGACCCGTGAATCAAACGCTCTAGGACATAGTCGAAACACGCTGTTTCACTTTCATTCGTTTTGGAATGCGTTTCAGCATAATCCAGAGACACCACCACAGATCCAAGCGATCCGCCTTGCGAGCGAAGTAAGGCGTTCAAGGCATCAGGCAAGGGAGAGACAACCGCTGGGGAGGCTTCCGTTTCCTCCTCATCGACGTGATCATCCCTTTCGGCATTTTCAAAAACGGGAAAACTCAAGACATCCGTGGGCGTATTTTTTTGGCGATGCGTTTCGTTCAAGGCTTGAATCGTGGCATTGTCCACCAAGTAATAGTCAATGTTCCATGCTTCGCTTTCAGGCGGTACTTGCAAACCATGAGCCTGCCACAAGTCGTGTTGATTTATCCACCCCAAAAGCGTTTGACTCCATTGCGTATAGTGATGCTGTAAATCCTTCACCACGGCGTGATGCTCTAAAGCCTCTTGCACATAAAGCTCCAGCACCAAAGTTTCTGAAGGGGCGTTAGATGCCACAGGCGTAAGGCATTGAAAAGCATCCGTGAGCATGGGGACTCCTTAATCAGGTAAACTTAATCAGGCAGAAAGGTAATGGGTTTACGAAAGACGTAAGGCTCATCAGGTTCTCTGAAATAGAGAATCCCGTCTTCGCCGTCTTGCCAGCAGAGAAAGAGACTATCGTCATTGGCGGTTTTATAGCGAAACTCGACAATGCCGTCTTCAAAATCTCGCAGATAAAAACCTCGTTCGGCAAAGCGTTTCGTCCATTTTTCTAGGGCGGTTTCAAGGGCTTTCACCTTTAAGGCGACTAGCTTTTCAAAGTCTTCTTCTTGGGGGAGTCGTTCCGCATATTGCAGGCTATACAAACGTTTGGTGAGCATGAGATTGTCGTGCAATTCTTCAAGTTCTTGGTGTGCCTGTTCTAAGTGAGACTTCACCCACGCCAAAGATTCCACTGCCTCTTCTAAGGTGAAGGTTTCGGTAATGGATTTCATTAGGGCTTTATGTTGCATTTGTTTTAGCAAGTTGAATAGGTCTTTCATCTTGAATTCCTTAGAAAAGCAATAAAGTGAATGTGAATTAGACTCCCTCACCCTAGCCCTCTCCCTAAGGGAGAGGGTTGCGTTTTCTATAAAATGTTGGGGACGACGTAAGCCCCCTCTTCCGTTTCAGGGGCATTGCTCATCAACGCTTCACGAGAAAGCGGCATCACCGCCACATCCTCACGAAAAGGAGACGTATCCCCAGCCGAGATAGTTGCCGTTACAGGACTTGCCACTTGTTCGGCTTCAGAGGCGTTTGAGATGGAATCCAACGGTAGATTATCCAACTGCTCCACAAAGTTTAGCACTTTGGAGAGTTCTCCCTTGTACTGCTCCACTTCTTCGGGAGAAAGGGCAATGCTCGAAAGCTGTGCGACTTTGACGACGGTTTCTGAATCAATGTTCATGAGGCTTGCCTTTCAAATGATTTGAATGATTTATTTTTAATTTTATAATTTATTTTTGATTTTACACTACAATACGTTAAACTAAAAGTAAAATAATTTTAAAGATTAGATCTTGTCTTGTTAAGATGAGGGAAGCACCAGTTTTATTAAGGCTTCTTGCATCCCTCACCCCAGCCCTCTCCCTAAGGGAGAGGGGGCTAGAAGTTCTAATCGTAGTAAATAAGAAAGAGTACCCCCATGCGAATTTTAATTTCTAACGATGACGGCATTCGAGCCAAAGGGATTCATGCCCTTGCCAAAGCCTTAAGTGCCAAGCATGAAGTCTACGTGGTAGCGCCTGCCCAAGAACAATCGGCACAGGGACACGCACTGACCCTGCACCACCCACTACGAGTTGATGAGATGACAGCCCTTTTTCACAAAGAAGGCGCCAACGTCGTCCGTGCCTATGCCGTTTCAGGTACGCCTAGCGATTGCGTCAAACTCGCCATTACCACCTTGCTCAAAGAAACGCCTGTGGATGTGGTCATTTCAGGGATGAATCATGGCCCCAACTTGGGCGGAGACGTCGTTTATTCAGGCACGGTATCCGCTGCACTGGAAGCCGCGATGAATGACGTTTCAGCCATTGCCACTTCCGCCTTTGACGGGTACAATCCCTTGTGTGATTATGACGATGCGTGTCAATATCTCGCTAGGCATTTGGAAAAGCTAACCAGTCTTTTTGAGGCAGGGCATGCCCGAGTCTTGAACGTGAATGTGCCTGCCGTGCCTAGTCAAGATTATGCAGGGCTTAAGCTCTGTAAACTAGGGCGACGCATGTATAAAGATTTTTACGAAAAACGTCAAGATCCCCGAAACATTACCTATTATTGGCTAGCAGGCGAACTGGTAGCAGGCGGATGCGAGGCGGATGATGATGTCGAAGCCATTCGTAACAACTATGTTACCGTAACGCCGATTCATGCGGATTTAACCAACAAAACGCTCTATACCAAGCTCGAAGGACGGTTATAAGTTTTAGAATTGGCGATAATCAATACCATTGCCGTCTTCTAGTCCTAAATCTTGGGAAAGAGGGAATGACTTACCTTGTTTTATAATTTGTAGATTATCCATTTTTTGTTGAGCATAAGGAGTTAAATCTTCTTCTCTGATAACACGAACCTTTTCTTTTTCTGGTTGGAATCCAAAATCAGAATAAAAACTGTCGGTTCGAAGCGAATGTTTTTTTCCATCTCTTAAAAAATATAACTCGGGATTGTCTCCACTACTAGAGAGTTTCCAACTGGAAATTGTTTGTAATTCTCTTAATACATAAGCTAACAAATCCCCTCCCCCTCCTTTTAAAGATGCAAGGTATTCAATGTGAAATTTATCAGGATTTGTTTGGATTGCACCTAGTAATTTAGGATTATGGGTGAGGCTCAAATTTAAAAATGTTTTCTGAAAAGGTAGTTCTACTTTTGTTAATAAGGCTAAAAGATATTCATGGCTTTTTGAATTTCTCAACAAATCATTTGAACTCATATGTACTTCTAGCTGCTGAATTAAACTTTCAAGCACGCTTATATCATTATGGGCAAATGGATCTTCTCCTATTTCCACAATAGCACCCTCCTTTTTTGTTAAAGCTCGGATGATTGCTCCGTTGCGTTGGGAGGGAGGGGCAAGGGAAGGCTTGGGGGCTTGAAAAGGGGTCTGAGAAATAAGCAAAGCAGAAAAGGCTTTCATGCTGTGAAACTCCTAAGGAATTAACAAGGGAAACAAAATTAGGGAGACACACGCTTAAAACAGCCTCAATTTTAAAAAGTGCGTCCTTATAGTCTTTTCAGAAAACTTCTGAAAAGACTATGCTTCAAGGTAACAATTTTAGTTCACTGGCTTGTGTATAAGTTTTCAGTATACTACAATAAGACAATTTGAACATTGCTTCAATGAATACTATTTTCCCCCATGCAAGGACACCCCCTCATGCCCAAACGCCACGATATTCGCCGCATTCTCATCATCGGAGCAGGCCCTATTGTCATTGGGCAGGCCTGCGAATTCGACTATTCAGGCACGCAAGCCTGTCGTGCCTTAATGGAAGAAGGCTACGAGGTGATTCTCGTCAATTCCAACCCCGCCACCATTATGACCGACCCTAACCTTGCGACGAAAACCTATGTCGAACCCTTGACCCCCCACTTCTTGGAAACGATTATCGAAGCCGAACGCCCCGATGCCTTATTGCCTACCATGGGCGGACAAACCGCACTGAATCTCGCCTATGATTTGCATCACAACGGGGTGCTTGAAAAATATCAGGTGGAACTGATTGGTGCGAATTTTAACGCCATTGATGTGGCAGAAGATCGGGAACGCTTTAAGCAGTTGATGAACGAAATTGGTTTAAACTCCTTTAAAAGCCAAACGGTTACGTCGATCGCTGAAGCCCACAGCGTCGCCAAAGACTTGGGATTCCCCCTCATTGTGCGACCCGCTTTTACGCTCGGGGGCAGTGGTGGAAGCGTCGTTTATAATGCTGAAGAGTTTCAAGCCAAAGTCGAATATGGCTTGCACCTTTCCCCGATTAACCAGGTACTACTGGAAGAATCGGCATTGGGCTGGAAGGAATACGAGTTTGAAGTCATGCGAGATCAAGCGGATAACGTCGTGATTGTTTGTTCCGTTGAGAATGTCGATCCCATGGGCGTGCATACAGGCGATAGTATCACCGTTGCCCCTGCTCAGACTTTAACAGACAAGGAATATCAAGCCTTGCGTAATGCGTCGATAAAAATTATTCGTGCGGTGGGCGTGGAAGCAGGCGGATGCAACATTCAATTCGCCATTCACCCCACGACGGGACGCATTGTGATTATTGAAATGAATCCGCGTGTGTCTCGTAGTTCGGCGTTGGTCTCTAAGGCAACTGGTGTTCCTATTGCGAAAATCTCGGCTCGATTGGCGGTGGGCTATACGCTGGATGAAATCCGCAACGATATTACGCAGTCCACCCCAGCGAGTTTTGAACCTGCGATTGATTACGTCGTAACCAAAATCCCCCGATTCAGTTTTGACAAGTTCCCCGAAGGGGGGAATCAGTTGTCGCCTCAAATGAAAAGCGTCGGCGAAGTGATGGCAATGGGACTCACCTTTAAAGAATCCTTTAAAAAAGCCTTGCGTTCCCTTGAAATTAAACCGTTGGAGTTTGATTTAAAAAAGGGATTTATTTCCAAAGATGAACTGGAAAAACAGCTCAAAACCGCCACCGCCGATCGGGTTTACTGGCTCTTGCAAGCCTTTCGTCAGGGTGTGCCAATGGAGAACATTCACGCTTGGACGAAAATTGATCCTTGGTTTTTAAGCAATATCGAAGAGATTTTAGCGGATGCTTCTACTTTGTCGCTTTATGAGTCCATAGAAGCCGTGCCTGCTTCTGTTTTACGGAGCCTCAAGCAAGGCGGGATGAGTGATTTAGAACTCGCTCAAGCCTTTCAGGTGGATGAAGCTCAAATCCGCTTTCATCGAGAAAGCAAAGGCATCTTGCCTGTGTATAAATCGGTAGATACCTGTGCGGGTGAATTTGAAGCCCAAACGCCTTACTACTATTCCACCTATGACGCTGGCGAAAACGAAGCCCCTCAAGGCGTTTTAAGTAATGTGGCAAGTGAAGCAAATAACAAGCGAGTGGTCATTCTCGGCGGAGGCCCGAATCGCATCGGGCAGGGCATTGAGTTTGACTACTGTTGCGTTCATGCAGCAATGGCGTTGCGTCAAGCAGGCTATAAACCGATTATGGTCAATTCAAACCCTGAAACGGTCTCAACCGATTATGACATGTCCGATCGCTTGTATTTTGAACCTCTTACGCCTGAAGACGTGCATAACGTTTTGCGTCAAGAACAGCCCCTTGGCGTGATTGCTCAACTCGGTGGGCAAACGCCTTTGAAGTTGGCTCGTGCGTTGAAAGATGATGCGTATTTTAAACCGCTCGGTACGAGTGTGCAGTCCATTGATGATGCGGAAGATCGGGAAAAGTTTAGAGCCATTTTAAAGGACTTAAATCTGAAAGCCCCTGAAAGCGGTATTGCTCGAACCGTAGAAGAAGCCGTGCAAGTGGCTCGATCTATGGGGTATCCGCTGATGGTTCGCCCTAGCTACGTCTTGGGGGGACGTGCCATGCGAATTGTCTACACGGAAGAGCGACTGCTTCATTACTTGGATGAAATTTTAAGTGTCGAGCCTGATTCCCCGATTTTGATTGATCGCTTTTTGGAAAACGCTCGGGAGCTGGATGTGGATGCCCTTTCAGACGGTGCGGATTGTTACGTCGCTGCGATTTTGGAACACATCGAACAGGCGGGCATTCATAGTGGAGATAGTGCCTGCGTTTGGCCTGCTCAACATATTAGCCCTGCCATGGCAGAAGGCATTAAAATCGCCACCACGAATTTAGCTAAAGCCTTGAATGTCAAAGGGCTTTTGAACATTCAATTTGCGGTACAGCATAATCAACTCTATATTATTGAAGTCAACCCTCGTGCGAGTCGAACCGTGCCGTTTGTGTGCAAGTGTACAGGCGTTCCGTTGATTCAAATGGCGGTGAGAGTCATGCTCGGGGAATCGCTGGCTCATGTGTGTGCCGATTCCTTGCCTGCTCAACTTCCTCATCACATTGCAGTCAAAGCCCCTGTCTTTCCCTTTATTAAGTTTCGGGAAAGTGATCCCATGCTTGGGCCCGAAATGCGTTCGACTGGCGAAGTCATGGGGATTGATCAGAGTTTTGCCTTGGCGTATGCCAAAGCCATGCAGGGGGCGGGTATTCAACTGTCCTTAAGCGGACAAGTTTTCTTGAGCGTGAACAATCACGATAAGCCCTATGCGGTGGAAGTGGCTCGGCGATTTAAAGATTTGGGCTTTCGTTTGGTGTCCACCGAAGGGACGGCTCGGTTTTTAAGCGAGCAGGGGATTCCATGCTTGTCGATTTGTAAACGACACGAAGGCACGCCGAACGCTCAAACCTTGATTGAGTCGGGGGATATTCAGTTGGTGATTAACACCCCTTCAGGCGATGAAGGCTTGTTGGATGATAGCTACATTCGTAAATCTGCCGTCATTCACAATACGCCTATGACCACCACGCTCACGGGAGCCTTAGCCATTGCCGAAGCCATTCACGCCCTCAAGACGCAAGCCTATTCGGTGCAGTCCCTGCAAGCTCTTTTTGCTTAGGAGACGACTATAATCTAAGATCCTCGTTTAGCCATCTCTACAAAAAACTCTGAAAACGACTATATCCGTATTTTTAGTTTTGGCTATATTTTTGAAAAAGGCTTTTAAATAGGACAGTTCGCATTCAAATCAGGCAAGGCTTGAGCCAAAAACGCATCAAAAGGCGACTGCTCCAGCATCGCATCAATATAGCCCCCCCCAAAGAGTTCTTTAAAATCGGCATCATAAATCGCCGCAATTTGCCCAGGTGTAATCGCCTGTTGAGGCGTAATCAATTCCACTAAATAATCTTCACCCGCCGTCCCATCAGGATCTTGAAGAAGCCTCCCCATACTGGGTTGCCCTGCATAACGCACTTTAATCGCCACGTGTTCGAGCGTTTCATCCGTTGGGCGGTGAATCCAATTCATCCGTTTCACTTTAAAAGTGGAGGTTTCCAAAAATTCTTTTGTCCCGACAAACACGGTGTTGGTCGTGGCATCCGTCTTGATGACATAAATCGGCACACCTGCCGCCACACCAAGACCCTTGCGTTGCCCTCGTGTATAGAGCCAATGTCCTTCGTGTTGCCCTAGCACGGCTCCTGTTGCCACATCCACAATGTTACCCAATCGAACCCCCAACGCCTGTTTAAGATAATTCGCTTGTCCGTCTAACACAAAGCAGACATCGACACTTTCTTTATAGCTTTTTTGGATAATGTTGTGTTCTCGAGCATACGTCAAAACATCTTCTTTTTGCCAAAGTCCTAAGGGGAAAATAGCATGTTGCAAGTCTTTCGGAAAGACTCGGGCGAGCATATAGGTTTGATCTTTGCGTTCATCCATTGCTCGATGAATGTGAAACGCCCCTGCTTCTCCTTGTGGACGGTATAGGCTTAAATAATGTCCTGTTGCCACATAGTCGCAATTGAGGGATTCTTTGGCGTAATCCACCAAGCGTTCCCACTTCACATAACGATTACACTCCACACAGGGGTTGGGTGTAACCCCTGCTTGATAACTTTTCTCGTAATAGTCCATCACATAATGATGAAACTCCGCTCTTAAATCGACGGTATCGAATTCGCAACCTAGCTCTTCACAGACCCGTCCTGCATTGACAAGGGCATCATTGCAACAAGTACCTGGCCCATTGAGCGTCCAAGCGGTGAGTCCCACGACTTCATGCCCCATTTCTTTCAGCATGAAAGCAATCGCTGAAGAGTCTACACCACCTGACATGCCCACAGCAATACGACTTGGTTTTTCGGGCAACCAGTTGAGGTGATTTTGTGGATAAGGGGTAAACGTCATCATTGTGGCCTCTTTTTAGGTTGAATAAAAATTGGATAATAACAACTTACCACAAAAAAACCGACGCCATATTTTGACGTCGGAATTACTGTATGTAATAGTGAGCGTGTATTTAATTGGAAGAGCTTTGTATTTAGTACGGTGCGTAAGGCATTGGGTTGTAAGACCCACCGTAGCTCTGTTGTGCATAAGGATCTGCATAACCCTGCTGTGGAGTATAGCCATACTGTTGTTGAGGCGGGTAGCCATACTGTTGCTGCGGGGCATAACCGTACTGTTGTTGAGGCACACCGTAGCCTTGAGGCTGACCAAAGCCTTGTGGGGCTTGGTTGACATAACCGCCACCATAAATATCTCCCATAAAGCCACTTGGAGCTCCAACCCAGCCCTGAGGAATAAAGCGCGGGTCTTGGAAACCTTGCGAATTGGTACCCACATCGCCACGAAGGGAAGGGAAGGTAGGAATTGGCTGGAAGAATCCAGGGAAGCTGGCTGTCGTTGGGTTACTTGCCAGTCCACCTTGCTCAGGAGTACCCCAAGAAGAAAGACTGAATCCAGGTGTAACGGCTGCTCCGATAACGGAAGCTAAAGAATACTCGGTCGCATATAAACCAGGGTTTCCTGTAAATAAAGCGATTTGACCCGCTAAATCACGAGATAAGGCAGAAGCGACTCGGCTGATGCTTTGAGGCAACTGTAAACTAGCGGACACATTTACCAAACTACTAGAAGGAGGTAAAGGCCCTTGAAACTGAGATTGCGATGGAACCGAAAACTGTGGGTTAATCATATTCATTATATTGTTCTTATGTCCTTACTGTTTTTTCTCTAAAGTCTAAATGGTGGTAAAGTCTAGGGTTGATTATGGAAATCATTTAGAAGCCTATGTGATTTAATAAAGTATGAAGAAAGGTTTGAATTTATTTTCTGTAATACTTTGTTACAAGCCGTTTAAGAAAATCCAATTTCGTGCAGAAAGGTTTTCAAAAGCCTCTTAAAAGGCTTTTTCTGTCTACGGTTTTTGATTCTATAGTGTTTTATAGTCGTTTTCAGAGTTTTTTGTAGAGATGGCTAGACGAGGAGCCTAGATTATTTTGTGAACGGAGTGTAGATAGACCTACATGACTGAACAAAATTATCGTAGCGACAAAGTATAGACACTGTGCGAGAATATATTTAATCGACTATATTACGATATGAAAACAAGATCGAGCATTGGAAAGGCTTTGGTATCTAGGATGTGCTGTACTCTACCTTCGTAAAATTACCGTATAAGCTCTATTCTGAACGCAGGTGAAGAATCTCCTGATAAGGAGTCTCCGCTGTGGCATCGGTGGGGGAGGGTTTCAATACAATAGAGGTGAAGGCTCCACTTTATACCCCTTATAGATACCCCTTATAGACAAATACTTAAAATATGCTAAAATCTTCACACGAGACGACGTACACGAGACGACGTAGAAGAGTAATCCTATCGTTTAAAGAAAAGGCTGAACAAGAGGCTGCATTACAATGGCTGTGAAAATTAGTGCGAAAAAACGTCTGAATCGTTCCACTGCTTTATTCATTTTTTTGCTTGCGGTTCTACTCTTTCTGTCGGATGAGTGGCCAACATGGTTTCAAGACGACTCACCAAAGCAATCTTCCTCGTCGTTTCAAGTGCCAGTGCTTGAAACGCCTAATCAAAACAATAACCCGTCAACGCCTCATCATGCTTTACAACGCACCCCTTGCCAAGTGTTAGACGTGATCGACGGAGACACCATTGCCTGCGATTTGAACCAAAACGGTCGAATTGAGCGTCCGCATGAAAAAATACGCCTCCTGCAAGTGGATACCCCCGAAACGAAGAAGTCCTCTCGTAACCCTAGCGGAGAACCCCAGCCCTTTGGCTTAGAAGCCAAAGCCTATACCCAAAACACAACGAATAGGAAAACGGTGTATTTAGAATTTGATAAAAAGGTCAGGGATCGCTACGGTCGCACGTTGGCGTGGGTGTACTTGACACCCCAAGGAGGCAAAAGTGTGAATGAATTGCTTTTAGAAGAGGGACTGGCGAAGGTGATGATTTATTCCCCGAACTACAAGCATGAAGCCCAAATGAAAGCAATTGAAATCGTGGCGAAAGACCTTCAAAAAGGACTTTGGCAAGGTGATTTTTAAAAATATCGAAAAAGGCTTTTCTTTTTAGTGCCTTTGTACTAGGATTTACTTGTGATAGGTATCACACCTGTTTCCTTCACCTTATGTCTTACAGTTTGGAGAAATGATTATGTCTAAAATTGGAATTAACGGCTTTGGTCGTATCGGACGCATTACCTTGCGAGCCATTTTGTCGAATCCCAACGTGGATGTTGAAGTGGTGGCGATTAACGATTTAACCTCTACCGATATGTTGGCTTATTTGTTGAAGTACGATTCCACACACGGTATTTTAGATGCGGACGTTTCTCACGATGACCAGCACATCATCGTCAACGGCAAGAAAATCCGTGTGTACAGCGAACGCAACCCAGCGGATATTCCTTGGGGGGCTGAAGGGGTTGATATTGTACTTGAATGCACAGGCTTCTTCACCGATGCGAAAAAAGCACAAGCTCACATTCAAGCAGGGGCAAAGAAAGTCATTATTTCCGCACCTGCCAGCAATGAAGACGGTACTTTTGCCGTAGGCATTAACCACGAATCTTACGATCCGAATCAGCATCACATTATTTCAAACGCCAGTTGCACCACCAACTGCTTGGCGCCTGTGGCGAAAGTCTTGCATGAGACCTTTGGCATTGAACATGGTTTGATGACGACCATTCACAGCTATACAGGTGATCAACGCTTGATTGATGCTCCTCACAGCGACCCTCGTCGTGCGAGATCCGCTGCCTTAAGCATGATTCCCACCTCCACTGGAGCTGCTAAAGCGATTGGTTTGGTTTTGCCTGAATTGAAAGGTAAACTGGATGGTTTCGCCGTTCGTGTGCCAACCGTGGATGTTTCCATTGTGGATTTAACCTTTAAAGCCACAAAGCCTGTTACGATTGAAGCCATTAACGAAGCCATGAAAACCGCTGCAAATGGTGCGTTAAAAGGCATTTTAGAGTATATGTCCGCTCCTTTGGTTTCGGTGGATTTTATTGGGAATCCCCATAGCTCGATTTACGATCCAACCATGACGAGAGTCTTGGAAGGGAACTTTGTGAAAATCGGGGCGTGGTATGACAATGAAACAGGGTATTCCAACCGTTTGGCGGAATTGACCCAGTATGTGGCTTCTAAACTCCCTGCCACCGCTCATGCTTAGTTTTTTGGTTCTAGGGGGGATTTCTCTCTGTCTATCCCCCCCCTCATATTTTTCTGTTTAGTTAGTTAATACATGTAATAAAGGATGATAAATCATGAAACTTTCTCTCCCCCTAACATCTCTCCCTGTAGCCCAAGCTCCCTTAAGACAATCACCTGCGTCATTCTCTCCTTCGCAGCCTGCTTTGTCTGAAAATCTACAGCGTTCTGGTAGACGCAACCTTGGTACGGGTTTAAATATTGAAACTCATAAAATTATGTGTAACCTTGGTTTGGGTAATATGTCTGTGCCAGCCTTAAAACAACTTTTGGCTCAGCTTAAGTCTTTACAAACAAAAATGGGTGGAGTTTCAACGGCTTATTTTAAATTGATAGAGGGGAAAGTCAACTCTTTAATACAAAAAAGAAAATCCCCTCATGATTATTCCCATTTTGGTTAAAATGACAAGATAACAGTATGTTCACAATCCTCGATGAAATTGTCGCTCACAAACGAAGAGAAATCGCCGACTGGCAACGCCAAACGCCGATTGATTATTGGCTCGATGTCGCCAAGACCAAGCCTGACGATGATGCCTTTCGTTTTGAGCGTGCCTTGCGTGAAGCAACGGATTCGCTCCACCTCATTGGGGAATTGAAGCCCAAGTCGCCGAGTGCAGGGGTTTTGCAAGAAACCCCTGATGTGGCGAAAATCATCGGGGCGTATAACGAAAGTTGTTCTGCGATTTCCGTCTTGACGGATGCTCACTACTTTGGCGGTGGCTTTGATTTACTGGAACAGGTGAAAACACTCACAGACAAACCTGTTCTGTGCAAGGATTTCATCATCGACTTGTACCAAGTAGCACTAGCCGTTACCAGTGGAGCGGATGCAGCGTTACTCATTATGAAATGCCTCGATGATTTTGAGTATGTGAGCTTGTTTGAAGCGATTCGTAGTTATGGCTTAAGTCCTGTGGTGGAAGTGCAAAACGAAGCCGAACTCAAACGAGCCTTACTCGTGCGTCCGCCGATTATTCTGATTAACAACCGTAATTTATCCACCTTTGAAATTGAAATGGAAACGACGACGCAGTTGGCTCCGCTTTGCCCTGACGGCACGCTGATTATTTCCGCCAGTGGATTTGCTTCCTTTGAAGAAGCCAAAGCGATGAAAAATTTGGCTCATGCGATACTCATTGGCACGGCTTTGATGAAGACGTTTTAAACGTATAGACACTGGACGGGAAATTATTGAAAAGACTATATTTTTACTCATTACCTATATTATAGAAATTAGACTCTGTTTTTTCACCAGTGGTATAACTGGTCAGTTCAGGAATGAGTACATTCGGCACATAATCGGTTGCAAAAGACTGTAAATTATCGACGACAACCAGCTTCGCAATAAAGTCTTCTCTTTCAAACTTGGGAATGACCCTATTGCTGAAATGACTGATTAAAAAAGGCTTTGCTTTGCCATGAATCACAAACAAATACACCTGTTTTTTTCTAAACGCTTTATTGCCTATATCGTCGATGGCATTCACAATGGTGTCCTGATCAAAGGCATCATTCGTGCTAGTTGAATTATATATAAATTGATTAATATAACTACTGTTGTGCCACACATGTTTTACTTCGGCGGACATTTCACCTGGAATAAAGACCACATTCACCATTTTAGAATAGGTATATTGCTCCCAGTTTTTCTTATTGTTACAGTGGCTACTCGTATTACCTGCATCTGCACACTTGAGTTGAGCAGCATCACGAAGCCCTTCGGCATACGTTTCAAGAGAATCTTTCAAGTGATACTGCTTCCCTTTGGCAAGCGTACGATCCGATGCTGTTGGCATACGCCGATTGATACTGTATAGTTTTTTCATCAGTGTTTTGAAATTTGTACTCGTAATAGCATTAAACTCCGCTTTTGTCCAATCCGCCCCATTAAAAAGAATCGTTCCTGTTGTGTTATTGTCATCCACGCTTGATTGTGAGTTTCCACTTGACTGATTAGAGATTAAATCCACGGAAAGTCCTCGGTACAAGGTATTGGTCGTATTTACTGTAGATTTCTTAAGTAATTCAAACATCGTAATTAAGGCTAAAGAACGTTGCCATTCCATACCTGAAATCCAGCGTTGTGGCTCTGGAATCGTATCATTGGGGTGCGCCAAATAGCCGAGGCTATTCGCACCGATAGCAGGTAGAGATGCCAAGCTGTAATCCGCAATAAAGGGCATACGAGCCCCTTCTAATACCCACCATGTTTTGTTAGTGGTACTTAAAATAGTGGGTGTCCCTGTGTTACTTTCAAACCCACGCTGTAAAAACCGATAATACGATTCATCTGGACTGGTGCAACTTGGTGAGATATTCGTATTAAAAGGAGCTTGAAAATTCAAATAATCTAAACTTGTATATCCTGCATCTAAACTTGTATATCCTGTCTCTTTCGTATAATTGGTTAATGAAGAACCCGCTGTGGGACCTCCATAGGCATCGCTCGAACTGGAATCCCATCCATTATAATTTTGATTATTGCATCGAACTTCTTTTAAAGACAGCCAGTCTACGTCTCCCACATCGGGGCTTGTAAATTGATACGATGTCGAACTCTCAGGATCCACCGTCGGGGGCGTATAAGTGAGGGGGAGAAATAATCCTCCTGCATCGAGCTTGGGTCTTAACAACGAGTACGTTAAACTCGTGTTAGGCAAATTGGTACTACTCAAAAGAGCGGAACCAGAAAACAGGCTTCCCGTTGCAAGAGAACCTAGTGGTAAGTTACTTAATTTAGAGACTTTTGAATTCGTCGTATCCCCATAGAAGAGTTGATAACTGCCATCATTATAATAAATATCATAATCGCTACTATTTAAGGTGGTCGTTGATCCTGTAATCGTACCACTTGCCCCATTATTGTTGGTATTATTGGGCATTAAAAAAGGACTACAATAACGCCCAGGTCTTGACGGATCAGTATCCACACTAGAAATAAGGTTAATCATACCCCAGCGTTCTCTTCTTCCTTGGCGTTCATTATAATAAGAAGAGGCGGGGAAATGACATGCCCCACCACTAAAGTCAAAGGTAAACGTCAGTAAGACTTGATTCGCTTGTAGAGATACTTCTTTTGCCTTTTGGATTAAGGCATTGGCTCGAAAATTAAAAAGACTATTTAAACTTAAAAGAGGCATCGAAGCACTCGCCGTAACGGTACTGCTACTATTGTTCTGAACTTGAGTATAATCTACGGGATATATAACAAGTTCGGCATTGACTAAAAAAGATCCTCTTGAAGTATTTGTTGAAGTATTTGCATTTAAATTGGCAAGATCATTAAAGGATCGATCTCGTAATTTCCAAGCATAATTGAAAACAGGAATAAAGTTCCCCGTATCAGAAGTCTGCATGTAAAACGTTTTTTCACCGAATGTCATTGTTGCATCCGTCTCTAAATGCAACTCATACTCACCAGTGGTGGAATCCAAAAATGAAGTATCGAGATTCAACGCATTCGCAGGATTATATATTTCTGCTTCACCACCGAGGTTTTGACTGACCACGATGCCTTTTGCAGAAAGCGCCGCTAATTTACTGGCTATATCCTCAATATAATTGTTTCGTTTTGTCTCATCCGCAAGAGAGACCAAGGCTTGCGATTCCGTTAGTGCTTGGCTACCTAGGTTTTGTGATTGATTACTTTCGTTTAATTTTACCTGCTGAATCATAATCGGTAAAATAAGAATCGCCAAAATCGAAATTACAAAAGAGGCTTCCACTAAAGAAAAGGCAGAGATTGTTTTAGGAGCGATGAAGTACTTCATGGATACACATGACCTTGCTCAATATAGGATAGGACGCATTCAGTGTATCGTATAAAAAGGTTAAAACTTAAACGCTTGTTACATTATGCTCTACTGAAGGGAGGATTTAGCAAGTATGTTGCGAATATAAACAAAGCGTATTTTCAAGCAAGGTGGCAATGGTCATGGGTCCCACTCCACCCGGAACAGGCGTAATGGCAGAGGCGATTTCTCGGACGCTGGCAAAATCAGCATCCCCCACCAGCTTACCAGACGCCAAGCGGTTAATGCCAACATCCACGACGATCGCCCCTTTTTTGAATAAATCGCCTGTGAAACCCTGAGGTTTACCCACTGCCAGCACGACTAAATCAGCTTGCTTAAGGTGATGAGCCAAGTCTTGGGTTCGACTATGACAAATCGTAACGGTAGCATGGGCTTGTAAAAGTAATTGTGCCATGGGTTTGCCCACAATGTTAGATCTTCCTACAATGACGGCGTGTTGACCTGCCAATGGAATATCATAAAAGCGAAGTATACTCATCACGCCAGAAGGAGTACAAGGTAAGGCAAAAGGCGTTAAGCCTGAAGCCAAGCGTCCTACATTAAAGGGATGAAAGCCGTCTACATCTTTATCAGGGCGAATGGATTCTAGCACAGGTAGCTCTTCCATATGTTTAGGCAAAGGCAACTGCACTAAAATACCGTCTACACGTTCATCATCATTCAGCTGTTGAATTTCAGTTAATAGGCTGGCTTGAGAAACATCATTAGGCAAGTGAATAATACGAGAAAACATTCCTACCGCTTCGGCGGTTTCTTTTTTCTTACGGACGTACACCGAAGAGGCGGCATCTTCCCCCACTTGAATGACCACCAACTGGGGTATTCGCTTGTCTTGAAGTCGTAGGGAATCGATTGTTTCAGTCAAACGGGCTAAAACGGATTGAGCCACTTGTTTACCGTCTAAAAGCAAAGCCATGAGAATCCCCTTTCCGATTGTTCTTTAGTGCAGGAGAACTTTTAGGGCTTGATTGGGAGAAGCAAAAGCGTTCAATTCTTTTGGCTCCTCCCTCTTAACGTTTCCCGAGTCATCGCCTATACTGATTTGAGGTGGGTGCCTATCCTCTGCTTCAGGCAGGTGATCGGGCGTATCATCTGGGTCAAAACTCAACATTTTAGCGTCATCAAATACCCCTTCCCAACGAGCCACCACGGCGGTTGCGACACAATTACCTACCAAATTGACAGAGGTTCGTCCCATATCTAAAAAGTGATCAATTCCTAAAATAACCGCCACCCCTTCAATGGGTAGGCCGTACATGGTAAGGGTACTGGCTAAAATGACAAGGCTTGCTCGTGGGACAGCCGCTACCCCTTTAGAAGTCAACATCAACGTTCCCATAATCGCCAACTGTTGCCAAATATCGAGCTGAATGTTTGCCATTTGAGCCACAAACAAAGTCGCGAGTGCCAAGTAAAGCGTGGAACCGTCTAAGTTAAAGCTATACCCTGTGGGCATGACAAAAGAAACAATATGCTTCGGCACGCCAAAACGCTCCATAATACTCATCGCTTTAGGCAAGGCGGATTCACTATTGGCGGTTGAAAACGCAATAATGAAAGGCTCTTTAATGGCTGAAAGCATACGCATAAAGGGGACTTTGATAATTAGGCAAGTGGTCAATAACACCAAGCCTACAAAAATCAATAAAGCGAAGTATAAAGACCCTGCGAGTTTCGCATAAGTGCCTAAAATCCCTAAGCCGTTGGAGGCGACAGCATACGAAATCGCGGCTAAAACTCCCATGGGTGCAAAGTTCATCACATAACCGACGAACTTGAACATAATTTCACTTAAACTCGCCAAGCCGTTGAGAACAGGTTTTCCCTTATCGCCTGCTGCCATAATGGCTAAGGCAAAAAAGACGCTAAACACCACCATCTGCAAGACGTTACCTGTCGCCATAGCCTCTATAATGCTAGTGGGTACCATGTGCAGTATGCTATCCATAAACCCATGTTCTGCCATGACATGTGTATTTTGAGCAATAGTCGCCAAATCGGTCATATTTTTTGAGTTGGCTTGAAGTACAACGCCAGCACCTGGTTTGAGCCAATTCGCTACCCCCAAACCAATCACCAAAGCCAAGGTGGTGGCAATTTCAAAATAGATAATGGTTTTTAAACCCAGCGTGCCTACTTTTTTGGTATCCCCTGCTCCTGCAATACCCACAATTAGAGAAGAAATCAACAAAGGGGCAATCAGCATTTTAATCATACGCAGGAATAAATCTGAAAAAGGCTTGAGCTTCATCCCTAAATCGGGGATAAAAATCCCGATACTCAGCCCAATCACAAGCCCTATTAAAATCTGTGTGGTTAAACTCAAGTGAAAACGGTTCGGTTTATGGTGTGAATTGGCATTAGACATATACGGCACTCTTTTGCTTTGCTGGATCTTTTTAAAACAAAAACATCATAACAGAAAAACAACGAATGGCTAGCAAAAATTTAGGATATAGTCGCCTCCATAATTTCTTGTAGAGCGTCTATACGTTGTCGCTACGATGATTTTGTTCAGTCATGTAGGTCTATCTACACATTTTCTAAACTTTTTCACAAAATAATCTAAGCTCCTCGTCTAGTCTACTGTTCGGAAACATCTTTAATAGACTATAAAAGCAGGCGGTGTTCAAGTGATGAGTGCAGGCACAAGCATTCGTCATAGTGAATGGAACCCGTCTGATACAAACCCTTTGCACCTCCTGCAAATTTGGATTTTTCCAAACGTACAAGGTTTGACACCTTCTTACGATGAACGCTATTTTACGGCAGAAGAAAAAAGGGGGCGGTGGTGGCTGCTTGTGTCTCGTACAGGTGAAGCACAGTCGTTACAGATTTATCAAGAAGCCCGCATTTACGGCACGAGTTTAGAGGCAAACGAAGGTATCGACTTTGAGGTGAAGTCTCATCAACGTTTTTGGTTTCACGTCGCCACAGGAGTCGTCGAAGTAAATGGCGAAACGCTCAAAGCAGGCGATGCGTTTGGCATTTTCGGGCAAGACGTTTCACTCTCCTTTCAAGGAGTCGATCAGCCAACTGAAATTTTTGCGTTTGAGGTCTAAATTTTGAAAAAAGAGCTAGCATTTTCTTTTTAGAGTGTGTTACAATTAAAATTAAGGATTATTTGAAGATATTTTAGTATTCTCACTTTAACAATGCTAAATTGTGGTTTATGCAGATGCGTTGTTTGTCAGGTTAATAATCTGTATTATTTTGAGATTTTATTGAGTAAGGCTTTGGCGAAGGCGTAACCTTCAGACGCTCTTTCTCAGCAAAATTTTCTCAACACACGTTTTATTTTTTATTGCACTAGAAGGCGACACCTTAAACGCTATGCCCAAATCTGCCTCTTCACATTCACAACGTGCGACGCAATCCGCACCGACGACCAAAACGCAAAAACAAGGCAAGCAAAGTGCTTCCTCCAAAAATAAAAAGCCTAAATCGCAAGGCGTGAATTTAGCCCAAGTCTCACAAAAAAAACAAAATCTGCCGAAAGAGCCGATTCCTCATATTTCCTATGCGTGGATTAAAAATCAAAGCAAGGCAGGCAATTGGCGACGTGGGGTTGAAACGCATTTGGCTGGCAATAAAGTGCTGGGTATGGATTTAGAACCCTTTGGTATTGTGGCGAAAGTCAAGGGGAATTTTAAATCCAGCTACACCACTGAAATGCACTTTAACACCGCAGGCATTGAACCCAAGTGTAATTGTGCCATTGAAGATAAATGGTGTAAACATGCGGTAGCGGTGGCTTTAAGTATTTCAGAACAACGTTTATGGGAAGTGTACTGGAACTTGCCTGAAGAAGAAGCAGATTTACGACCCATTAAGCACCCCATGGGGATTTTAAAAATACAGCTTCACATGGGCTACAATAAGTCCAAAGGCATTGGTGTACGCTTGATTGAGCGTGAACGAGATGCGTGGACGGCAAATCCTGCCAAGCTCTTGCGTCGAGCGATGACAGCGGAATATCCTGACGGCACGCCGTGGACGCAAGTCCCTGAAGGACGACGTGATATTGCCGTACTGCAGTTTTTAGAAAAGCACCGTATTACCCAAGTAACCAATAACGGCTGGATGCTGGTGCCGTTTGAGGCGTTCCCCGACTTGTTTGAAACCTTGAGTCATTGCGAAGAAGTCGTAGATGAACGTGGGATGCGTCTCGCTGTTGAAGCCTTGCCCCTTACGCCGTTACTGGAAATCAACCAAAACACGAATGGACAAATCACCCTTGCGATGCACTGGTGTCAATTCGCCTCCGAACTGGACTTAAGCGTCAGTCATACCACGAAAAATGCCTTGCAAGTCCTGCCCCTAGAAGAGTTGGAACTGCTTGATCCACAAGCGAGTTGGGGCAAGCACTTGCAGCGAATTTATCCCGTCCTGCCCGTTTTGGGTAAGCTCCCGAAAGCCTTAAAACGTGGCACGTTTACGGATGTCCCGATGCAAGACTGTGGGCCTTTTCTCTTTGAAGTCTTGCCGAACTTGCGGAAGTTGCTCCCGATTGACGATAGTAACGTGGCGGATGCTCTGAAAAAAATGTCGAATCTCCCTACACCGTCCCTGAACATTGAGATGTTGGATCAAGCTGCCATGCGTCTTCGCTTGGTACTGCACTTTAATTATGACAAAACACGCATTGCGTATTCTAAAAAAACAAAACAAGCCCCTTATTTGGCGTCTACCAATAAAAAGAAGAATAAGACGACGTGGCATAAACGACACTTTGATTTTGAAGAATCGGCGTATGAGCGTGTGAATCGAGCCTCTTCTCAACTCATGCCGGCAGATGCTTTAATGGCAGAAGGCGATGAAGCGGTGGATTTATACAACGTGTATTTGCCCCGTTGGGAAAAAGAAGGCTGGAATATCAACATGTTGAATCCGCAGGATATGTCGCTTTTGCAAGCGTCTCGGCATCCCTTGCAAATTGTGGCACGTCTTGAGTTTGATGAGTCGGTTACGTTTTTCACCTTGCGTTTGGAAGCACGCCTCGGGAATAAGGTCATTTCCATGACGGAAGTGCAGAAGCAAATGGTGGCGGGCAAGAAGTATTTTTACATACAGGGAACAGGTTTCGTGGAAGTTCCCTTGCATACGCTACTGGCGGTAGGACGAACGATTCAAGCCTTTGAACCTGAAACGCTTGAAACCGATTTTTATAAAATCCCCACCTATAAAGCAGGTTTGCTCATGGAGCTGACGGATGCCAAAGTCAAGCTGGATATGTCCAAAAAGTTCCAACGCTTTTGGGATATTATGACCGCAGGCAAACCCATGGAAGAATTAAACGTCCCTGAAAACGTGCAGGCATCTCTGCGTCCGTATCAAGAACGAGGCTTTCAGTGGTTGTGGTTCCTGTATTCTTACGGGCTGAACGGCATTTTGGCAGATGACATGGGCTTAGGTAAAACCTTGCAAGCACTGGTTGCCGTACAACAAGCACGCAATAAGCACGGACAATTCCCTTCTATTATTGTTTGCCCTACGACACTCGTGCGTAACTGGCAAAATGAAATCGGGCGTTTTACCCCTGATTTAAACGTCATTGACTTAACAGGCACAGATCGTTACGACCATTATCAAAAAATCAAAGAAGCGGATATTGTCATTACCAGTTACGCCATTTTAAGACGAGACATCAATGCGATTAAGGATTATGCCTTCCGTTTTGCGATTTTAGATGAATCGCAAAACATTAAAAACATGACCTCTCAAACCGCAGTGGCGGCGAAGATGTTGCAGTCTCAGCACCGTATTGCTCTTTCTGGCACCCCGATTGAAAATCGCCTCAGCGAACTGTGGAGCGTCTTTGACTTTTTAATGCCGGGATTTTTGGAAGATTTTGACGATTTTCGTCGTCGCTACATTCAACCCATTGAAGAGCGTGGTAATTTGGATATGGGGCATCGACTCAAGAAGCAGGTGTCTCCCTTTATTTTGCGTCGTATGAAGCGAGATGTTTTGAAAGATTTACCGCCTAAAATGGAACAAGTGCTGTATTGCGATTTAACGGATAATCAACGCCAGCTGTACTTGGATGTCCTGGAAAAAGCCCGAGAAGAACTCATGGAAGAAGCCATTGCCAAAGGCGGTAAAATCAACCAGCAACATGTTTTTGCGGCGTTGACTAAGCTTCGTCAAGTGTGTAACCATTCCTCATTAGTGGGGAATGAATTGTCAGGGGGCTTGCACGAATCAGGCAAGTTTGAACTCTTAAAAGAATTGTTGGAAAATGCCATTGAAAATGGGCATCGCATTCTATTGTTTAGTCAATTTGTGCAGATGCTTAAAATTGCGGAAAACTGGCTCAAACAAAAAGGGATTCGCTACGAGATTCTCACAGGGCAAACCAAAACCGAAGATCGTCAAGATCGGGTGGATCGCTTTAATCAGGATGAATCGATTAAAGTCTTTTTAGTCTCCTTAAAAGCAGGAGGCACAGGCTTAAACCTAACAGGGGCGGATATGGTGGTGCATTACGATCCGTGGTGGAATCCCGCCGCAGAAGATCAAGCCACCGATCGGGTTCACCGTATTGGGCAAACCAAGAGCGTCTTTGTGTATCGTTTGATTGCACGCAGTACCGTAGAAGAGCGAATCATGCAGTTAAAATCACAGAAGCGAGATTTAGTCGATAGCGTCATTTCAGCGGATCGTTCCATTAGTAAGAAAATCAGTTTTGACGACTTAAAAGACATTCTTTCGCTTGATTAGAGAATTCGGAATAATCCCCACAAGTACATAATAGAATTATGTCGTCATTGCGAGCCGTTAGGCGTGGCAATCCTCTTAATTGGATTCGCTTTCCAGCTTAGGAGATTCTTCACATGCGTTCAGAATGACGATATGTACTTAAAGGGATGATTCCGAGAGAATTTATAAAACAGAATCCATCACCGTAAGCAACCCTTTTTTAAGGGCAGGACGACCATGCGTTTGCCAATTTTCAGGCGTGGCATGACGCTTAAGCGATTTCCCCAAGAAAACGACCGCTAAGCCTAGCCAAAATAATCGAGGCGACTTCCACAAAGCCAACAAGAAACAGAGACCTCCTAAAATAGAAAGCAGTTTTTCACCTGCATTCATGAGCTTGTAAAAAGTAGAAGCAAGCAACATGAACGGTTTAAAGAGCGTGGTAAGCAGTTTAAGTAAAAACATAAAGCATTTCCAGTATTATTTTAGGAAGGGGGACGTTTGATAATTGTCGTTGAAAAACTAAAACGCTTCTATGCAAATAACGGCATTACATACTTTTGAAATGCCCACACCAAAAGCATAAATACGACCATAACGGCAATAAAAATAAGGGGAAACAGAATCAATAAGTTTTTGTCCGCACCTTGACGATTCATACTCAATTCCTTCACAATAAATAGAACAAAGCGTTCAACACCACAAAAGGAGTATAGCACAAACTAGAGTTTTTGAAACATATAGCCAATCCCACGAGCCGTTAAAATGAGTTCAGGATTCGCTTTATCCAACTCCAACTTTTCACGCAAACGACTCACATGCACATCCACCACCCGAGTATCAATCCGCTGATCGGAAGGATAGTTCCACACATGCTGAAGAATATCGGCTCGGCTAAAGGGTTGTCCTGAATGAGACGCAAGCAACTCAAGCAAGCAAAACTCCATACCTGTTAAACGAATTCGTTCATTTTGGCGAAACACTTGACGCTTCACAAAATCAATTTTGACACCCGCAATCTGTATAATCCCTAAGCCGTTTGCATTAGTAGATGAAACAGTCCCATTTTCAGACAACACCTCAGTTCCACACGACGCATTAGGGATAGGATGTGCGTTCACACGTCTTAAAATGGTTTTCACACGAGCTTCTAACTCTTTCGGACTGAAGGGTTTGACGACGTAATCATCCGCCCCGAGTTCAAGCCCTTGAATGCGTTCTCCCACATCACCTAAAGCGGTGAGCAAGATAATCGGGGTATCGCTATGGCTACGGATGTGCTTGGTAACCCCATACCCATCAATTTTGGGCATCATAATATCCAAGACCACAATATCAGGATTAAAGCGTTCAAACATATGAAGTGCTTCTTCCCCATCCCCTGCGGAAGCGGTATCAAAGCCTAGCATCTTAAAGCGAGTTTCTAGGATTCGACGAATACTGACTTCATCATCCACAATTAAAATACGTTCCGAACGGCTGGTTTCTTCGGGCGTGTCTAATTCATCGAGTGAATGCAACATAATGTTCTAAATCCTATCTCATTTAATTAAAGCATAACAGTGCATGGTTTTTAATCGCAAGTGCTTAAGAGCCTTTCTAAACAGAATGAAGGCATTCGCCTTATTTCTGCATCCCTTAAACAATGGAACTTAACCCTAATTCAAAACTGGTGAAAGATAACTTAAACAACGTGAGGCTTGATACGCCTGGATTTTAATTTTATATCTATAAAACTCATTTATTGATACAGAGCATAAGACTTAATTAACATCACCTTATTCATTTATGTTTCACTATGTTACATAGTATAAACTAAAATTGAAAACCTGTCATGTTTATTTTGACAATTTTTGAAAAAAGAGATGTCGTGCCTTTCATGGAGCGATTCTTGCCATTCCCCCCTTTTTATGAGAAATTGAAGAAGTGCGTATCCTAAAATAGTTGTAAGGAAATCCCCTGTTGTGATGCAAGATGTAAACTATAAAGATTCTTTAAGCCTTCCTCAAACCAGCTTCCCCATGCGTGCAGGGGCAGCGACTCGTGAGCCTGAAATCCAAGCCTTTTGGGAGGAAGAAGCCGTTTATGAACAAAATCTAGCGTCTAAAGACAAAAACAAACGATTCATCTTGCATGACGGTCCCCCCTATTTGTCCAGCGATAAAATCCACATCGGCACCGCTTTAAATAAAATTTTAAAAGATATTGTCGTGCGTTATAAGACCCAAAAAGGCTATTATGCCCCCTATGTACCAGGATACGACGGACACGGCTTACCCATTGAAGCCGCCGTGGAAAAGAAAATCAAAGGCGGCAGACGAGCCGTCTCTTCACTTGAATTGCGTGAAAAATGCCGATCCTTTGCCTTAGCAAACCTAAAGGGGCAGGAAACCAACTTCAAACGCTTAGGTGTGATGGGCAATTGGGACAAGCCCTATATTACGATTGACGCGGAGTTTGAAGCCAAGCAAATTGAACTTTTTGCGAAAATGGTTGAAAAAGGCTACGTTTATAAGGGATTAAAACCTGTTTACTGGTGTCCGATCAGTGAATCCGCAATGGCGGAAGCCGAAATCGAATATGAAGATCATGAAAGTCATAGTATTTATGTGGCGTTTAAGCTCCTGACGCTTGAGAAACGATTCGGGCAAGCTGTGCCTGATGAACTCGTGGAGGCTTTAAGCGATGCGTCGTTAGTCATTTGGACGACCACCCCTTGGACGATGCCTTCTAACGTGGCGTTAGCCGTGCATGAACACGTCGATTATGCGGTGGTGAATACCTTAACGCACGGCAAATGCGTCGTGGCGGTGGATTTATTAGAGGTATTAGCTTCTAAATTTGCGGTAGCTGAAGGGCAATTTTTAACGCCAATCGCCACTTTTAAAGGGGATGTGCTAAAAGGATTAGTCGTTCGGCATCCTTTTGTGGAGCGGGATTCGGTCGTCCTTTCGGCAGATTTTGTAAGCACGGATGCTGGAACAGGCATCGTTCACATTGCGCCAGGGCATGGCCCCGATGACTTCTTTGCGGTGAAGCAATACAACCGAAATGAGCTAAAAGAGACTCCCCTTCCCATTATTTCGCCTGTGGATGAGCAAGGGAAATTCAAAGCGGAAGTGGGCATCCCTGAAGCAGTCGTAGGTATTTTTTACGAAAAAGCCAACTGGATTTTATTAGACTTAATGAAAGAGCATCAGTGCTTGATTTGGAACGGGACGTTTAAGCATAGTTATCCCCATAGTTGGCGGAGTCATGCCCCTGTGATTTTTAGAGCCACCGAGCAGTGGTTCATTCAAGTCGATGCCTTTCGAGACACCGCTCTTGCTGAAATTAAAGACGTGCAGTGGATTCCTGCTCGTGGTGAGTCTCGCATCACCACCATGGTTGCCAACCGCCCTGAGTGGTGTATTAGTCGTCAACGGGTGTGGGGTGTACCGATTCCTGCCTTTTATTGTGAAAAATGTGGCACCGTGCATCTCACGCAAGAAACCACCGCTTGGGTGGCGGAGGTTTTTCGTCAAGAAAGCAGTGATGCGTGGGAAAAATATGACGCCGAACATTTCATTCAAGGGCGTTTAAGCTGTTCCAACTGTGGCAATACCACCTTTAAAAAAGAAGCGGATGTCATGGATGTGTGGTTCGATTCAGGGGTGAGCCATACCGCTGTGGTCGAGGCTCGTCAAGAAGAGCTAGGGGGCTTGCCTGCAGATCTCTACCTCGAAGGGAGCGATCAGCATCGAGGCTGGTTTCAGTCGTCTTTGTTGACAAGTGTGATGCTAAGGGAAAAAGCACCCTACAAGGCGGTTTTAACACATGGTTTCGTCTTGGATGAAAACGGACGCAAAATGAGTAAATCCTTAGGCAATGTGATTGACCCCAACACCGTCATGCGTGAGTATGGGGCGGATGTCCTTCGCCTTTGGGTGGCATCGGTGGACTACACCAACGATGTGAAAATTGGGGGCGGAACGCTCAAGCAACTCGGGGATATTTATCGTAAAATCCGCAATACCTGTCGCTTCTTGATTGGGAATCTCAATGGGTTTCAGCCTCAAAGCGAACTCGTGCCGTATGAGCAGTTGAGTCCCTTGGATACTTACGTTTTGCATCGTTTAAAACTGGTAACCGAAGCCCTTGAACAGGCCTTTGAACGCTATGAGTTTCATCGTTTTTATCAGTTACTGCAAAACTTGTGCGTGGTGGAGTTGTCGTCGCTTTATTTTGATGTCGTGAAAGATGTGCTGTATTGCAACGACGTTAAAGACCCTCGTCGTTTGGCGATTCAAAGCGTGTTGTATCACATTTTAAGCACCTTAAGCCGTGTGATTATCCCTGTGATGCCCCACATGGCGGAAGATATTTGGAGTCATTGGCCTGATGAACAGAAGCCTGATTTCGGCTTAGAGGGTGGCGTACCTGTTTCAATTCTACTCGCGGGCTGGCCTGATTTGCCTGCGGAATGGACGCTCCCTGAAGCGGAAAGCCGTTCCTTTGAAGCCTTGTTGATGTTGCGTGAAAGCATCAATGCAGGGCTTGAAGAGGCACGATCGCAAGAAGAGATTGGTTCTTCGCTGGAAGCAGGCGTGATGATTCAGCCCTTGAGTGCCAACTGGGATTTCCTCAAAACCCTGAATACAGACATGCTGGAGATGCTCTTTTTGGTGTCAGGCGTGGAGTGGGTTCAAGCGTCTGAAGCGGAGGCGATGTACACGAATCGTGCTGTTTTGGCGGAGTCGGAGGAAGAGGGGGAGTATCGGTTGTTTATTGTGAGGGCGACAGGCGACAAGTGCCAACGATGCTGGCAGTATAAGGAAAGCGTCGGGGCTTATACGGATCACCCCCACCTTTGCACCCGCTGCCACACCGCCGTAACACAGGGGTGAGGGGTGCTAGACATGTTTTACACCAAACAACCTGAAGAAACACGAAAGCGTTATAAACATTATTTGACGATTATGGGGAAATTGAGTCGTCTTTTTACAACCAGTGGCAATTTGTATTTAGATTCACGAGTCTCTGAAATCGTTTTTTGCGAAGCCTTTCAGGCGTATAACACATCACGAGATGATAGCACATCTGATGCCAACATCAATGGGCTTGGTGTGGGCATTAAAACGTTCCTGCATCAAAACTCGTGTTATCAAAAAATTGCCGAATTTAACGCCGCTCGCAAGTTTTATAAAGATTTGGACGATCTCGATTTGATGAGATACTTATCCGAAGCTCGTAATGAACGTATTCGCCTTACGCAAGCACAGTATGGCTTGGAGCGTCTTATTTATCATTACATCACCAAGACGACTAAGGCTTTTTCAATTTTTGAACAAGAAATGCCTGTCATCCATACAGCTTCTCTAAAAGTCAAAAAAAGTGATGAACGCTCTCTCATTTTTACAGACGGTTTAAAAGAGTACAATTTCAATCGTTCAAAGAGTGTTTTACAAATGCGATTCGATTCTGTGGAAGCCCTTGAGACACTTGAAGTTGAAGTCCTTGAACGTCCACTCGCTTTTTTAGAACAATGTTTTGAAAAGTCTGAATACTCTGCTATACTCACCTCTACCTCTATTAAAAGGTTGGATGAGCTATACCTTCCTTTATATTCAACGCATATTAAACAATATGGGGAAGTACAAGAAAAATCCGCATTAAACCAATGGTGTGCTGGCGGACGTAAACGTAGTTATCGTGAAGTTTACATTCCTGTACCGAAAGTGATTCATCAATTAAAACCAGACTTTTTTCCAAGTCGTGAGACTTCTTTTCAACTACAATTACCCAATAATAGCTTTATATCCAGTAAATTATGTCAAGATAATTCTAAAGCCTTAATGAGTGATCCCAATACAGCACTAGGGGAATGGTTACTTGATGAGGTTTTTAAGAGAAATCCTCTTAACCCTCAACCCATTACCCGAGCGTATTTAGATTCAATAGGGGTGGATTCTGTTAAAATAACCAAATTAGATTCAAACCATTATGCCATTGATTTTGCTAAAACAGGCTCTTTTGAGACGTTCCTACTTTCGCAAGACTCCCTTTCGGACTCTTGGAGAAATCGACTGACTGATTTGGCAAACGGATAAATCCCTACAGGTGGTACTGCATTTCCTATTTGACGACGTACTTCTGTGGTACTACCTTGAAAGACATAATCATCAGGGAAGCCTTGTATTCTAGCACGCTCTCTATTGGTTAAGGCTCGGGCTTCCGCATAATGGTAGCCCCAAGTCCCCCCCCCACCTGATGCAATTAAGGTATAAGAAGGCTTTTTAGAGTCCAAGCGTCTATAGATGTTAGACATCAAACCTTTTACTTTGAGTTCAGGAGGCAAATCTAAGTGATTTCCTCCTTCAGGGATAGCGGCAATAATTTCTTGAGTTCTCTTCAGTTGTTTTAAGTGTTCATTATTGGGTAAAGTCTGATGTAGATTTTTAAAGGCTTCTTCTACAGTGATATGGTTATTTTTATGAGAAGGTTCAGGGAAATTAAAGTTTCCCTTTAAATCTAAACGAGTTCCTACAAAAACCACACGTTCTCTGAGTTGTGGCACACCATAATCCGCAAAATTAACGAGGCGATATTCTAATTTATAACCTTCCAGATTAAAACGTTTTTCAATAATTTTAATCGCTTCACCCTTATTCGCAGAAAGAATCCCCTTCACATTTTCGGCAACAAATACTTTGGGCTTAAATGTCTCAACATATTGAGCAAATTTTTCGTAAAGTTGCCCATTTTTACCGTCTTCAATACCTGCCTGTTTACCTACCACCGAAAAAGTAACACACGGAAAACCGCCTAGAATAACATCCACTTCTCCAACTTTTTGTTGAACATCTAAAATAGATAGTTCTGTTATATCGGCATGTTTTTTAATGGTCTTAGAATCAAAGTATTGGGTATTGTATTCTAAAGACTGAATCGCTTCCTGATTATAGTCTGTCGCAAAAACAGTTTTAAAGGGTAGTTTAGGATAAAACTGTTCAAGGTAATAAAAATCACCATGAAAGCCAATATCCATACCTCCTGCTCCAGTAAAAAGAGAAAGTATTTTATACACTACAACGATTCCTTATAATTGAGCTTCTTCAAAACTATTATCAGTATACAATAAACCCACCGATTGATAAACGCCCCCGATCAAAATTAAAGCGGATGCCGTTCACAATCGATACTCTCAAGCATAGCATTGTATTAGCTCGTTGAGTTCCACCTCTAAGCCTTGTTGTTTTAAAAGGGCTTGACGTTCATCCAGCAAAAAGTGTAACGCCTCTTTTTTTGTTTCACTTTCGGCATAATCCACCATTCTATGACAGCTGGGGCAAAGAGACACGACACTGCTAATCACATCCAAACTATAGTCGATTAAATATATTCCTGCACGGTAGATTAGACGAGGAGCTTAGATTATTTTGTGAAAGAGTGTAGATAGACCTACATGACTGAACAAAATCATCGTAGCGACAAAGTATAGACACTGTGCGGGAATATATTTAATCGACTATACTTTATAAACACAACTGCAACAAGTACTTTGACTTGTTGCAGTCGCTTTTTGCATTATTTGAATAAACGTACTTACGTCGTCTTAATTCAGCTAAAGAGGAAGGAAGGGCGGCTTTCGCTGTGGCACTGGCAAGAGCTGCGGTGCTAGCTTTTGCGTCCGTCGCTTTTGCGGTTTTTGTGGACGAATCGAGGGGATAGCAAGCTCTAGTCAAGAGACAACACCCCTTCACCTATTCTAAGATCAGGCGTTGATAGTTTAATCATAGACTCTTCGCATACTACGCCACTTTATTCTAAAAATAGCATAAAGCATTTTCCAAGAATCTGTTAATATATTCACTTTAGAACCTGCCCTATTTTCCCAAGAGACCCCTCGTTCTTCGATTGTAAACTGATAGCGTTGTGCCAACATAAGATATTCTAAGTCGACCGAAAAGCCGTGTTCTTTTTGCAAGCTCGCCAAAAGATGATATATCTTTTCAGGGAAAAGCTTGAATCCACATTGGGTGTCTTGAATCTGAGGCACAAGCCATTGAGAAATTTTTTGAAACACGAGACTCACGAAACGTCTTATAGGATTAAAACGACGAATCACACCCTCTTCTACCGCATTCCGAGAGCCGATGATAATATGTTCCACTGTAACGGGTTCACGAAGCCATTCATCTAAAGTTTGTATAGGAACAGCCATATCGGCATCATACATCAACGCATAACGTCCGTGTGCATACTGAAATCCTGTTTGAAGACAAGCCCCTTTCCCTCTGTTATGAGGGTGTTCAATAAGATGTAAATAAGGAACTTTATTTTGAAAATCCTTTACAACGGATCGAGTTTGATCTTGGCTTCCGTCATCGACAACGATAATTTCTACCCGATAGGATTTTGAATCAAAATAATGAATGAGATGTTCAAGGGTGGGAGGTAAACGCTTTTCTTCATTATACGCAGGTATCACGACAGATAAGAAAATTTTAACTTCACCAAACGTAAGAGGCACATTCTCTAAAAAAGGAGTCGATTTTTCTTTTAAAGAGTTGGGCATGAGGATTCTCCATCACAACGCTTCGTATTTTGAAGATGTAATTAACGAGAGTGTGCCTCCTTTTTTTTGCTTAAAAAGGTCGTGTTTTTTTAAGTGCGAAGGCCATTCTTTTGATAAGTGTTCAAAACTATCCTTATCTTTTTCCTGAGTATACAATAAAAAAGGCGTTTGAATTTGCTTTAATTCCTGAATCGTTTGTATCATATTAGGTTCTTGTTGACTGATTGGGGTAGGCGTATAAGATTGACCCTGCCACCAAAGCGTTTTCGCTTTTTCAACTTCAGGTTCTTGTAGGTAAAACATCCATGAAAATGGAGCGTGTCGTTGCCACGCATAAATAGGTAGCGTTAAGAGAGTCGGATTTTGCGTGTACATCTGTTGCATCAGCGTCCTTGCACTTCTGTAATCAGGATAAAGCATTTGTCCGAATAGAGGGTTTTGCGTGAAAGAGGGAAACAACCATGTCCAATTCCATAACGCAATTGAGAGGGTAATTATTGTGGCAAGAGCGAGTCCCAAACGTTGAGCTTTCAAAACATTCATTTTTTGACTTAAAAACACCGCCATCAAAAGAGAAGCAGGGGCAAGTGCCGTAATAATATAGGTAACTAATAACGATTTGGCGACTGCAAAAAATAAAGGGGGGAATAAAGTCGCCGTCCACAGAAAGGTGCGGACAGGATCTTGCCTCATTTGATGAAAAATATTGGACAAGATAGATTTTTCTTGAAGTCTCCCAAAGGCATGTTTAATCCACTGGGGAGCTTCCACCACTAAAAGCAGTGAAGCAGGTAAAAAAGCAAGTAAAAAATACCAAAGGCTCGTCCCATAAGGTTGAATATGAGGCCCGCCATACCGATCTCCATAGTCAGAACTCACATAGCGTAGGAAATGTTCTTGTATAAAAAAATAGTGCAGAAAATCAGGATGCCTTGCTTGTACGGCAATCAACCAAGGCGAAACGACACATAAGACACCTAAGGCAATCCAGTGCCATGCCACCCGTTTTAAAAGAAATAATCGTTGCGTCAACAAAAGCCAGACGAGTACAGGAGCAAAAATCATCACGAACGGTAGCAAACCTTTCGTCATAAAACCGATCACAAGTCCTGCCATGAGTACAAAATGCCACGCCACAGAAGCTGATTCGCTAGGCGGAGATGCTTTAGCCTCTTGCCTCATATCCAACAAATGACTGAGTGCTAAAAAGGAAAGCGACACGCTTGCCGCCACCCACATATCTAAGGCAACGGTGCTTCCCATAAAATTAAAAAAGCCACAAGAAAGAAGTATGAGAACCGCTAAAAATCCAACGGATTTATTGTATAAATGCCTTCCTAAGTAATAGGTGGATATTAAAGCCACTAGCATCCCCACAAAACTAGGAAAACGTAATGCCCATTCGGCATCTTTAAAACACAATAAGCTCATGCCTTCTAACCAAAACACAAAGGGAGGCTTCCCTAAAAAAGGCAAATGAAACGTAGGACTATACGGAACTAACCAATCATTCCGCAATAAAAAATGTTGCACCATATTCGCATAACGAGATTCTGTGGTATCAAATAGAGGCGGAATCCCAAAAGTCAAAAAACGAAGGGTCATAGCAGATGCGAAAAGAAAATACAAAGGCTGTTTGAGTGTTAGGCAAATTTTGTCTACAAGGCTTATTGTTTGATGCTTCATTATATTAGGCACTTTTTAGTACAGGATTCGATTTAAACACCCATAAGGTTTGTCCCAAGTAGTTCACGCTCGCCGTCAATACCGTCGCCAGTAAGCACGATAAAACCGTTACTTTGTTTTTAGGAAGCACATGCGCTTGTAAAAGCAAGTGAAAAATACCGAAGTTAGAAAGCATGTTAAACAAAGCGGAAAAAGTGTATAGCTTTGAAAAACGCCACAACTGTTTCAGTAAGTTTGGGAATGAAGATTGAAAGCTCCAAAAGGCAGAAATTAAAAAGTTCACTACGACGCTCAACTCAAAGGCGATGCCTTTGGCTAGAATCATATTGACATAATGCGTTAAGTAATTGTAGGAACAGGCATCGATTAAAGTCGCCACCAAACCAACACATACAAACTTAAACAACATTGTCTTTTTAGAAGAAGTACGATACAAAATAAAAGTCTACTGTTACTGAACACCATTATAACAAGTTAAGTATATCACATATCGTGCAAATAAGGAAACGAAATAAAACCCTACCCTAACATCCCGATGATGCTGGCGTAGATTTGGCTATACGTCTGCACAATCCGAGACGAGGCTTCAAACATCCGCTGATACTTAATCAAGTCCAACGCCTCTTCATCCGTATTCACTCCCGAAACGCTCTTCCGAGTGCCTTCCAGTTGCGTCAACAAAGTCTCCTGACTTTTTTGCCTGTCGTCATAACTCTTAGAGTCCGTCCCCAACGCCGACACCATATTCTGATGAAAGGTCTCAAAACTATTGCCATTCAAGCCTGCAAAGGTTTGTTGCTTTAAGGCGACCATTGCCGCCGCATTGCGTGAATCCCCCACCCCTGCAAAGTTACCGGGAGCGGTGGGATCATCATTTGCCAAGGCAATACGGTTCATATTGCCGTCAAAAGCGGTATTCACCTTAATAAACATCAATCGAGGGCCTGTCGTGTAAGACGGATCTGTCGTGTAGAGTTTGCTGAACGCCCCTGTGCTATTGAGCGTCCCTGTTAGATCTCTCCCTGTGGACTGCAAGGCGTTAAACTGATCTGAAAGCGTTTCTAGTAAGTTCGATAAATCTTTAAAGGTACTGTACACGTTTTTAATGGTGGTGTTATTACCTGCGACATCCAAAACACCTTTAATCTCGCCAGCGGTAATGGCATCCGTAATATCTACGGATCCTGTGGTCGTGGTCAGGCGAGCGGGAATGCGATCGGCGTTGGCAGCGGTACTCGCCACAAGACTTAGCGTATCAATTACCGCACCGCTTTTAAGGACGAGTTGCCCCCCAATACTAATATCAATCTGCTGGTTGGGCTTTTCGGTAACGGTTACATCAATCAGTTCACTGACCTTTTCCACTAACAAATTACGCTTATCCAGCAAGTCATTCGGCATGGCTCCAGCAGAGACTACTACGCCAATTTGACGGTTTAAATCCGCAATGGTGGCGAGCTTTTCGTTGACATCCGTTACACGAATACCGAGCTGACTATTTCCCCATGAGCTAGGGGTACTCGTTCCCACCAGGTTTTTGTGCATGTCTAGGAGTTGTCGTCCCTGTTGGGCAAAGATATTGACCATGTCTCGACTTTGTTGAATGAACGACGTTCGAGCCGCCAAACTTTGAGGATTATTACGCATCGCTGAAATGGAATCAAACATGGCTTTAATGCCATTCGCCAAGCCTGAAAACGAGGGTTCTCCCACAATAGCTTCCAGTTGTTTTAAGGCGGTATGAGCGGTATCCACTTCTCCAAAAATGGCGACTTCTTTACGCACTTGGCGATCTAAAAAACTATTCCGCAGTTGGGTAATGCCTGTTACCTTCACCCCTTGCCCAATCGGGAACAATCCGTTACTGCTGCCTAAGGAAGGATTACTAATCGGACGTTCGGTTGCCATATCGACACGTTGCTTGGTGTAGCCTTCGACGTTGGCATTTGAGACGTTGTGATTCACGGTATTTAAAGCGGTTTGAGCGGTCAGTAAGGCACGTTGAGCCCCGCTGAATCCGATAAAAGTGGGCATGGTACTCATCATCATGGGGAATTCTCTTTTCTCTCTCTTGTCCTTGAATTTTTTATAGTCTTTTTAGTCTTATTTCTCCTCCCTTAGGAAGGAGCTTAGTAGAAGGGAAAGGCTTATATTTGCTTTTGCATGGTACTAATGGTTTTACTGCCTTTGGTCGTGCCTTTGGCGGTGTAAGTCAATTCCTTTTTTTCGGATTGAATGTGATGCTTCACCCACGCCATACTTTGGCTCACCCAATCCAACGACGCATTTAAAAGAGCCTGCGTTTCCGCTTGCAAGCTCGCCACTTGATCAAGGGTGTATTTCAGTTCACTACGCACTTGATTAAAGATTTGTCGTTGATCTTCAGGCATCGCCAGAATCATCATTTTGGCGTGAACAGGTTCTAGGGCATTCGGCCAAAACTCATGGAGCAGATTCAAGCGTTTTTGCTCAAAAGCATCTAGCTGTTTGCGGTAGGCTTTTAGGGATTTATCCTGTTCAGGGAAGTCGGTTACGGCTTGTTTCAGGATGCTGACTTTTTTTTGAAGCAGAACATCTTGCACTTGCTTGTAAATGGCGTGTTGTTCTTTTAGATTGTCAATAATAGTAAGGGCTTGATAGGGCGAAAGCGTACTTAATACGGAGGCATGGGCGTTGTTTGACGTGCTAGGGTTCATCATCATAGGGGAGTCTCTCTCTTTTTCTCTCTTCTTAGATGTGGGTCTTAAATTTTGACATCGACAAATAGGCTTTTACGAGTGGCATAGGCTCGTTCAATCGCAGATTGATCCACGCCGATAAAGCCTGCTTGTTCGGCAATCTGTTGAATATCATTCACGGGCAAGCCAAAGCGTCCTATAGGAATGGGGGTAGGCTTGGCATTTGGGGGAGTGGATTCTTTTAAAATGGGTGGCGAAGGCGTTTGCTCGCTAAAGGGCATCACCAGTGGATTCGGTAAAATCGTGGGCATGGGGTCAGTTGGGATTGAGGCTTCAAAACGAGGGGGCTTGACGATTCCTTCAACTGCTTCAGCCGTTCTTGTGGGGGTGATTTCGCTTTGTGTTAAGTTTTTTTGAAAGTCGTTGCTGGGGGTCGCTTGCGTTTGCTGGAGGCGTTCTCTCACTGCTTTCAAGCGATCCATATTAAGGCGTACTTGAGACGCATTAGAAGAAATTTGTGTCATCATATTTAATTGTCTCTCTCTTAATTCAGATTAAAAAGTGTTAGATAGGCTTCACTGCAATTTAAGTATGACAAGTGAAGAGATTGAAAGGGCTAGCCTAAAGTTTGATATTTTATATCGGAAGGTTTATTTTTATATAGCCAAAATCATTGTAGCGACAAAGTATAGGTATTGTACAGGAAATCATTGAAACAGCTATAAAATGGGTGTCTTTCGACGACCTGCACTAAATGCGAGGCTTCCGAGACATTTT
>CAZDMD010000001.1:0-55892 GCA_964506805.1 uncultured Vampirovibrionales bacterium | reverse complement strand
TCATCGTAGCGACAAAGTATAGGCACTGTACGGGAATATATTTAATTGACTATAATTCTATTATGTACTTGTGGGTATTATTCCGAAATTAAATAAAATAAACATTACTATACAACTAAATGTGAGTCAACCCTCAACGCGTTGTGGCACGTGTTAAGCGATCCAAAATCGCCAACCATTCCTTTTGTAGTGGAGGACGTTCAATCAGTATCGTCGAACAGCCCGCTTCATCTAGCTCCCGTAAAGTGGCATAAAGATGATGAGCATACTCTTCCGCCGATTCAGGGGCTTCTTTCCAAATCAACGTGCCTTCTAGCGAATCAGGTTGAGCGTGAAAGGCTAAAACCCCAATCGCTTTGCCGTCTGCCCGACGGCTTTCTTCCCACAACGCCTCTTCAAAATCCCCGACGTGAATCAACTGGCTCGGGGTTTGGGGGGCATAGTGTCGTGCATACGTCCCTGAAGCAAGGGTTGTTTCATGCGTTTCGGCATTTTCCTGCCAAATCGAAACGGATACCCCAAACCTAGATGCGACGGCTTCAATGGCCTCTTGGCTGATTTGCCCCAAGCGTCTAATCACAAGCCTTTTTTCGGCAATATCGCAGGCATCTATAATCGTGGATTCTAAACCAATCGACGCCGTGCCACCGTCTAAAATCTGAAAAGGAAAGCCCTGAATCAAGGGAGAATCTTTGAATTCATCCCACACATGTTGAGCGGTGGTGGGGCTAATATGCCCAAAACGATTTGCGGAAGGTGCCACGAGTGCCAAATTGCTTTCTTTTAAAACCGCTTGTGCCAAAGGATGTTGAGGCACTCGAATCCCCACGCTATTTTTTCCGCCTGTAATCAATGGAGAAACCGCCTCGCTTTTCGGGAGAATCAGCGTCATCGCACCTGGCCAAAACGCATGTGCCAGTGCGTCAATCAGAGAATGCGTTGCGGTTGTATAAGGCTTCCATGCGTTAGGGGTATCTGCCACATGTAGAATTAAGGGGTGCTGTTTGGGGCGTTCCTTGAGTTCAAAAATACGTGCAATGGCTTGGGGGTTACGGGCATCCGCCGCTAAGCCATAGACTGTTTCAGTCGGCAAGCCCACGAGTCCCCCCGATTTTAGGGTCTCTATTGCTTGACCAATATCTGTTGTAAAAGGATCTATTTGCATCTCAAGATATTAACACATAATCAGATTTATAGTATAGACAGCTCTGCAATAATATTTTCATTGTCTGATTGTTATTTTTGATAAAGTTCGGCAAACCATTCTAAAGGTACTTTGACCTCCAAGAGTTTTAATATATCTAGCTCTTTTCCCTTTTGGGAAAGGTTAAAGAACATCTCTGTGAAATGGGGATTTATTGAACAGACTTTATTTAGACGTTGATTGGCTTCCTGATACCACTTTGAAACGGTTTGTCTGTCAATTAGTGGGAGAGCATTGACGCTTTGTTTTGATTCATTAGCATAAGTCTGACGTCCTTTGGTATTGACAAAGTCAAGAAATTCATTAGGATTAGTTGGGATACTTGTGGCTCCGCCTACTTCAGCACTAGGTAAATTCAAATGGTTTCTTAGGATTCCTTCATCTATAACACCTCGCATTTCTCCTTCATAGCTTATGTCATTATGACCTAGAAAGTTATGAGCCAGTGTGTCGTGTAACAAAAGCCTATTTTCAATACCACCCAGGGGGGGGGGGGTAGGCATTTTTTGATAAAAAAGTTTTAAATTATCTGCGACAGAGGTGAGTTTCATGAGATTAAATCCCTACTTTTCGGGTGTTAAACATTTTTGTATTACTTCAACATAAAACCTACAGATAAATATAATGTGCTATACCCTTTTATTCATGGGAGGATATACTATAAGCAATGAATAGCATAGAGGCTTTGAAGCACGGCTTCGGCGGCTTCACGCCCTTTATTCCCCACCACAGGTAAACCTTGCAGTTTAGCGACAGTTGCTTCATCCGCATCGTTTAAATCATCTAGCATACGAGCGATGGCTTGAGCCTCGTTTTCACACGTCAACACGCCAAAGATCACAGGCTTACCTGATTGTAAACTCACTTGCATGATGCCTTGTGCCGTCATGGAACACACATAATCGTAATGCGTGGTATCCCCTCGAATCACACAGCCGAGACAAATCACGGCATCTGCTCCTGCTTTTAAGGCGTGTTGAGCTAGCACGGGCAATTCCACCGCACCAGGTGCGTAAAGGGACTGCACCTGTACATGAGGCAGTGCCTCTAAAAGTTGTTTCGCTCCATTTTCCAAGGCTTGGGTGATTTGCGTGTTAAACGTGGCGGTAATCATAACGATTTTAAGCCGTTGCGTTTGACCCCATTGCCACGCTTTAGATGATTGAAAAGACGACTGAAAGGCAGAGACTTTTGCTTGGCTACTGATTTGACTGATCATCATAAAGTCCCCTTACATGTACTGCTTTTTTCAGACGCTTCTTCCAGATTTTCTATTAAATGCCCGAGCTTGTCTTTTTTCGTTTGCAGATAAAACAAGTTGTCTTCCTGAACCCCCTTCAACAAGGGGACACGCTGACGAATTTCAAGACCGTAGCCATCTAAGCCCCTTATTTTTCGGGGATTATTCGTGAGTAAATCAAATCGATGAAAGCCCAAATCCCTAATAATTTGAGCCCCAATACCGTATTGCCGTAAATCCGCCTTAAAGCCCAGTTTGTGATTCGCCTCAACGGTATCCAATCCCTCATCCTGCAAGGCATACGCACGGATTTTATTGTTGAGACCAATGCCTCGTCCTTCATGTTGACGCAGATACACCAAGGCACCGTGTCCATAGTCGGCAATTTGTTCTAACGCCCCATGAAGCTGAAAGCCACAATCGCACCGCAAACTCCCCAATAAATCGCCTGTCAAACATTCTGAATGCACACGCACGAGAGGCGTTTCATTGCCTTCAAAGGTGTCGGGGATTTTCACCAACGCCACATGCTCCGATTCATTCAAGGTGTTTTCATACGCCACGATTTGAAACTCCCCAAAACGAGTGGGCATTTTAGCGGTAGAAATGCGTTTAATCGTCGTTTCAGTCCCCAAGCGATACGACACCAACTGGGCAATACTGATAAACGGCAACCCATGATGCTGGGCAAAGGCTTGTAATTCATTGCGACGTGCCATGGTACCGTCTTCATTCATAATTTCGCAAATCACACCTGCAGGCAAAGCCCCTGCCAGTCGTGCCAAATCGACGCTGGCTTCGGTGTGTCCGACACGCTCAAGCACGCCTCCCTTTTTGGCTCGTAGGGGGAAGATGTGTCCAGGGCGACGGAGATCACTAGGCTTGGCATCTAATGCCACAGCAAGTTGAATGGTTTTGGCTCGATCGCTTGCAGAAATACCTGTGCTGACCCCATATTTCGGATGTCCGTCAATGCTCACAGTAAACGCCGTTTGCATGATTTCTTCATTTTGGGTAACCATTTGAGGCAAATCCAGCTGCTTGCATCGTTCAGGCGTCAAAGCCAAACAAATTAAACCCCGCCCTTCGACTGCCATAAAGTTAATCGTTTCAGGGGTAATACGATCCGCCAAAGCCACTAAATCCCCTTCATTCTCACGATCTTCATCATCGACTAACACGACGCACCGTCCTGCTTTGAGTGCGGTTAAAGCCTCTTCAATCGAATCAAACGTAAAATCACTGGCAAACATACGGAGTCCTTTATTGGGATTTTTCATCTATCCTTTATACTAATTCAAACATAGGGGGCTGTGAAGACGAATTTAGATGAGGAGATTTTTATCATTTTCAAAATAAAAACAATGCCACTTTTTTATTTTTCTGATAGAGTAGCATTTGTATGACGTTGTATGGGCAATTAAAATTGAATTCGTTCGATTCTAGGCTGATACAATCGAATCGTTTGTTTTAATTTACTTAATTAGGAGTTTTGACGATGTTTAAATTATTCGGATTGTCTCTTGTTTCTCTTGCTTTAGCCAGTTCTTTCGCTTTAACAGGTTGCATGGAAAGTGCTGAAAGCACAACGACTACCACAGAACCTGTTGCCGTTGAAGAAATGGGTGCTGAAGAAGGTGCAATGAAAGAAGAAACCGCTCCTGCTGAAGAAGGTGCAATGAAAGAAGAAGCTGCTCCTGCTGAAGAAGGACATGCTGAAGAAGGACATGCTGGCGAGCATCACGGCTAATTTTTAACGAGATTAAATTTTATTTCATTTAATTTAATTTGTTAGTTCGACAGGGTGTTGTGTCATACAACACCCTGTCTGTTTACAGCTTGCTATTGTGTTTTGTATAGTCGTCCCCATAATTTCTTGTATAGTCGTATTCATAATTTCTTGTAGAGCGTCTATACTTTGTCGCTACGATGATTTTGTTCAGTCATGTAGGTCTATCTACACTCCTTCACAAAATAATCTAGGCTCCTCGTCTAGGATTATCGTCTAGCCTACTGTTCGGAAACATCTTTAATCGAGTATAGAGCGTCTATATAAAGTGGTGTCGATTAAAAAAGCACATTCATCGATCGATACTGCTGCCAGTATTGTAGGGTAACCGCTTCTAAACTCATGGCATTCAACAAAGGCGTAAACGACTTTTGAAACTCCGCCTGCCTGGGATTCAACACCCCTAAAATATGTTCACGAATGGCATCCACCGAACCTGTTTTAAACACGGCGGTATCTCGCCATGCCTCTGGGAATAAATGATGAAGCCCCTGAACACTTTCACTAAAAGCAGGGACTAAAACAGGTTTGGCTTCAGATAAAACCCCATGGATTTGTCGCTGAAAGTCGTCGAGGTGATGCCGATGGCACAAATAAAACAAATCACACGCATTGATATAGCTATGCTGTTCAGACTCGTGGACTTCGCCTGTTAGCACCATACGACTTGCCAACTGCTTCGTCTGAATCAAAGGCAATAAATCTTGTTCCCATTTAAATTGCGGACGCTGAGCCTGACTACCACCCAAAACCAAGCACTTAATATGCTCTGGCATTTGCGTCAAAGCATCCGTCAATAAAGCAAGGCTTGTCGGGTCATCATCACTTGGTATAACCCCTATCACTTGGACGGGACGCTCGACGCTTGCCTGCAAACGATTTTTGACCAACGCATACAGCGAAGGTTGAATAGGGTAGCGTTCAGGGACTTTGTGAGCATCCATAGGTTTAGGCAAAAAGCGTATAGATTCTAAAGGGAGTCCAAACGCCTGCCACGCCATAGCGTGATGCGGATGATGCAAAACCAAACGATGCTGCGGTGTTGCTTCAAAATGTTCACACCACTGCTTCCAAATGGCACGTTCTTTTACCATAAGCGAATGATTTAAAAAGCTAGGGAGTTCATGTCCAAACAAAAGCAAGGGCTTGTCTCGAAAAATTTGAAAAAGCTGCATCCATAAGCCCATGGTTTGAAAGGGGGCAAAGCGTCCTGTGTAGCAAAACCAATCCAAGTGCAGATGCAAAACATCAGCGGAAAAGCCTTCTTCTACCAAACTCAGTAGCAAGGCTTCTGCTTCTTTTAGATTGAGTCGTTTAAAGGCTCGTGAGGAAAAGCGTTTGAAGGTGGCTTTAAAGGCAGGATTTTGAGCTTGTAACACGCCAAAAAAAGCCTCCTGTGTTTCAGGGGTGGGGACGTGATCCATACTCGGGGCAAGGCTAAAGAGCGAAGCAGGCGTGAAAGTCGATGCGTCGGTGGGATAACGCAAAACGTTGAGTTGCGTTTGAGGCATCGCGGTGCGAGCGTTTGACATTCGGGGTACTTGTCCTTGAAACGATTTTATTATTTTATTTTAGCGTAAAGCAAGAGAATCGCCAAACGATTTACAGAATCGTTTTTGGAGGGAGGCGTTTTTATGTTGAGAGTCCTTTCAATAATTCTTCACAAAAGGCTTGCACTTTCACTTTGATTCAGTATGATGATAAAGAATTGAATGCGTGGGGGTTTGGCGCAGTTGGTAGCGCGTCTCAATGGCATTGAGAAGGCCAGCGGTTCGAATCCGCTAACCTCCACCACTTTCCTTTAAGAACCAGTCATAGTAAGGATTTACAGGATTCACACTCAAAAAACGCCGTGTGTGCGAGTCTAAGACGGATGGGTACTCACCTTAGATTCAGGTATACCTTTTTAATGGCTCAGGTATCCGCTTTTTTCGGCGTTTCTATACATTGCCCTAATTTCAAAAGGCACGACTATTAGATAAAATGGTCTATGGCCTCTTCGTTGTCGCTACGATTTTTTTGTTTGGTTATGTACGTCTATGTACACGCCCGCACAAAAAAAATCTAGGCTCCTAGAGTAGTCTCATAGCCTATTTCATCTATCGAAAACTATACACGCTATTTAAGGTGTTTAGAATAAAGATAACCCCTGTATTTACATGCCAAAGTAGGCGAGTGCTTGTTGGTCAAAATCAGGGGTTTGTTCGGCGAGTGTAATGAGTTGGGTGAGGGTAAAATGTTGAGGGTTTTGGTAGTTCAGTAGGGCTTCAATAATCGGTGGAGAGAGGAGGGTTAAAGCCAGATATTTCTGTATTTTTCGCTTGCCTGTGGATTCCTGTTTGGCAATGTCTTCAACGCTGACGCCTTGCTTCCACAGACTTCTGTAATGCCAGGCCAAGGAAATTCCTTGAATTACCTGCTCATTCATCTCGTGGATGGAGAGGATGCTTTTGTTTGGGGTTCCTCGTAAAGTGGTTTGGGCCTGATTGTTAATCAGCAGATGGGTGCTTAAAATAAGGATTTTCTGATCCATGCTCAACACGGCATGAGGAGGCAATTTCAAGTGACCGAGCGAATCATTGAGGGTCAGATGTATTTCTAGTTCAGCGAGAGGGTCTGCTTTGCGATAAATCACTTGACTCAGCGAAGACCGTAAGGCATCTTCAGATAAATCCAAGAAAGCCAGTGCTTGAATCACCTGTGTCTCGATTTGTTCGGCGGCCAAGTAGGTTCCTTTGACGTAGTAATAATTAAAGTGTTTTTGTTGTTTTTTAGCATTGGAATACTTAAAGCCTTCGCCTGCTTCGGTGTAAAAAATACCGTTTAGTAGGTTTTCTTGAAAGGTATAGGCCTTTCGAGATTCCTTTTCTTTAAAGCGTTGTGACAACTTGAGTTGCACGGCTTCAAATAATTCATCTGAAAGGATTGGTTCGTGTTGACCGTCATAGATTTTACCGAGTCGTTTATGAACGACTTTACCCGTATAAAGCGGATTGCTTAAAAGGCGGTGTAGTCCACTAAGACTAAACGCCACGCCTCGTTTCCCTTGGTAGCCCTCGTCTTTGAGCCATTGCCTGAGCGTATGGACGGATTCAAGTTTGAGGTATTGCGTAAATATCTGCCGAACCAGCTCTGCTTCTTTGGGATGAATCTGCAGTTTTTTGTCTTCAAGAGTATAGCCCAAGGGGCAAGGCCCTCCCATCCACAAGCCTTTGGCTTTGCTGGCTTGCATCTTATCTCGAATGCGTTCAGACGACACCTCTCGTTCAAATTGTGCAAAGGACAGCAGCATATTCAAGGTCAGCTTGCCCATTGAGTTAGAGGTGTCAAAGGATTGCGTAATCGACACGAAACTACAATTATGCTTGTCAAAGGTTTGCATCATGTGGTAAAAATCGATAATGGAACGAGACAATCGGTCGACCTTATAAACCACGACGGTTTGAATGACCCCATTTTCCATATCCTTTAAGAGCGCTTGTAAGGCAGGACGCTTCATACTCCCGCCTGAGAGTCCGCCATCTTCATAGGTTTTGTAATGTTGCCAGCCGTTATAGGCTTGGGATAAAATATAGGCTTTACAGGCCTCTTCCTGATTATGGAGGGAGTTAAAATCTTGTTCCAAGCCTTTTTCACTGGACTTTCGAATATAAATCGCACAGTTATTGATTTTCATAACGCACCTTTTTGTTGTTTAAGCCAAAGAAATCATTGCCTGAAACTTTATGACCGCAAATGACTTTTGCCACCGCAGAAAGGCTGTTGTAGGTCAGCTGATTATACAAAAACTGGTTTTCGCCTAGGACGCTCACTTTGTATTCTTTGTTTTTAAACATCTTAATGATGTCGGTGCCTGTGGACAGCGTGTACTTGACTTTACACGCCCGTGTGACCTTATGATTCACGTCTTTTGAATAGCGGTTCAATTTGGTGATGACTTTTTGAGGGAGTTTCAACTTTTGACGTTCACACTGAATTTCATACCAAAGGGGTTTGAGCATTGCACTTTTGAGGTGCTTGGGGGGGATTTTAAAATAGCGTTGCCATAAGTGCTTGACGTCTTCAGCTTCCAAGGCATTGAGGGCTTCTAGGGTGTTGGGTAAATCGAGCGGTGTTTTTCTCATGCTCTATTCATCACTTGGAAGGGGTGAAGTATCAAGGTTTTTTGTACAAAAACCAGAGAAATCCTCTTTATATGAGTGAGTTTAATCGCCAAACGCATCTACGAAGGTGTAGGTATTGGGTTGCACCAAGACTTGGCTTAAGGCATCGCACTGGTCGTCATATTTACCATTGGGAAAGCGGAGTAGTTCAGATTCAAACTCAAGAAGCCAGTGGGGGTCGTTGTTAGGAAATAAACAGCTTCCGTTTTCAATCAAATGCGACACGGCCATGAGTCGGGTGCGTTTATCATGTTCAGGCTTCACGGCTTTTGCCGTGATATAATGTTGGGTTTTCAAGGTTTGAATGAGTTGGATGCCTGAGTTCTTATCTTCAATCAAGACGTCTATTTGTCGACCATAGGTCGTTTCTGCGGATTTATAGCGTTGAATGACTTGATTGACGAGTTGAGGGAACTCTAGTTTTTCTCGGTAAGCGTCTAAAATATAATGCACGCCTTTTCTATCTCTCAATACCGTCAGACACACGGAATAATCGTTGTATTGCTCTATTTTACTGGCGGTATCCCACGACTGGAAAATAGATTTGATTCTGATTTCTTTCTCAGCGATGGCTTTAAACAGGGCGTTCGGATCATAGTATTTAAACCATTTTTTCTTAATAATCCCGCCGTCTCGTGGAGCTGGGTTTTGTTGGTACTGACCTGAAAAATGGTATTCTCCCATTTGCTTTTTGGCTTCTATGAGCTTGGAGAGGGACTCTCGTTCAGGGTGGAGGGCTTCACCTTTTTGACGCGTTACTGTTTTATGCTTGAATGACCATATTTCATTGCTTTCGGCTATGGCGGGTATTTTTAAGTGCTTAAAGGTTTTGTCGCTTTGAAGCAAGTAGCCTGTGAAATCTTCGTCGTGCAAGCGTTGCATAATCACCATGATTTTGCCGTCGTTTTTGTTGTTAAGCCTTGAATAGAGGGTACTGCCGTACCAATCATTTGTCTTTTTTCTAAGGAGATCGGATAGGGCATCGTCGGGTTTAATCGGGTCATCTATAATCAGGTAATCGGCTCCTCGACCTGTTAAGGTGCCATTGACAGAAGTTGAAAAACGACCGCCTCCACGGCTGGTTTCAAAATCCGCAATGGCTTTTTTATTTTTGGATAATCGGGTATGCGGAAAAATATCCCGATACCACTGACTTTCCATGACCCGTTTACAATCTAACGCCAACTTCTGCGACAAGTCTTCGTTATAACTGACGGCGATAATCGTGGCTTTCGGATTCTTCCCTAAAATATAGGCAGGAAAGGCAATAGAGCAAATAATAGACTTCATGTAGCGTGGGGGTATATTGACAATGAGTCGAGGGTTTTGACCTGCCAACATGGCTTCGAGTTCATGGCAAATTAAATCGATATGCCAGTTACCGAGATACTGAGCATTGGGGGAGACTTCAAGAAAGACTTTTTGGACAAAGGCCGTGAAGTCGCTTCGTAAGATGGCGTTTAAAATGCTTTTACTCATGGGCTTCGTCCTCAGCAGTTCCATGATACCGAGAAAGATAGTCGGCAATAATCGATTGATCATCCTGATTTAAAAGTTCTCGTATCTGATGACGTTCTTCTTCTTTTAAATCGGCGATTAAGAGGTGAGGCAGTAAGGCGGTAATGGCTTTTATATCGCCTTTGACGCCTTTATTGACCAGTTGTGTGAGCATCGCCATTTTCTTAGATATTTTGATTTTTTCATCGCCTTCTGAGACGACGATTTTTTGGTTAAGAATGTCATTGAGTAAGGTGTAGGTATTTTTGCTCCCTTTGGGACGCCCCTGCGGATTACCTGATTTCCCCTGTTTAAAGCGTTTTTCTTCTGGAGGTTTTCCGTAGCCGATGTCGTAGTCGTTAAGCATTGATTTTGTCCTCCAGCAGTTCTCGGTATGTTTGGCCTGTCGCTTGGTGAATCGCAGATTGCCCGCTAATGTCCTGCCAACGACGAATCGTGGTATCGACATAGAGCGGTTCTAACTCGATACCGTAACAAATCCGTCCGCATTGTTCTGCGGCGATTAATGTTGTCCCTGAGCCTAAAAACGCATCGAGTATGATTTCACTCCGAGCGGACACATCTAAAATGGCATCTTTGACCATTTCAACAGGTTTGACGGTGGGGTGCATTTTGAGCTTGTCTTTATCTCCGCCAAAGGAGTTGACACCAGGGTAATCCCACACATTGGTTCGGTAGCGTCCGTGTGAACCGAGTTCTACATTGTTGTGATGCGAGCGGTTGCCGTGTTTGAAGACAAAGACGAGTTCATGCTTGGAACGATAGAGCGACCCCATGCCGCCGTTGTCCTTATTCCACACGCAGAGGTTTTTAAAATCGTCATACACGGCGGTGCCTGCTTCAATGATCTCCTTAATATGTCGCCAATCCATGCAAATATAGTGGAGCGATCCATTCTTTGAAAAAGCCTTTAGGAGGGTGAAGTTTTTCTGCAAAAAAGCCTGAAATTCAGCGGAAGACATTTCCCCTGATGCCATTTGAAACTCCTTATGCTTGATTTTCCCCAAGCCGCCAATATGTCCCTCCACCTTGACGTTGTAGGGTGGGTCGGTAAATACCATACTCGCTTTTTTGTCTTGGCATAAGGCTTGATAGGTTTCGGGTACTAAGGCATCGCCGCAGATGATTTTATGCTTACCTAAAAGCCATGTGTCACCTAGGGTTGTGACAATTTCATGCTCGGGTACAAAAGGAACGGCATTGGCTTGTTCATCTAACGGGGTGTTTTTGTCTGCGAGCTGTGCATCCAGAATCAAGTCAATGTCGGCGATGTCAAAGCCTGTAATCTCCAAGCCAAAGTTTAGATCCAACGCTTCTAGCTCCAAGAACTCGATCTTCAATAAGTCAACGTCCCATTGACCGTTTTCCGTGAGTTTGTTGTCGGCGATGCGATAGGCTTTTTTCTGGGCTTCACTCAAATGCAATAATTTGATCACGGGTACCTCACTCAAGTGAAGCTGTTGAGCGGCCAGCCATCTGCCGTGACCTGCGATGATTTCATTCTTTTCGTCAATGAGAATAGGGTTGTTAAACGCAAAGGTTTGAATCGAATGGGCAATTTGAGCAATTTGTTTACTCTTGTGAATCCGTGGGTTCTGCTTGTAAGGCTGAATCGTCGTTGTGTTTAAATACTCAAGGTGTAAGGTCATTGGGGGAGGCTCCTTTAGGTTGATGTGATATAGTCGTTCCCATAATTTTTTGTAGAGCGTCTATACGTTGTCGCTACGATGTATTTTGTTCAGTCATGTAGTTCTGTCTACACTCCATTCACAAAATAATCTAGGCTCCTCGTCTAGCCATCTCTACAAAAAACTCTGAAAACGACTATAATTTCACCATACACGATTGAGAAGCAATTTAAAATGTGGATAACCGCAGACTTTAGTCGAGCGTCAAGAATTGTGCCAAATCGATCACGATGCGTCGTTTGCTATTTTTATCTTTTAGGTCATCTAAGCCAAAGCGTTCTCTTATTTTGGAACAGTTGGCTTCAATAGTGCGTTCACTATAATTAAGTTGTTCAGCCAGTGCCTTATTCGTTAGCCATCTATTCTTTTTCAATGCCTTGAGAATCTTGCGTTCCGTTTCTGGAAGGGAGATCTTGCCTTCCGTATAGTTCTGAACAGCGACCTGAAATAGCTCCTTTATATAAGCATCGTGGGTTTTTAGCTTCACCAGCACGTCTGCGGGGAGTTTAACCTCTTTGAGGTCCTCTATCGTGCGAGTGCTTCGTTTTTTTAATACGCGGAGATAGGTTTTAGAAGCGTCATAGTTCACCTTTTTAAAGAGATCGAGACTATCTTCAAGTAATTCCCCAAAGGGCAAGTTTTGCTGAGTAGACAGCACGTAGAGTTCAAGCACCTCAGGAAAGCTGATGCCGTCTAATACCGAGCTGTCGATCTGTTTACGATCGAGTTCAGCGAGGATACTTTCAGAAATATCTGCGTTTATTTTAAAATGCTCTTCGGCTTTTTGCCAGTCGATCTGATTGAGTTTGTGGACGAAAGCGTTCACTTGCTTTTCAAAGGCTTTCACTTCTTTCGAGTTTAAAGCCGATTCAATTTTCTGAACAAAGGCGAGAAGGCTCATTTTAAAAGCTCCTAAACGGTTGGGGTTTAATGGGGTTACTTTTATTATTATAGCTATGTGGTCTTCCCCTGTAAAGTAGAGGTTTCTTGAATTCACCAGATCTTTTGGAATAGTAGCCTAGACGAATAGTCTAGATTCTTTTGTGAGTGGGTTCAGATAAAGCTACAGGACTGAACAAACTAATCGTAGCAACAACGTACAAAAAACTCTGTAAATTAAAGTTTCAAGGAAATGACTTTTTCCGTAACTTCACCTTAATCCATTTTGCACGTAATCTTTTGTTAAGTTATTAACATTTTTGTTATAAAATACTCATATTAATTTGAATCCCTATAATATCATCAACTACGTCATAAGGTTATTTCGTTATTGTGAGCCGTTAGGCTTGACAATTCCCTTTGAACACCTTGTTCTTACTTAAGGAGATCCTTCACATTCATTGAGGATAACGATATGTCTTTAATGGGGTGACTCCAACTTTAAATTAATGTCAAAGTTGTTATATCCTAACTAATTGCAAATATGATACAAAGAGTTTATTAGTATGCAAAAAAAATATAGTGCGAAAATAACAGGAAATCCTTTTTTATATTTAGAACTCAAAGAAGTTGCTAAATTAAAGTCAGCTGGAATCAAAGATCAGGACATAAAAAAAATAGTAATCGAAAATAATTTATTTCAGTACAAAACAATCAAAAGTGTGCCTAAAAGGTTGGGAGCTGTTATAGAAAGACTTGAAATTTTAGATGAAGAGTTGATTCAAATGCTAGTTAACTCATCAAACGAAACTGGCAGATTAGTTGCGTTATATTCAATTATGAAGACTGATTTTATGTTCTTTGAATTTATGCAACAAGTGGTTTGTGAGAGATACAAGTCTTTACAGCCACAACTAAACAAAGCCGTTATTCAAAACTTTTTAGATATTAAAGCTGAACAATCTGAAATAGTATCTAACTTCACAGATGCGACTATAACAAAATTAAAGCAAGTTTACACTAAAATTTTAATTGAGGCTGGTTATATTAAGGACACAGTAAAGCTTGAGATTGAACCTCCTATAATAGATTCGAAACTATCTGATCATTTAAAGACCATCGGAGATCGTGAATATTTAAATGCGATGTTGGGAGGTTAGATTGAGTAGTATAGGAAAACGATTTGACAGAATAAAAGAAATAATTGAAACCGATGGTTTTCTGAATAATAAAACACAAGGCGGTGAGCTTGGGTTTTATATTTTTGATTATGACCCAAAGGACGAGATTAAAGCTAGAAGTTTTGTTGAACAATTTATTCAAAGTTATAAATTTGATAGTTCAATAATAAAACCTGTAGAATTAGATCTATTTGAACTTATGATTAAGATTCTTGATTCTCAAAAAATTAAAGATAAAACTATCCTTGATGAAATACCATTAATGGAAGAAAAAGATGGGACTTTAAGGCTAGAAAAAGGGCTTACTGCTCTATTGAAGCCTCAAAGATTCATAGCTTTAATTGAGGAAAAAGTTAAAAACGCAAATCTTGTTTTAATAACAGGGGTAGGCAAAGTATGGCCACTTGTTAGGTCACACACAATTTTGAATAACTTACATCACGTCTTGGATAAAGTTCCAGTGATAATGTTTTATCCTGGTGCTTATGATCAAAAAGACTTAAGATTGTTCAAAAGCAAAGTCTTTGCAGGAATAACCGATGATAACTACTACAGAGCCTTTAAACTCGTAGAAGATGATGTCTAAATAAAGAAGGTGCAGGAAGATATGAAGATACAGGAACTGTTTTCAAAAGATATAAAAAGAAATATCAATGGTGTAATTAAAGTTGACCAAGCCAAAGAAGAAGAGGTTTATCAAGAGCTTGATGAATTTGTAATTACACACGAATTAAGAAAGCATTTTGTTGATTTTTATAATTCCTACAATAAATCCTTAGAGTCAAATACGGATCAAATAGGTGTTTGGATTTCAGGCTTTTTTGGTTCAGGTAAATCTCACTTCTTAAAGATGATTTCTTATTTGCTTGAGAATAGGGAAGTTAAAGGAAAAAAAGCAGTTGATTTCTTTACAGATAAAGTAGAAGACAAGTATGTATTTAGTGAAATAGAAAGAGCTTCTAAATACTCTACTGATGCTATTTTGTTTAATATAGATTCCAAGAGTGCATCTGATAGCAAGACAAGAAAAACTGCTATTGTTGAAGTCTTTATGAAAGTATTTAACGAAAAACTTGGTTATTGTGCAGAGATACCTTGGCTTGCTCAGATTGAACGAACTCTTGATGAAGAAGGCAACTATGATAGATTTAAACAAGAGTATAAAAACATTACTGGCGAAGAATGGATTGAAAAAAGAGATTTAACCTACTTTGTCAAAGATTATTTTGTTGAAGCCATTGTTAAAACTACTGGAATGAGTGAAGATTCTGCATCACAAATGTTTGAAAATTCAGAAAACAGCTACTCTTTATCAACAGAAGGTTTTGCAAAATTAGTTAAAAAATATCTTGATAAAAAGGGTAAAAATCAAAGAATAGTCTTCCTTGTTGACGAAGTAGGGCAGTATGTTGGTCAGAATACAGATTTGATGTTGAACTTGCAAACTGTAACAGAAAATCTTGGAACAATTTGTCAGGGTAAAGCTTGGGTAATTGTGACATCACAAGAAGCTATTGACTCCTTAACAAAAGAAAGATTTAAAGACCAAGACTTCTCTAAAATTCAAGGAAGATTTACTACACGACTAAATTTATCAAGCTCAAACACTGATGAAGTAATAAAAAGAAGACTTCTCGCAAAAGAAGACTTTGCAAAAAAGACTCTTGGCGAGATTTATCGAGAACAAGATGCAATATTAAAGAATCTTATAACCTTCTCCAAGGCTGTTGGCATGAAATCTTATGCTTCAAATGATGATTTCGTAGCAACTTATCCTTTTGTACCTTATCAGTTTGATTTATTACAAAGCGTATTTGAGTGTATAAGAAAATTTAGCCATGCAGGCAAGCACCTTTCTGAAGGTGAACGTTCAATGCTTAATGCTTTTCACACGGCAGCAATGGACTATGCTGATAAAAACTTAAATGAACTTGTGCCGTTTAATGCCTTTTATAGAACAGTTGAAACATTCCTTGATAGCTCAATAACAAGAATTTTCGCAAAAGCTAGACAACTTTCAGAATTAGAAGAATTTGATATTGAAGTTTTAAAAATTCTATTTATGATTAAATACATAAAGGTCTTTTCTTCAGATATTGAAAACATAGCAACACTAATGATTTCAAACATTCATGAGAATAAAATCGAGTTAAGAAACAAGATTAACGCTTCTTTATCAAGGCTGAAACAAGTTGTTCTTATTCAGCAAAATGGTTTAGAGTATGACTTTTTAACGGATGAAGAGCAGGATGTTAATCGTGGCATCAAAAACCAATCTATTGATTATAGAGAGATTGTCAAATTTGTTTACACTACTCTTTTTGAAGAGATTTATGCAGACAGAGCTTATAAATACGGCAAGTTCAATCTGTATAATTTCACTAAAAAAGTTGATGAGTATTTTGTCGGAAAACAAGGTGAAGACATAGAAATCAGGTTTTTAACTCCTGATAGCAATGAGTTTAACCTTGATGAAAATGTTCACAAATCACACACAAATGTTGGCGGACTTTTACTTATCAAGCTTCCTTCAGACCGTTCATATCTTGAAGAGGTAGAACAGATAATCAAAACAGACAAATATATTAAGCAAAACAGTGACATTGCAAAGTCTGAAAGTGTTAGAAATATTATTAATGCAAAAGAAAATGAGCGTTCTCAGAGAAAGAAAAGAGTACAAGAGTCGCTTTCGGCTGCTATTTTAAATTCTGAAATGTTTGCTTCGGGTGAAAAATTAAGCGTTGAAGAATCTGTGGATGCCGTAAAACGAATTAATAAGGCACTTGAAATCCTTGTTAAAAACACTTTCTATAAATTACCTTTAATCAAAGCCAATGTTCAATCAGAGAGAGAAATTCATGGAATTCTTACAAGCCCACAGCTTAGAACGGACGGTGGAAATAAAGCCGCAGAAGAGGATGTTCTTGGAATAGTTAAACAATATTCTGATTTTGCAAGAACAGTGACTCTGCAAGAGTTAAAAGACAAATATTCTAAAAAGCCCTACGGTTGGGCTCAGTATGATATTGCGGCAGTTATTGCGGCATTGTTCGCTAAGAACGAAATCAAACTCACCTATAACGCAGAAGATCTAACACCTGAAGATTCAAAAGTTGTCGGGTATCTTACAAAATACAAAGAATACGACAAACTTATAATCAAACTAAAGCCAAGAATTGATACAGCATTGATAGATACGGCAAAGAAAATCGGAAGAGAAATCTTTGACAAGCACGACTTGCCGGAAGATGGCGAAGACCTTGCAAGGATAATAAGAGAGGATTTAATCAGAACCGAAATTCAGGAGCTGACTAAATATCTTTATTCATATCAGAACAATCCTTATCCTGGCAAAGATGTTCTTGAATTGGGGCAAAAAATCCTTAAAGAACTTGAATACAAAAAAGACGCTTTTTCTTTCCTTGAGGAGCTAAGCAAAAATGCTGATGCACTGGCAAATTGGAAAGAAGAATATAAACGGGTTGAGAGCTTCTTTAATAGTCAGAAAGCTATTTTTGATACAGGTATAAAAACCCTTAAAACTTATCAAAAAAACAGCCATTACCTGCATCAAGCAGATATTAAAGAAAATATAGAAAAATTAAAGCAGATTCTAAACAATCCAAAACCTTACTCTGATGTAAAAGAGCTGCCGTTTATCTGCAAGACGTTTGATGAGCAGTATTCTCAACTCTTGCAAAATACCAAAGCCAATGTGCAGGAAGAAATAAACGCAGAGTGGGAATTTGTAAAATCAGAAGTTGAAAACAATACGCTTGATTCTGAACAATTCAAACACCCTTTCACAAGCCTAAAATCGGAGCTTGAAAAGGCGACCGACTTTAACGATGTGATTGCTCTAAATGAAAGAGTACAATCCGTTTCTCAAAGAAGCATTGCACTTATCGAACAAAAACTTGAAGAAATGAAACTTATTGCACAAACGGAATCTTCGACAACAGACCCCGTTGGTGAACAGGTACAAGTTATGCCAGAGCCTCCAAAAGTCGAGACAAAGGAGCTTGTATTTGTGGATCCTGCAAAAGTGGTCAAAACTAAACAAATACTTGAAACAGAAGACGACGTTGATACATACCTGAAAGAGGTTGAAACCTACCTCAAAGAACAAATCAGAAGCAACAAGCGAATAAGGTTGTCATAACTCAAAGAAAACGTGGTAACCTAAAGAGAAAAGCGAAGGAATAAACAATGGAAGCCGTCGTAACAGAACAGACACAAGACAAAAAAGAAACGCTGAATAAATCTAAAATCAAAGATTTTGCGATAAATGCAAGAAAAAAACTGATTGAATCGATTACCAATAAATGCCACGAACTGGGCATTACGGCTGACAATATCGAAACACAGCATGTCATAGAAGCTTCTGACGGCATTGTTATATTGGGTCAGGTGTTTCCGAAAGAAGTAAAAGAACAAAGAAAAAAACTGATTGACAAAATCAACGAAACTTCTTTTGAACATGTTGTTGACGAAGTTGCTTACACTTGGTTTAACCGCTTTATTGCCTTGTATTTTATGGAAGTGCATCACTACATTGACCACGATCTAAAAATTCTTGCTTCTTTGGATAGTTTGAACGGTATATCTTCAAAAGCACCTGATTACTTGCCTAATTTGGACAGAAACCAAATCTTTAAACTGGCAGTAGAAGACAGCAACTTTGAAGAACTGTATAAAAAGCTGATAATCTCTCAATGCAACGCTTTGTATGAAAAACTACCGTTTTTGTTTGAAAAAATCAGCGATTACACAGAACTTTTATTCCCAACAGGGCTTTTAAATCAAGGTTCTGTAATAAGACAGATGATAGAAATACCCCGTGCGAACTGGGAAGAAGTTGAAATCATAGGCTGGCTTTATCAGTACTATATTTCTGAGAAAAAAGATGAAGTCGTTGGAATGAATAAAGGAACTGTGAAAAAAGAAGATTTACCTGCAGCAACTCAATTATTTACTCCAAAGTGGATTGTTCAATACATGGTTCAAAATTCATTAGGGAAGCTTTGGTATGATATGAATCCTGATAGTGATTTAATCAATAACTGGGAATTTTTCTTAAAACCACGAATTGACAATCAAACTAAAATTGATTTTATTCCTCTTGAACAAATCAAATTTATTGACCCTTGCTGTGGTTCGGGACACACTTTAGTTTATGCGTTTGATATTTTTCATCAACTTTATAAAGCTCAAGGATACCTTGAACAAGATATTCCCAAATTAATTGCTAATAACAACATAAAGGGATTAGATATATGTGGAAGAGCTGTTCAACTGGCTAATTTTGCACTTTTGATGAAAGCCAGAAGCTATACAAAAAGTTTGAACGGCTTAAATTTCAAAATTCTTGAATTTATAGAGGCGAAACCACTTTCATCAACAGCATTAGATTTATTCTGTCAAAATCAAGAAGAAAAGGATCAGATTCAAGAATTGATAAAGTCCTTTAGCAATGCAAAAAGCTTTGGTTCTTTAATCAATCCACCTAAGATCGATTATGTTAAGTATTTGGATAGAATAAAAAGCCTTGATAGTTTCGACAAACAATCTCTTTCTGATTTAACGTTTAGTATTCCTTCAAGTCCTTTATTGAAAGAAGAAATAAGGATCAACTTAAAGCCTATACTTGAAGAAGCAAGATTATTATCAGAAAAATATGAGATCGTTGTTACGAATCCACCCTACCATAATAAATACAATTCTGATATGAAGCAATTTATCGAAAAAAATTATAAAGAGTATAAATCTGATTTGTATTCTGCTTTTATTTACCAATGTAATAATATGGCAAAGTATAATGGTTATTGTGGAATGATGACGCCAATGACTTGGATGTTTATCAAAACTCATGAAAATTTAAGAAAACATATTTTAAATACTAAAAGTATTTCAAGCTTGATACAACTAGAATATTCAGGTTTTGAAGAAGCCACTGTACCAATTTGTACTTTTGTTGTTAAAAATAACCATGAAACTAATATAGGGGAGTATATAAGACTTGCTGATTTTAAAGGTGCTGAAAATCAACCGATCAAAACAAAAGAAGCCGTAAAAAATACGAATGTTGATTATAGATATACAACTTATTCAAAAGACTTCCACTCGATCCCTGGTTCGCCGATTGCCTACTGGGCGAGTAATCGGGTTAGAGAGATATTTAAAACAGCTGAACGTCTTGGCAATATAGCAGAGCCAAGGCAAGGTATGGCGACAAGCGACAACAATAGATTTTTGAGATTATGGAGCGAAATCGATATTAATAAAGCTGGATTTGGGTTTAAAGATAAGGAAGAAGCCAAAGAAAGTAAATTGAAATGGTTCCCATATAACAAGGGTGGAGAATTCAGAAAATGGTATGGAAATAATGACTTTTTAATAAACTTTGAGAATAATGGTAAGGCTGTCTGTGATTATATTGATAATACTCCAGGTGCAAGGGTCAAGTCCAACGGCAGAGTTATTAACAGGGAATTCTATTTTAGAAAAGGAATAACTTGGTCTCTAATAAGTTCAGCAAATTTTGGAATCAGATGTTTCCCAAGAGGTTTTATATTTGATGTTGGTGCTCATTCAGCTTTTTGTGACGATGAAATATATAATTACATTGCAGCATTATTAAATACAAGAATGATTCATGAATTCTTAAAAATGTTAAATCCTACTTTAAATTTTAGCTCCGGTGTTATTGCCAACATACCTATAATAATTAATCAGGATGAAAACAAAGCAGAAGTAATAAACAAATTAGTTGAACAAAATATTCAAATTTCTAAAACTGATTGGGATTCGTTTGAAACATCGTGGGATTTTGAAGAACATCCGCTTATTCGATTCCGCTCCTCTGATACTGATAACAAGGTAGAAACAGCCTTTGTAAACTGGTCAGAATTCTGCGAAAAGCAATTCAATCAATTAAAACAAAATGAAGAAGAATTAAACAGAATATTTATTGATATTTATGGTTTGCAAGACGAGCTTACACCTGATGTGGCTGATAAGGACGTAACCATAAACCTTGCAGACGAAACCAGAGAAATTAAATCACTCATCTCTTACGCTGTCGGCTGTATTATGGGCAGATACTCCCTTGACCAAAAAGGTCTTGTATATGCAGGCGGTGAGTTTGATATGTCTAAATACAAAACCATGCCTGTTGACGACGATGCAATCCTTCCCGTCCTTAGTGATTGCTGGTTCGAAGATGATATAGTCGCCAAGTTCGCCGAGTTTATACAAGTCGCTTTCGGGAAAGAAAACGGCTCACAAAACCTAGACTATATCGCAAGCGTTCTGCAAGGCAGGGACAAAAACGGGGCGTTAAAACCGATCAAACAAACCGCCGAAGAAACCATAAGAGCTTACTTCTTAAAAGGCTTCTATGAAGATCATCTGAAAATCTACAAAAAACGCCCCATTTATTGGATGTTCACTTCAGGCAAGGAAAAAGCCTTCAACTGTCTTGTATATCTGCACAGATACAACAAAGACACGCTAAGCCGTGTGAGAACCGATTATCTCGACAGGCTTCAGGGCAAACTGGAAGACCACGCAGCAAGACTAGAAAAAGAAAGCAAAGTAAAAGAAAAGATCCAAATAGAAAAACACATCGTCGAAATGCGTCAATTCCACGAAAAGTTAAGAATCTTAGCCGACGAAAAAATCGATCTCGACCTTGATGATGGCGTGAAAGTCAACTACGCCAAATTCCCTGGCATACTTATGGATGAAAAAAAGATTACAGGTGAAAAGTAGTATACACTATGGATAAAGATAAGATACAAGCACTCCTCAGTCAATTTTTTGATTCGCCAGAACGACAAATCGTATTCTGGTACGATTCAGACGGCTGTGAAGCAGAAACCGTAAACGAACTTGAGCTTGATGGGGTAAAACTTCACAAACTTACAGGTTCTAATTATTTTGCCACCAAAAAACTTCTTGAATATGATGATAAAAATAGCTCTTATCTTGTTTATGCCCCATTCGAAAAACCTGAGGTGAAAGATAATTGGCTTTCGGATATAATTTTTTATTCCCACGAATTTACCCCTGATGTTGTTGCTATGACAATCGCTGATCTGAAAATTAACGATCCTTCAGTCAAACAACTGGTAAAAAACCACGCTGATTTTTTCAATAATACAGCCAGAGTAACAAAATTAAAAAGCTTGCTATCAGACTGCAACAACGAAGAAAACTTTGAACATGCCATGATTGCTGTTATTGCTAAAAGTAAGGCATATCAGTTTGAATCAACAATGCAAAAAGTTATTATTGATTCGTTAATTGAAAATAACGACGTTTTAAAAGAACTTGAAAAGTTTGAGCTGTTAAGCAAGTTTTGGCAATACGCTAAAAAATTCTACGGATACGAAGATAAAGAACCTTCCGTAAAAAAACTGTTCACCTCTATAATTCTAACATCGTTAAAAGACGGCATAAAAGATTATTTCCCTAAAACGCTTGAGTATTTACTTTGTGATGAGTCAAAGGCTCATAACTCAACGGTATTCATTGATAATTGGATGAATAACAAGCAAACAGGTGAGTTCTACAAAACACTTGCCAAGCAAACAGAGCAAGAACTAAAGATCAGAGAAAGCATTAAAGACTGGGAAGAGCTTGTTGTTCACTACAACGAAGTTGATGTTTTTGAATGTTTTGATAGAGAAGCCATTATGCTGATTATCAAAACCTTATTGGCTAATAATAACGGTTTTGCAGGCTTAACAACAATCCTAAGAAAAAGAAAAGCTAAATATTGGTTTGAAAGATTTGAGCCTATATATAACGCTCTTGAAGCAGCACTTGAACTATTTAGTTTTATGTTCAAGTATCAAAATGGCTTCCCTTTAACAAATGCAAAGGACTTGCTCTATCTTTACACTAAGGAATATTATAAAGTAGATCAAGCTTACAGGAAGTTTTATACGGCTTTTGATAAAGAAGAGTCCTCTATTTTAGATGAATTAAGAGAAAGAGTTGAGGGCATCTATTCAAATAAGTATCTTGATGAATTGACTAAAGTTTGGTCTGAGCAGGTCGAAATCGAATTGACTGAAAACTGGGATATTATGGGAATACATAATCAAAAAGATTTTTATACGGAAAATATTAAAAACAGCAAGTACAAAACATTCGTCGTGATTTCAGATGCATTGAGATATGAAGCTGCTCAAGAACTCGTGATCGAGCTAAATAAAGAAGTTAAAGGTGATGCTGAGCTTGATTATATGCTAGGTTCTGTGCCTTCTTATACGAAGCTTGGTATGGCAGCTTTACTTCCTAATAAAAAAATTGAAATAAATACTGAAGGACAAGTTTTAGTTGATGGGATCCGTTCGGACTCCTCTAATAACAGAGAAAAAATCCTTCAAAGTTATGTTCCTGAATCTGTTGTTGTAAAGTATTTTGACTTGAAAAAGTTAAAACTCTCCGAAGCAAGAGATGTGTTTAAGGACAAGAAAGTTATTTATATTTATCACGATAAGATTGATGCGATAGGTGATGACGCTAAGACAGAAAATGATGCCTTTTATGCTGTAAAAAAGACCATTAAAGAGCTTATTCATTGTCTAAAAATAATCATAAATTGTAATGGTACTCACGTTTACATTACAGCGGATCACGGTTTTTTATATAAGAGAGATTCTTTAGAAGAGCATGATAAAGTTTCTGTTGCTCAGAAAGATTCTATTGAATTGAAGAAAAGATTTATTTTAACTAACCAACCTTCTCAGCAATCAGGAGCTCTACAAATAAATATGGAGTATATTCTTGGCAAAGGTTCAGATCTGAAAGCTATTGTTCCCAAAGGAATACACAGATTCAAAACGGCGGGGACGGGAATTAACTTTGTCCACGGTGGTGCTTCGTTACAAGAAATTGTAATTCCTTTAATCAAGTTTCAATATAAACGTCATCAAGACACTAAAAAAGTTGATATAAAAGTAACAAACAGAAGTAATAAGATAACAAACAACAACTTTACGTTAAATTTGTTCCAAGTTGAGCGGGTTTCGGATAAAGTGTTGCAAAGAAAACTAAAAGTAGCTTTATGGGACACTGACCTAAAAAAACAAATCTCTAGCGAAGAAACTGTTTTTGCAAATATTGAATCAGATAATCCGAAAGATAGAGAGTTTAAAATAGTCCTTACTTTGAAGGGTGAAGATTACGATAAAAATAAGAATTATTATTTAAAACTGGAAGAAGATGGTTTGCAAATCGATAATCCTATTCCATTTCAAATAAATTTAGCAATTACCAATGATTTTTAGGAGTAAGGAATATGCCTGATTTAGATAAATTATTAAACGAACATTTCTCGGGAAGAGTCGTAAGAAAAGACCTCACTAAATTAATTAAGCAAGGTTATAATGTTCCTGTTTATGTTTTAGAGTATCTTCTTGGAATGTATTGTGCTTCTGATAATCAGGATGAAATTAATGATGGATTACATAAAGTTAAAGCCATACTTGCAGATAACTATGTAAGACCAGATGAAGCTGAAAAAGTAAAATCTAAAATAAAAGATCTCGGAGTTTACAAAGTTATAGATAAAGTAACCGTAAAACTAAATGAGAAGAAGGATTTTTATCAGGCGGAATTTTCAAACCTTGGAATTAAAGGTGTTGAAATCGATCAGCACTACATAAAACAATATGATAAGCTTCTTGCTGGCGGTATATGGTGTATCCTCACAATGAGCTATTACTATGATGAAGAAGTAAAAGACCGTTCTCCATTTATTATTAGAGATTTAAAGCCTATTCAAATGCCTAATATGGATATGACAGAAATATTTGAAGGCAGAAAACATTTTACTAAAGACCAGTGGATTGATATTTTATTGCGCTCTTCAGGAATGGAACCAACTCAATTTAAAACTAATGAAAAATGGCATCTATTAACAAGAATGATTCCTTTAACGGAAAATAACTATAATGTTTGCGAGTTAGGACCTAGAGGTACAGGGAAATCCCACATATATAAAGAAATTTCACCATATTCAGTACTTGTATCAGGTGGACAAACAACAGTAGCAAATCTTTTCTATAATATGTCTCAACGAACCATTGGATTAGTTGGTTTATGGGATACTGTAGCATTTGATGAAGTCGCAGGTATAAATTTCAAAGATAAAGATGGCATTCAGATAATGAAAGATTATATGGCTTCAGGTTCATTTGCCAGAGGAAAAGAAGAAAAGAATGCAAATGCATCGATGGTTTTTGTGGGAAATATAAATCAAAGTTTTGAAACAGTTGTAAAAACATCACATTTGTTTTCACCTTTCCCTCCTGAAATGAATAGCGATACAGCTTTCTTTGACAGAATGCATTTTTATATTCCGGGTTGGGAAATCCCTAAGATGAAGCCTGAGTTTTTTACAAATCAATATGGCTTTATTGTTGATTACCTTGCAGAATACTTACGAGAAATGAGAAAGCGCTCATTTACAGATGAAATTGATAAATATTTCAAATTTGGCAGTAATCTAAATCAGCGTGATGTAATTGGTGTAAGAAAAACTGTATCAGGTTTAATTAAACTTATTTATCCAAATGGAGATTTCACTAAAGAAGAATTATCTGAAATTTTTGAATATGCACTAATAGGCAGACGAAGAGTAAAAGAACAGCTGAAGAAAATGGGCGGAATGGAGTTTTTTGACGTTCACTTCTCTTATCTTGATAATGATTCACTGGAAGAACATTTTGTATCAGTTCCTGAACAAGGAGGTGGGAAGTTAATTCCTGAGGGTGTGAATAAACCTGGTCATGTTTATACTGTTGCGAAAACGCATGATGGAAAATTAGGTGTATATAAACTTGAGCTTCAAGTGACTTCTGGATCAGGAAAATTAAAAACTTCGGGATTTAATTCAAACTCAAGAAGTAAAGAGTCTGCAAATATGGCTTTTGATTATTTTAAAGCTAATGCCAAAAATATTAGTGGAATAATTAAAACTCAAGAAGCAGATTATCATTTACATATCCATGACTTACAAGGAATAGGGGTTCCAGAAGATATCAGTTTAGCAACTTTTATCACCCTTTGCTCAGGTGCTATGACAAAAGCAACTCAAGAACAAATGGTTGTCCTTGGAAGTTTCAGTATTGGAGGAACTCTAAAGAAGGTTGATGAGTTTGCAAATACTCTTCAAGTTTGTTTTGATTCTGGAGGAAAACGAGTTTTAATTCCAATGGTTTCTGCTACAGACATTGCAACAGTACCAACAGATTTATTCACAAAATTCCAGACAACTTTTTATCAAGATGTAAACGACTCGGTATTTAAAGCATTGGGGGTTATGTAATATGAAGCCACTGATTTTACTATTTGACTTGCACAAGATGAAAAATTTCCTTTTTTGAGTACTAAGATACGCATTGAATAGACAAATAAACAGGAGTGACTGATTTCTTTAATGATAGATTTTTCCAAAATTAGAACATATAAAGGCACTCAGAGTGGTGGGTTTGAAGAATTAGTCTGCCAGCTTGGACGGCGAGATCTGCCTGAAAGTAGCCTTTGTTTTCAAAGAGTCGAAGGTGCAGGCGGTGACGGTGGCGTCGAAGCGTATTGGAAGAAACAAGATGGATCAAAAATAGGTTATCAAGCGAAGTATTTTCTTAAGTCTGGTGATATTGGCTGGTCGCAGATAGATAAATCTGTTAAAATAGCTCTTGAAATACATCCTACACTTAGCCGTTATGTTATAGCTATCGCTTGTGATTTAACTGACAAAACAGGCAAGAGGGGTAAATCAGGTTGGGAACATTGGGAAACACATAAAAGAAAATGGGAAGGCTGGGCGACTAAGCAAGGATTAACTGTCGTTTTTGATCTTTGGGGTCAATCAGAAATTATTGACAAATTGGCACAAGAGAATGCTCAGGGGCTTAAAAGGTTTTGGTTTGATACAGCCGAATTTAGCAATGAATGGTATCAACAACATATCAATGTGGCAATTAAAAGTCTTGGCGAACGGTACCATCAAGAAGATCACGTGGATGTAGCTGCTCAAGCTATTGGACATAGCATTGTTCGGCATCCTCATTTTATTAAAGAAATATGTGATTTACGCTCAAAAATTTTAAAAATTCCTTCAGCTCCCGATTTAGGCAATGACGATGACGTAAAGGAATTAAAAAAGTACCTTGAAGAATTGGAGCAACAAGCGAAAAGTTTAGGGAGCTTGGATTTTAACATCTCGTGCAAAGTAGATTCCCTATTCGGGGAAATCAATCACATTGTTAAAAACATAAGGAATCAAGTGGAGCTTGTTAAAAAATGGTACTGGAAAAAGCAACAATCTTACAAGGAAAAGAAAACAAATGCCGATTCATTGGATTATTTCTACCGAAAGCTGGGTGATTTCAGAGAAAAACTAGAGAACTTTTGCAACTTTATCGAAAGTAAGGAGTTTTTATCTGATCAAACAAAATTTGTGCTTATAACAGGTGAAGCAGGTATAGGAAAATCCCACCTCTCTGGTTTTTTGGCAACATCGGCACTTGCTGAACAACGTCCTGTTTTCCTGTTTAACGGGTTTGATTTTAAGTTTGGGACTTCGCCCATCAATGAAATAAGTGATAGAGTTTGCAAGGGGCTTGCTTGGGATGAAGTTTTTGGAGCGATTAATACCGCAGGTGAAGCGGCAAGGGTTAGAGCTTTAATCATTATTGATGCCATTAACGAAGGGGCAGGCTCGCAGTATTGGCGTAAGGAACTGCTTGCTTTTATAACAACACTAAGTAGATACCCTTATATTGCATGTATTTTGACCTGTCGGAAAGAATATGAAGCTTACGCCATTCCTAAAACTAAAACAATTAATGAAAGCATAACAAAACACCGTATAAAGGGGTTTTCTGAACCTGAAGAACAAGAGGCCGCTGCCCGTGCCTACTTAGACAAGCGAGGGATTTCTCGCCCTGCTACTCCTTGGCTCAATCCTGAATTTATCAATCCCTTGTTTTTACGGACGACCACAACTGCACTGCAAAGAGATGGCAAGACTGAGTTCCCGAAAGGTTTAACAGGAACCAGTGCTATCTTTGTCTATTTTGTAGAAGCCACGGCAGAAAATATGCGTAGACTGTATCCTGAACTTAGTCATAGACTTTATTCCTATATACTTAAGAGCTTACAAAACCTTGTAAAAGAAATGCTGACACAAAAGCAGGATAGAATTTCTTGGGAACAAGCCGTAGAGATTTTAAAGAATTCTTTTGAAGGTTACTCTCCACCAAACGGTATTTCGTGGCTGGATGTTCTTATTCGTAATGGTTTATTACAACGTTGGCCCGTTTACCAGTCTGATCCAGATCCACTTCAACCTGCTGAAGACGTGGTTGGTTTTTCATTTCAAAGGTTTCAAGATCATGTTATGGCAACCCAACTTCTTGAAGCTGTTATCGACCCAGTATCTGCCTTTGAAGTAGGTGGGGATGCCGCCTTTTGTCTTACAAATAGATGGCAATGGGGTGGGTTAATTTCTGCTCTTTCAATACTCATTCCCGAAAACTATGAGAAAGAATTGATCGATTGCCTTACAGAAGAACAACAACAGCAATTAGATTATTCGATTGTAGAGGCTTTTAAAGAGAGCGTGAGATGGCGAGATAAGAATGCTTTTACAGAACGAACCCGAAAATTTTTAAATTGGTTACAGCCAGAAGAATTGATTTCGCTAGTTTTAGAAATGAGTATTTGTGAAGATCATCCCTTTAATGTTGAAAACCTACTACATCCAAAATTGATGAGCCTTGATATGCCACATAGAGATGCTTGGTGGTCTACTATTTTGGCTGGTTCTGATAGTGAACATCCCATTTATAGAATTATCGATTGGTCTTTGGATGGAAGCCTTCATGTCAACTCAGGAAAGTCTCACGAATTAGCCGCTTTAGTATTGGCATGGTCATTTTCTACCACTGACCGCAATATACGAGACCGAGCGACAAAATCACTCGTTGCTCTGATTGAAAATAAGCCTACGATATTCCCTTGGTTGGTTGATGAGTTTAAAGCGGTTGATGATCTTTACATTTTAGAACGAATTTATGCAGCCGCATATGGGGCAGCCTGTCGAAATTGTGAGGCTGAATGGATATCCTCCTTTGCGGAAACGGCGTTTAAACATCTATTTTCTCTTGGGGAACCACCGTTGCACTTATTACTTCGGGATTATGCCCGTGGTTTGATTGAAATTGCTAAAATTCAAAATTTTTCCCTTAAAGGGGTAGATGTTCAGTTAGCCTATCCGCCTTATCGTTCATCGCCTCCAAGATTCAATCTCAAAGAAGAAGCAATAAAACAAATTGCGAACAAAGCAGGCGGCAACCAAATATTGTCTTCCTGTACGGTTCATATCGGCGACTTTGCGAACTACGAAATTCCTCATGCAACGAACGATTTCCTTACAGTGCCACTGAAAAAGGATGTGCCACTGACAACTAAAGAGAAATATGATAAGTTCAAACAAGAAGTTATAGAACCTAACAAAGAATATAAGGAATTTTTTGAGGTATTAGAGAAAGCCCAGCAGTGCTTATCCATGCCTATACTGGTATTTCTGGAATCAGATGAAGAAGAAGCTCAAAAAACGATAAAGGAACGAGAAGAAGAGATCTCGCCAATTATACAGGCAGCTCAGAAAGGTCTTTTTGCAAGTTTGTCCAAGAATGAAAAAATTCGTTATAATAAGGAAGCCAAGCCTTACTTTGAAAAATCAACCAAAGATAATCGCCCAAAATCTTTTGACTTAACTCAATGTCGTTTATGGGTTGCTAAGAGAGCCTATGATTACGGTTGGAATGAAAAACTTTTTGGAGAAGATATTACTGGATATAGGTATGGATATGTGCATGGGCGTGAAAGACCAACTGTTGAACGTATCGGTAAAAAATATCAATGGCTTGCTTTAAGTGAATTACAATGTCGCCTTGCGGATAATTATTGGCTTAAAGACTATGACAATCCCCCTCAAAAATATGATAGCCCTTTAAACATTGGCTATCAACGAGACATAGACCCCACCATTATAAGACCTAAAAAAATTGAACAGGCAAAAAAGAATGATCTTATAAATCATATCATGGGAGTAGAAATTGATTTAGAAGAATGTACAGATACAGATATTGATCACTGGGTCTCCCTGAAGAATCTAGGTGAACAACTTGAGTCATTAGTATATCGTACTACACCCGACGGTAGGAAATTTTCTGTCTTGTATGAGCATCAATGTACTTCGGAAAACTTCCCTAGCAATGATGGATATAGACGTCAGGAATTTCGTTTTATATCAGCTGTAATTATACCAAAGCGAGACAGAAAGAGTGTTGTGGATATACTAAAAAAGAAACCCATCTCTAATTTTAATGATTGGGGCTCAATAAATTTTACAGACGGTCCTTTCTTATTGGAGCATCCTTGGCATTCTGCATGGCATTATCAGAAATGGGAGAAAGTATTTAGGGAAAAAGATAGCCCACAAATCTCAAGAACAGTAAGCGACTATTGTTGGGAATCTCATCTTGATAAGGCATTACCAGAAGGATTTAAGGTTTATATGCCTTGCCCTTGGTTGTGTAAAGAACTTGAACTTAGAAGAGCAGATGAAACCTCAACCACCTATGTCGATACTACAGGAAGTATTTCTGCTATATGTGGTCAAGCTCCCGAAGATGGTTCAATTGTTGCTATGGAAACAAAGTTATTTGAGCAATATCTCAAGGATAATGATTATGAGTGTCTGTGGGTTTTTCTTGCCGAACGTAATGCCTTTAAGAAGCATGGAGGGATGCTGGGAGGAGGTTCATACCTTAGAATAGAAGGCGTTGCGTGGAAACAGGGGCAGAACATCGTTAAAGAAGTATGGGGCGATGGTCTCTCCTGCCTAAGAACTCATTGTTGCAAATGAGTACAACCTTCTTCTGTTCCGACCTTGGCATAATACCCTAGACGCTGTTTGTGAATTTAACCGCCCCCTAAGCCCCTCCTAATTTCAGGATCTCGTTTTTTAAGATTTGGTACAGCTGATTAGCTCTGTTTGTATTTCAACAAGTGAAGCATGTAGTTTTTCAATAGCACCTTTTTTATTCGTCCACCAATCAGTTGACCACACCCGAAGAATAGTCCACCCTAGATTTTGAAGCACAGCTTGGCGTAATTTATCCCTATCTTTAGCGGTGGCAGAACGATGATAGGTGGCACCATCACATTCAACTCCAGCGAGATAGGATCCTGGTTTATCGGGATGAACAATGGCCAAGTCAATTCGATAAGAAGAGCAGCCTACTTGTGTATGTACGCTCCAGCCTTTTTGACGGAGTGCATTAGCCACTTCTTGTTCAAAAGGTGATTCATAACCACCCAAGGAATGTGTTACAAAGCTACCCAAAGCGGATTTACCTTGTTTGGCATATTGAAGAAAATGTTTAAGGTCTGTAACGCCTTGTGCTTTAGTACGGTTTAAATCTATTTGCTCTGGCAGAAGAGAAGAAAATACAACCATTTCATGCCGAGCTCTTGTAAACGCAACATTTAAACGACGCTCCCCACCTGAACGATTTAATGGGCCAAAATTCATACTAATCTTACCACTTGTATCAGGACCATAGGTTACGCTAAAGAGAATAACATCTCTTTCATCACCTTGAACAGTTTCTAAGTTTTTAACAAATACGGCATCTTGATTATCTGAGCTGAAAGCCGCTTCCAATTCAGGATACTGACTTCTCTGAGAATCAAGTAAGTCCTCTATCAGTTTTTGTTGATCCGTGTTAAACGTTACAATTCCTATGCTTTTATTCCGAATAGAGGGATCAGGGTGTAGCAAGCGACGTACACATTCTTCTACTAAGGATTTAGCTTCTTTTTGATTGGTTCTGGCTCCAGGCGTATAACAAGCCTCTTGAATATACTTGAGAGAAACGGCTTGTTGAGTGGTTGAAGCTGAAGGAAAGGTCACCAAGGTCCCATCGTAATATCTGTCATTAGAGAATGCTATCAAACTTTCACAGCGAGAACGATAGTGCCAGTTCAGCCTCAAAGTAGGCATGCCTGAACCAATCAACTCATCTAATATACTTTCTAAATCTTCCTCAAGACCTGATGCTTCTTCATTGTGTTCAACCGCACGACCAAAGAAATTGGATGGAGGCATTTGTTTTGGATCACCCGCCACAATCACTTGCTTCCCTCGTGAGAGAGCCCCTATTGCATCCCAAACCGTTATTTGAGAAGCTTCATCAAAAATAACAACATCAAAGGCATCTTGAGATACAGGTAGGTATTGAGCAATAGATAAAGGAGACATCATCATACACGGTGCAAGCTTTTTAACAGCCCCGTTTGCTTCACAAATGAGTTGACGCACAGCTTTATGTTGACGCTGTTTTTGTATTTCACGCTGGATTAATTGCCAGTCCTTTGATAAAACGGACTCTTCTCTCAAAGGAATGCCGTTTGATAAAGATGCGGCTATATAAGCCAACGTTAATTTTTGAAATTTATCATCTAATTTTTGGAAACGAGTAATTTTATCCATATGTTGGATACTAGAAAACTCCCTTAAAGTAGCATTACTCGACATCAGTAATTGAACCCACCATTGACAATAGGCTGCTTCAAAAGCTTGTTCTATATCCTTCGGCTCAATATGATATTGTTCAACGGCTTTAACGAGAGGATCTAGTCCTTGTTGTATGGCTTCTTGCTTTAAACGTTGCCAATTACACCATTCTTTTAAATCACCTTCTCGCTCTGCAAGCTCAACGGCTTGATCAATTAACTCCTGACAGTTCTTTTCTACCGTAAAACCCTCTTCCAGTATTGTATTTACAGATTCTTCGGAAAGGCGTAATTTTAAAACAGTTTGATGGCTTCTATCAAAAACTTGATACGCTTCAATAAAAGCATGAATTTGCTGCCCAATATGTCCCTCTGGATCAAGAAGCTCTCGTCCTTCTTTTAATAATAGGTTTAAACCCTTTCTGATTTGACTAAGAGATTCAGGGGTATCCGCCAACTTTCCTGAAAGTTGTCTTAAATTACGAGCTAGAGCTGTAGAATGCCCTAGCTCTTCAACGTTAGAATATTCTGTTTTCCAAACACGTACATCCTGTAATAGATTATTTAATCCCTCTAGTGCTATTCCATGCTGTCTCAATTTTTGAATAGCTATGGCATCTTGAGGCATCACAATACGACCTTTTGCACCAGCTTTCTTAAGTACTTTTTGGATACTTATTTTTTCCAACCATTTTGCTAAAAACCACTTTCTTTCTGAACAGTCCCATTGCAAAGCCAACGCTTCACCATCAATTGTTTTCCAAATATCCACAGGGCAATCACACTTTAAGGATTCTTTTGCTTGAATATAGGCAGTTAATTGCTGAATGGCTTCTTCTAAAGCATCGATTTTATCCATGCCATTATCACTAAAGGCATAATTTGCACTTTGCAATGAAGAGTCCTTCAGTATTAATGCTAATTGATATAAATGCTTCAATGACTGAGGCGTTTCATTGTAAACAAAAGGAATATTCATCGTTTTCACAAGCGAGCGACTTGTTTCTACTACATCTTTGACCGTTTTTGAAAGCGTTTGAGATTCAGAAATGATCGCCTTTTGCCAAACAGGAGTCCATTGAGTATTGGAGATTTTATTAAATACATTTGAATCAAATAACAAAAAACATTGTTTGGCTTGAATTTGCAATTGGTGGACTAACTCTTTTAAGGCTTTAAAAGCTTCTAAGTCATGTGCTTCTGTCGAAGACCATTCTAATTCAACTAACTTACTTAGTTTTTCTTGCTGAATACTTACGCCCATTGCATAGTGAGGAGTCAATCCATTAGCTCCACATTCATGCAGCGTTTTTACGAATTGATTCAAGTCATTTCTTAATCTAAGAAGTTCTTGTGCCGTTGATTGCCAATCACTTTCAGTATTAGAGTTTGCTCCGTCCCATGAAAGACGTAACTGGTTCAAAACATCTTTTTTGTTTGCTTTATTTGAATGCAGCTGTAAACAAAAACGCCCCAATCCCACCTGTTCCAATCGGCGATAGACGACATCCAAAGCGGCCATTTTTTCAGAAACAAATAATACCGTTTTACCTTTAGCCATTAAATGAGCAATTAAATTTGTAATTGTTTGACTTTTTCCTGTTCCGGGAGGGCCTTCAATAACAAAGCTTTTCCCTTTGTCTGCAGCGGCAAGCACAGCCAGTTGAGATGAATCCATTGGCAAAGGTGCAAAAAAATCTTCTGGTTTGTAGAGTTCGTCTAATTTCATAGGATCTACAAATCCACCTCCTTCTGGAGCAGGATTTTTACGATCTAGTAAGTAAGCAACAAGCGGATGCTTCATAAGATCATCTGTTCGATCAATTAAATCTTTCCACATTAAATACTTATTAAATGAAAAATGCCCAAGCACCACTTCTTGAACGACTTCAAATCCATCCACTTCTTTAACAGCAAGACGTACACGATTCCAAATTTGAGGCACATCTAATCCACTATCATCTGTTGGCAAATCACCTTCTAATGAGGGAATAGGAATCTCAAAATCCTGCTTTAACATTTGTAGCAGAGTCGTATTAAAAGTAGGTTCATCTTCATGAGCGACAAGCTTTACTCCGCTATTAACAGAGGGTCGTTCTAATTTGACAGGTAGTAAAATAAGTGGTGCGTAATAGGTCTTATCAGTTTTGTCGTTTTTTCGCCATTTCAGGAAGCCTACTGCCAAATACAAAGTGTTTGTACCGCCTTCTTCTAAAACCGTTTTGGTTTTTCTATATAAGGCCACTAATTGACTTGAGAGTTTAGCTTCTGGGACATTTACTAAAAGTTGTTTATGCTTTAATGCTTCTTCAGCCTGTTGTACCCAAAGCGTTTCACCTGTCCGCAATGCTCTTAATTCAGGGTCAATTTTGGTTTGAAGTACTTTTTCTGCAGCGACAAGAGATAATTTCACATCACTTGCAAGAATATCTTCCATTTTGGCAGGATCGGGACACAGTATAGATAAGTTACTTTGAGTAATTTTACAGTGCAACAATGGGTTGCTTGGAGACAAATTAAGTAATTTTTTTTGCCATATATTCAACCTGTTTGCTTCTGTTAATTCATGGTTTTGGTTGGTGGATTCCTCGCTATAATCGGACAAATCAACAGGAGCGGGTTCTAGTGGGATTTCTTTAGTTTGAGAATCCGTTTCTGAAAGCGTTACTGGTTTAATTATAGAGTCCTGCTTACCGATTGCCAAAGGCTTGATTTGGTGCGAACGAGCTAAACGAACATCAAGCATCAATTCAAATTCTTTATCCTGTCCGTAAGCCAGTTTTTCTTCAGCCAATCGTTTAGAAGTGGAAAATGCAGGAACTGTGGACTGTGTGACTAAGGTCGTTTCAAAGACAATCAATTCTTGTAATTGAATCCTTTTTCTAATCGATTCCGCTTCTTCGACAATCAAGCTTCCCAATGATGTTGGCTTCAACCAGACACCAACAAAAGCATGCTCTTTTAAAAGTATGACAACAGGGGCAAGCCCCATCTGTTCTAAAGCTGAAGCGAAGAGCAATGTTGTATCTAGACAAGTCGCTACTTTATCTTCAAGAATATTATGTGGTAGTCGTATTTTTTGCCCATTTTTTTCAAAGCTTTGAGGCGGTAAGCAATAAGTAAATCCTTTTTTTGCGATAACTGAGTATAAGGCAGATACCATTTCCCAAACTTTAGAAGCACTCTTATCTTGATAGCCATTGAGTGATCCATTTTTTCCATTTTGTTGTAGAAGTGTTCCAACCTCTCCAAGAAGAGCATCTATTCCTTTAGCATTTGGCGTTACAAATACCGCTAATAATTCAGGAATATAATAGGCTCCTCCCCATTCATTAAAAGCAAGCAATTCTACTGACTGCTTTACATCATTAATTATTTCGCCATTCACTTCGAGTTGCAGGTTTATTTCGCCATGTATTGATTCATCAAGATTTAATAAAAACTGTGCGTCTAGTTCGATACGCCTGTCGTTTATTGCACGTTGTTCTTTGGGTTCTAATTGTTCTATAAACCAAGTTTTAGATTTAATAAATGCAGGTGAAGCTGACAAATGGACTTTTATATTTTTCCAGATTGATTCGTCTGTGTTTGTAATTAAGAGTTCGCTTAAAATAGCAATGTCATTTTGGTGACATGCAAAATTAATTTTAGGCTGAAAATCTATTATAATTGATTCTGTCAAAATAGGACTACCTCATTAATAATTTAGAGAGAATTCCCTCTCAATCCCTTTAGCAGAATACCATAGATATTTTGAGACCTCAAATCATAGCCTTTTAATCGACTGCTCCGGTTCGGATGACGCCATTTCCGAAAAGCTCTTACACTTCGACCTGACGAATACGTTCCCGAGTCACACCAAACAAGCTCCACCTCTTGATTTCAAGGGTGTACCCCTTGCTCTTTGTGTTAAATGACCTGCGAATGTGAGTACACAGATTTTAGAAGGTGTATAAGCGAAACTACCTTCACCTACAAGACTCTATTACATGTTGTACAACCCTCCGTAATATACCAAGCTTGACTTTCTGTCGCTGATCTTTTGGCACCTTGTTTTCAAGACCTACCCTAAAAGTGCGAGCTTCATACCGTCGGGTCTGTCACTCTGTCTTCAAAGGAAAGAACAAAGGAATCCTGAGCGCTTCATCAAATTTCAATCGTGAGGAGACTCCCCCAGTGCATCGTAAAATCAGAGGATCGCTTGTTCTGCTTCATCCACCATGCCTTTTGAATGCCTGCCGACGCATATTGCAAACTGGATCTACCAAATCGGTTTTGAACACGGTCTAAAGTCTTCATCAAGGCGTCTTCCTTCTCTCTTAAAGGCTTTTCAAATAAACTTCTTTGATGCAAGTGAGCGGGTTGTAACCCCAACGCAATTAACCCCGCTTTTTTATATTGCACGCCTTCACGATACATCTTTTCAAGCATGGCATGAGACGCCTTCATTAAATCAGGGGTACTATTGGTCGCTTCTATAAAACTAATGTTTTGACTGTGGTAAACGTAAGGACGATAATCATCAAACGGATTACTACGGATAAACGCATAAAGCCCCACCGCTTCGAGCTGATGCTTCCTCAATTTATGCCCGAGCCGTCCTGCGTATTCACTAAAGACTTGGTGTAAATCTTCTTTACTTTCAACAGGGGTTCCAAAAGAACGGGTAAACGCCATGTTTTTTCGATCATCGGGGGCGTCTTCCAATAAAAAACACAATACCCCGTGCAGTTCCTGATGCGTTCGTGCAAGGACGCTCGATCCTAATTTTAGAACTTCAGATGTCTGTAAGCCTTTAAAATCATACGCATTTTGAATGGCTTTACTTCGACATTTCTGAGCGGTTTTTCTTCCCACACCCCATATCTCTTCAATGGGCAAACGTTTTAGAGCCTCATTCTGAAAATCCGAGTGTGTCAAATCTAAAACGCCTTTCGTTTTGGGAGACTTCTTCGCATAATGCACCGCTACTTTGGCGAGCGTCTTGGTTTCGGCACACCCAATGGAAACGGGAACGCCGACCCATTGATAAATCTTCGCCTTTAAATCAAGCATCCATTGGGTACGATGTTCACTAGGAATATGGGAAAGATCTAAAAAAGCCTCATCAATCGAATACATTTCAACAGAAGGAACATCTTCCTGAAGAATAGACATAATCCGTTGACTTAAATCACTATAAAGGGGGAAATTTGAAGAGAATACTGCTACATTATGAGCTTTGACAAGGTGTTGAAACTTAAAAAAGGGTTCACCCATTTTAATGCCAAGGGCTTTGGCTTCGTTGGAACGTGAAATGGCACAACCGTCATTGTTAGAAAGCACCACAACAGGACGCTTATTGAGATGAGGCTGGAAGACTCGTTCACAACTCACGAAAAAATTATTACAATCAACCACGGCAAAAACGTGAGAACTTTTAGGGGCTTTCATCATCAAACCGCATGAATGACATTGGTCACGACGCCCCACACCTCAAAATCCATATCAGGGGTGATGGTAATGGTTTGATACTCACTATTTTCGGGGTGAAGATAAATGGTATTTTCTGATTGTTCAAAGCGTTTAATCGTAAGTTCACCGTCTAAAACAGCCACGATGATTTTATGGGTTGAGGCTTTAAGGGAACGATCTACCACAAGAATATCGCCGTCGTGAATGCCTGCATCAAGCATGGAATAACCACTCACCCGAATAAAGAAAGTGGAAGCAGGACGTTTAACCAACAGTTCTTGAACATTGAGCTTTTGTTCAATGTAGTCTTCAGCAGGTGAAGGAAAACCAGCAGGCACCTTGTTTAAAAACAAGGGAAGCGGGATCAATTCTTCTAAATCTTCTTGACGAAAAATATCTAATTTCATTTGAGGGGTATCATTTAAGGCTTGGCTTACAGAGTACGAGTTCATTTTACCATGCTAAAAGAAAAAAACTCTAGAGTAACTTGTTCTATACGGATAAAAAAAGCAAGTCTCGCGTCATATTCGTAAGCGAAAGGGGCTTAACTTTCGTGCTTATAGCAGCGTTTTAGCGACATGGCGTCCTTATTCAATGGCATACGAGCCTGATTATACGAGTCTATAGGGGTATTAAAAGTTGTTTTTGGAGAAAAATCCCTGATTCGTCTAAAATATTCCCTGTTCTTTTTTGAAAAATTCAGGGTAATTTTAGAAGCGTGCTTTTTAAAATCCTTCTCTACACCCTATTTCAAGTATTCTGAATCAAGTGTTCTGACGAATAATCGCTATTTTTTTGAGTATTTTCCCTGTAAATTCCCTGTTATTCTTGTATGGCTAGAATACTATCAGTTTTATCCTCCACCATTTTTTAGAACCTTGGGGATCTTATGATGCATGAGTCTAGTTACTATAAGGTAAAGTTAGATTCTTTAGCAAAAGACATACTTGAAAAATCCACCCAACCATCACATAATTATGAGTCTTCTTATTTTGACTTGGAGTTTGATGTTTTTTTTGTCGCACATATCATCAATAAACTTTTAAATTGGGAAACCAAGCTTTCGGATGAGTTTAAAAAAGAACAATTTTCCTTAGAAAAGTTACCTCGTAAATCCATAGAAGGATCAGGCAAAATAGACATTATGAATCATCATCGATGGGATGAGTTCTACCATGCAGACAAAACACATAAAGAACGACGAAAGGCTTCTTTTATTTGTGACCAGTTAAGACACTCATTCATTTTTCAGATAACCTTAGACCCAGTTGTGACGGACAATCCTATTAATGAAAGTCTTATCTTTACAGGTTTTTTATTTAATTCAGACAAAACAAAAAACGAAGGTTTGTTTTACATCGAAATGAACGAATTTTTGAAAATGATAAATCTCGCTGTTTCTGATATTATAGTAAGTACGGAATATCGTAGAAATCCTGAAACAGGTACAGTGCAGATTAAAAATACTCGTTTAAGTTCAAATCCTTGTGAAGTTGAAGAGTTGAAGCATGGATTAGAACATGCGAAGAAAGTTTCTATGAACCATAAACAGCTTGTTTCATGGATTTTTCCTTTAGAGCTTGCGTGTGATATTATAGCCCAATAGGCCTATTTTTTAAATCACATGAAAGTTTAAGATGATGACAAAGCACACCGATTTAACGTTTTTTACAAATGAAGAAGGTCAAACCCTGTTAGACCGCTTTAAAGTAACTTTGAAATCGGTGCAATTTTTTGATGTTTTGGTTGGATATTTTAGAAGTAGTGGTTTTTATTTAATAGAAGAAGAGCTTCAACAAGTTGAAAAAATAAGAATCCTTGTGGGTATTAATACTAACGCATCGGTTGTGAAAGCTTTCAAACAAACACGCCAACAAAAACTTGATTATGAAAGTCATAAAAAAACAAAAGAATCCTTTGCTGAAGCACTTGTTACTGAAATGGATAATTCAGAAGATTCTTTTGATGTAGAACGTGGTATTAAGCAGTTTATTTCATTTCTTCAAGCAGGAAGACTTGAAATACGGGCTTACCCAAGTCAAGACATCCATGCCAAGCTTTATATTAAACGCTATTCTAAAGACGACAGGGATTATGGCAGTGTCATTACAGGTTCTAGCAATTTTTCTGAATCAGGTTTGAAAGATCAATATGAGTTTAATGTAGAACTAAAAAATAGTGCCGATGTTCGTTATGCAGAAGAACGTTTTAATGCCTTATGGGAAAAAGCGATTGATGTATCAGAAGATTACGTTGACACGGTTCAAAACAAGACATGGTTGAAGGATGATATTTTGCCTTATGATCTATTTTTAAAATCGTTATTGGAATACTTTGGCGAAGAAGTGAATTTTGACCGTGACTCTGATATTAAAGTACCCTCTAATTTTAAAAAACTAAAATATCAAACAGATGTGATTGGACGTATTCGGGACAAAATAGAGAAGTACAATGGTGTTTTCATTTCAGATGTAGTGGGTTTAGGCAAAACCTATATTACGGCACTGTTTGCCCAAAGTTTTCAGGGAAAGATTCTAGTACTGGCTCCCCCGCCAGTGGTTGAAAGTTGGAAAAACGTTTTTAGGGATTTTCATGTCTCTAGTTATGAAGTAGAATCAGCAGGGCAACTGCCTAGTCTCGTAAAAAAAACAAACCCTTATGATCTCATTATCGTAGATGAAGCACACCGCTTCAGAACCGAAAGTTCACAACGATATGCCCATTTAAAAACGATTTGTGAAGGGAAGAAAGTTATTCTTGTAACTGCAACACCTTTAAACAATACGTTTTATGATTTCTATCCTTTGCTAACTCTATTTCAGAACCCTTTGAAAAGCGATTTTAAAGATGCTAAAAATCTAAAAGGTTTTTTCAATAAACTCAAAAGCGATATTAAACATATTGAAGAACAAGAGGGTAAAGATTCAGATGCCTATCTAAAGCAGGTTAAAGAAGCGTCTCGACAAGTTCGCTCAAAATTGCTGACACATGTTATGGAACGACGCACTCGTCAAGATATTATCACTGAGTATGCTGAAGACATCAAAGAACAAGGGCTTCATTTTCCAACAGTTTCAACACCGCAACGAATTATTTATAAGTTTGATGACCCCACTAATACCGTTTTAGAAAAAAGCATCCACACGATTAAAGAATTAACTTATTCACGTTATGCACCGCTTTTGTATCTCATAGACAAACCAGATCGCAGTGACGCACCAGAGATTAACATGAAGGGATTCATTAAAAGCCGTATGGTCAAACGCTTAGAAAGTAGTAAGTACGCCTTTGAAAAAACCCTAGCACGCATGATTGAATCCTATGAAAAGTTTATTGCCATGTGTAAAAAGGGTGAGGTTTTTATCAGTAAAAAAATAGATGTCTATGATTACCTTGATGCCGACAATGAAGAAGAGCTGTTTAAGTTTGTTAATGCACATGATGAGAATGCGAAAGTCAAACATCATAAAATTGAAGAATTCAAAGATATACTCATGATCGACCTTGAAGGCGATTTGGCTTTATTGAAGAGCCTTCAATCGCAATGGAAAGAAATAAAAACCGACTTCAAAAAAGAAGCTTTTGTCAAGGAACTTCAAACGAATTCAACGCTTAAAAATAAAAAGCTCCTCATTTTCACCGAATCCAAGGAAACAGGCGAAGACTTAACAAAAGCGTTGAAAGAGGCGTTTGGTGAAAGTGTGATGTCCTATTCTAGCCAAGACGGCAAAAAAGGACGTGAAATCATAGAAGCCAATTATGACCCTAATTGCGACAAGCATTATCAGAAAAATGACATTCAAATTTTAGTCACCACCGATGTACTAGCTGAAGGAGTCAACTTGCACCGATCCAACATCATCATCAATTACGATTTACCATGGAACCCCACTAAAGTCTTGCAACGTGTGGGACGGGTGAATCGTGTCGGGTCTACCTTTAGCGATATTCATATTTTCAACATCTTCCCAACGGCTAAAACGAACGAACACCTAAGCCTTGAAGAAAGCATCACCGCCAAGATTCAAGCCTTTCATAATGCACTCGGTGAAGATGCTCAATACCTTTCAGAAAATGAAGAGTTTACGTCGCATGGCTTGTTTACAAAACTAAACGATACGGACACCTATCAAGAAGGAGAAGAGGATCCAAACGCTGAATTAAAATACCTTAAATTGATTCGCCGTATTCGAGATGAAGACACCCCACGCTGGGAACGAATACAAAAGCTCCCTAAAAAATGCTATTCCGCCCGAACGTTTGAAGGGCTTGAAGAAGAGGCGTTAATCACCCTGTTTAAAGAAGGCAGGCATAAAAAGTTTGTGATCCACCACAACAAGCAAAGCCAAGAGCTCGATTTTGCTGAAGCCGTGCGTTATTTTGACTGCCCCGAAGGCACGCCCAAGCAAAAACGACCTTCACAGTATCACCCCATGCTTGAAGCAAACAAAGAACACTACTACACCGCTGAAGAGCTTGAAGCCGAAAACCATGAACGCCATGCGAAGCTAACAGGCACTGCCAAAAAAGTATATGAATTTTTAAGAGCCTTACTGAATGACCCCAAGCTGGTGGATGAACAACGCCACACCTTGGGTATTGTGCTAAAACATGTGCAAGAAGACGGCTACGCACCAGCGATACTTAAAAAAATGAGAGAAGCCCTCGAACGGACGCAAGACAACCTTCAAGCCTATCACCACTTGATGAACGTGATTCCGCTACCCAAAGGAAAAAATAACCAAAGTAACTGGGAAGATGCCCCACGTCAAGTGATTCTTTCTAATGCCTTAATCCCCCCAAAAAAGGATGCCTAACCCATGATGTCTAATAAAGAAGATCTTACTCAATTATTGAAAAATCGTTTTGACCCGAAGCATTTTGAAGCCTTTGTTCGGAACCTACTCCCCACAGATAACCCAAATCCAACAGGGGAGTTAAAAGGTAATGTTATAGAGTTTCAATTTAGAAAACTTGTAAAAAAATATCAACGTATTCATCAATATGTGTATGAAGACACTAACGCAAGAGAAGTAATCATCGATGTTCTTGTTGTTCATTTGCAGAATAGACATTCAGTAAAAGAACTCAAAGTGAACCAAAGGGATTTTGTGGCGTGGTATTTAGAAGGTGGACGAGGTGGTAAATTACGAGATGGAGCCTTAGTTGCTTTTGTACATGACGACGATTTGGAGCAGTGGCGACTTTCCCTTGTAACGTTGGATTATCTAACTCGATTTGATGAAGTCAAAAAGAAAAACATCAACTTTAAAGCCAAAAGCCAAGCCAAACGACATTCATTTTTAGTGGGCAAAAATGAAGGCATCCACACTGCAACAGAAAGATTATTAACCTGTTTAGATAAATCAACTAAGCGTAATTCCGTTATAACCCTTGAAGATTTGCAAGAAGCCTTTAGTGTTGAAAAAGTTTCTAAAGAGTTCTTTGAAAAGTACAAAAAACTATACGAAGCCTTGTACGAAGAACTCGAACGCCTGCAATTCACGGATGCTAAAATTAAAGCCGACTTTGACAAACACCACATTCACCTAGCCGACTTTGCGAAAAAGACGCTCGGGCAACTGGTGTTTTTACAGTTTCTGCAAAAAAAAGGATGGCTCGGGGTGGCGAAGGGGCAAGCATGGGGAACGGGTGATAAAAACTTCCTGCAAAATCTTTTTGAACGAAAATACAAGCCGTATGACAACTTTTTTAATGAGATTGTCGAACCCCTGTTTTACGAAGCTCTGAATACTGACAGAGGTAAAGAGGCATGGTTTGAGACAACTCAATGTCGTATTCCCTTTTTGAATGGGGGACTGTTTGAACCGTTGCAAGAGTACAAGTGGGGTGATACAGACATCACCATTGACAATGCGATATTTAAAGAGATTTTTGACACGTTTAATCTTTACAATTTTACGGTAAAAGAAGACGAACCGCTTGAAAAAGAAGTCGCCGTCGACCCTGAAATGCTCGGCAAAGTGTTTGAAGAATTGCTGGAAGTCAAAGACCGCAAAAGCAAGGGAGCCTTCTACACCCCCCGAGAAATCGTGCATTATATGTGCCAAGAAAGTCTGATTCAATACCTGCACACCCAAGTGGAAGCCACCCCCTTGGAAGACCTACGCACCTTTGTGGAATTGGCAGGGGGCAATTATAAAAAGAAGCACGAAAAAGAAGATGCCCTACCCCAAAGCATTAAAACCCACGCCCCCGCCCTCGATGATGCCCTTGCCACCATTACCGTGTGCGACCCTGCCATTGGTTCAGGAGCCTTCCCCGTGGGGATGCTACACGAGCTGGTGCGAGCGAGAATAGCCTTAACCGAACACTTGCCACCTTCGCCTAAACGTACCCCCTACGAACTAAAACGCCATGCGATTGAAAATTGCATTTACGGCGTGGATATTGACGCAGGCGCCATTGAAATTGCCAAGCTACGCTTTTGGCTCGCCTTGGTGGTGGATCAAGAACTAGAAGCCAACCTGCGCATTAACCCCCTACCCAACATGGACTATAAGCTAATGGCTGGAGATTCCCTTGTGGGGTTAGACGGTGTTCCAATTTCTTTAGAACGAAAGGAAAGATTAAATAAATTACAAGAAAAATTATTTTCATGTACAGACATTGATAAAAAAGAGGTTATGAAAAGAGAGATTGAAGAGAACTTAAAGTATATTTTTGATGAAGCCGAGAAAATGAACGTCTATGAAAAGTTTGATTTTAAATTATTTTTTCATACTGTTTTTAAGAAAAATGGCTTTGATGTGGTAATTGGTAATCCTCCTTATGTTTCCAACAAAGGTACGACTGAAGCACAAAAGAAAAAGTATAAACAAGTCTATGGGATTTCGGACGATTTATACAATTACTTTTTTACTCAAGGTGAAGCTATTTTAAAGCCAAAAGGCACTTTAGCTTATATCACTTCTGACACTTACTTGTCAATCAACTCAAAGAAAAATATCCGTGAATTGTTGCAAAAAAATAGACTGGTTGAGTTGATTAAAACCAGTAATGTGTTTGAAAATGCAATGGTTTCACCTGCCATTGCAATTTTCAACAAAGAGCCTATGAAAGAAAACTATAGTTTTATTTTTAAAGATGCCGTTAATGATTTTAATAAACCTAAGGAAGAAATGGTTGAAATCGAGATGTTTAGAAAGGCTATACATCAAGTCTTTTTCTTTCCGCATCAAGCTAATAGAAGTTTTTATGCTCGATATAATGATCACTTAAAAAAATTACATGAAAAATACTGGCTAGCCATTTCAACCAGTAAACAAATCAGTCAAAGCCAACGTTTACTACAACCTTACCGAGATAGTTTAAAGGCAGGCGATGTAACCTTGCTAGGTTGCTTAACTGACGGAGGGGTAGGCTTACAAACAGGTAGTAACGGCAAATATGTGGCGGTGCGTAAAAGCACCAAATGGGCAATCAACATTGTAGAAAGCCGACCTAAAAAATTGTTAGAAGCGATTAAGAAGTCAAACATTTCCGAACTCAAACATTTAACAAGTCTTGAATCGGTTAAATTACACCTAGCGGACTTAAATGAAGCAGAAATAGCCCAATTATTTGACGACTTAAAGGAACGCTATGGAAGGGATATTTTTGGACAAGGTTATTTATACAAGTTGATTGAAGAAACCGAAATAGCGAATGTTGAAACCCTAAGCGAAGAGGAAAAAACGAAGGGTATTGAAGAAACAAAACCGTACTACGTACCTTATGACAAAGGGGATAAAGACGGAAACCGCTGGTATTTAGAAACCCCTTTTTGTATTGCGTGGACTAAAACCAATGTCGCTTTTCTTAAAAACAATTCAGGTAAAAAGGGGGAAGGAATGCCAGTTGTTCGGAATCCTCAATTTTACTTTAAATCAGGTTTCTGCTGGACAGATGTGAATAGCACATATTTAAAGGCAAGAATCAAAAGCGAATCTGTCCATGATGTTTTAAGTATGAGTTTATTTAGCCAGTGTGAAATACCAAACTCATATTTTGTTTTTCTTATAAACTCAAGGTTTATTAGCCATTTAGTTCAGGACTTTATAAATAATACCTCCCATTTTCAAATAAATGATGCGAGACAGTTGCCCATTATCATTCCTTCAAAAGAACAATTGATTCAGTTTCAATCTTTGTTTGATAAAGCCGTTGCTTTAAAGCATCAACAATTTGAGGGCTTACACGTTGAAGAAGACATCCTTTTCCAGTTGAAAGAAGTTGAAGCCGAAATCGATGTGTTGGTCTACCAACTTTACCAACTCACCTACGACGACGTACTGGTGATTGATCCCACGTTTGCCATGCCTCGTGGGGCGTATGAGTCGGGCTTTGTCGTAAGTTAGGGGGCAGGCGTCTGGAAGCGGTGGGGTTGTATCTGCAGTACCAGCTATGGCTGTTAGAAGATAAGTCCTCCATTGCCCTCACCAGTTTGGCACGGCGTGATTGGGTGAAATCAGAATCTAAACTTTCGCAGGTTTCGCCATAGGGGGAGGGGTGAGGTAAAAACAATTTGGAAATATAGTGTAAACCTTATGTTGGCAAAGTTCACGCATCCGTCAATGGGAAGTTTTGGGTAAAAGCTACCGATTCAAAAAATCAACCTATAAATTGACAAAATGCTATATCTTGTCAATTTATAGATTGACTTTCATCGTAGAAGTTTTGAAATGCCATATTGTTTTGTTCTGCCAATCACTAGGGAATCCCATTTGAGGCAAGTAACCATGTTCTGAAAGCAATAGAGTTTTGAGGCGTTTTCTAAAACTACTGTTGCTATCAATTTGATCCATCAGATAAAGCATCAACACAAGAACATTGTAAAGCCTACGTGAGCCTTGCACGAATTGACCCTTTAAAGCACTAGGCTTGTTTATAACAAGCTTAGGCGTTCTTTTAAACTCTCGATTCCATAATCGTGCATGATGTGCTGAAAAGTTTCTCACTTGAGTCAACACATGAAGCCATGATTCCAAAAATTCGAAATCAATCTGATAGGCTCCAGCAATAGCTTTTTTAGCAGACGTATTGAATCCCGACACCCCTATATCATCTAAGTTGGTGTAAAGCTTCGAAAGCAAACCTAGCGAAATAACTTCCGACACCACCCATATAGGAGGCATAGACTCTTCATATTTATTGAGATAATGTTTCACAAACTCTTCTTTGTCTTTAGCTTGATCAATCGCCTTGTATAAATCTTTTAAATCTTTTTGGTACTTTGAAGAACTTACAAAGAACTTAAGATGTAAATGAGCATGTGCGCCATGCCTTAGAGAAATTTCATACGCCCATTTAGCACGTATAGATACTTCTATTTTTTCAATCGCTTCAAAAAGAAGTTGACGTAATTTTGTGTCAAATTGGTAAAGGGCTTGAATTTGTTCAAAACAGGTTCCTTCATGAAATAAATGTTTTGAAGCATCTTTTTGAAAGGGTATCCAGTAGGGGGTAAAGCGAAAATAATTCACATGCTCTAACAAGTGCATAGCTTCTGTTTCATTTTGAAAACTCATACCTCTTTGTTTAAGCTTTTCTAATTGCTTTTGATATTCAAGAGGAGGCTTATTGAATTTTTGTTTAGCAGACATTATAACCCCTAAAAGCAAAGTAACCTCCCCGTTTGAGGAGCCGAAGCCTAGCCTTGGGAGGTCTTATCAACTTCATTATTAACGATGTCGCCTTATTTGTCAAGACTATGGACTGAACTCCACTGCCTCGTGGATACCTTGCATCAAGAGCGTGGCTTGCAGGCGTTCGTGTTTAGCCTCAATTGAATAATAGCCATGCTTGAAGTTGCCTTGCCTTTGGGCTTGCTTACCTTCCACTGTTTTTGCTCCTGTAGATTTACCCCCATGAAAACGACAACGACCGTTCTTCATCGCAGGTTGCACACATGGTAAACCGCTTCTTTTACTGGTAGCTCCACATTGCTTAAAAGGGTGAAGTGTTTGGACAAGGGGTAGATCTTCATGTTTTCGCATGGACTCCCCCTCCCCCGATATTGCCAATCATCGCTTGCCCGTGATTTTCCACATTAAAATGTTGCACTTGAATCACTTGCTTACCTTGATTACGATACTTCACCAAGCTATCGTTTAGGGTCGTAAAAGTCTTTAATAGCTTGGTGCTACGATTGATTAAGGATTCCACATGACCAGCAGGTAATTTTTCATTTAGACTACGACGCATCATCGTTATCGCAAGATGATTCACACACACCAGTTGAGATGCCAGCATGGTTTCGGTGCTATCTTGTGGAGCGATACCTCTTAAAAGGGCAAGCCCTGCATTCATGTTGTCTTCCCCCATAATCGCAACCAGTTGAGTAAGCACATAGTGATGCACATCATCATCCGCCACGCCAATGGTTTCAAGTAGTTGAATGTAATGATCCACAATGTTGGCTTTTGGATTCTTCAGCTCGATATTTCCTCCTTCCCCGACCTTGAGCTTGACGGGTTCCAAGTGGTTCCGTTCGAGGCGTTTAAACTTGGCTTTCCTCGCTTCGTCAAGGGAAGCGAGATCGGCTTTCGCTTTTTCAAGGGCATCTTTTTGCATGGTAAGGACTCCTGTTTTTTTAGGCGACTTGCTTTAAAAGTATTGACAACCACTCGCCGTTTTCTCTACAGTAGGTTCGGAACTTGTCTACAATGTTCCACCATTTTTTATGAAGAACCAGTCATAGTAAGGCTTTGCAGGATTTACGCTCAAGAAACGCCGTGTTTAAGGTGAGGGGTTAGCTTCCCCAAACAGCAGACGTTCGACTTCGGCTTTGGCGGAGGCAAGGGCGAGCTTGGCTTCGCTTTCAAGTTGCTTGGCACGAGCCAAGCGGGCTTGGACTTCTTCGGCGATCGCATCCTGTAGCGGTCGGGGTGGGAGGGGGATTTGGACAACATCAAAAACATTTTTTGTAATGCCTGTAATCGTACCACCTGATATTTCTTTTTTGAGCTGATTTTGTCCGAAACCTGTTCTTAAAAAACTAAACAAGAAATAAGGGTTATATGCAGGTTTAACACGCAATAAAAAAACGTGTTCGTTGATATTAACTTCTTCGTAAGGATAATCCTCTTGTAAAATCCCTACTTTACCAGTAGTTGCTCCGTCTTTAATAATCAAAACATCCCTTTTAAAAAGGGTACTTTTTGTATTTTTTTGATGAAATTCTTTAGGGATATACTTTAGATTTGTACTTTCAATTTCTCCAGTATCCAAAATATGCTCCCCTCCAATACTTGGAATGCCTTCACTAAATTGAGACACTCCACCTTTAGGACGAGAACCAGAAGTAAAGAAATCTAAATAATGCTTAAGAGGGACTGGTTCGTATTCTTGATTTTGGAGGGATACATGCTGATTGTGCTGTTGATTATACTCCCCATCCAACCGAGAGCCTTGCACCTGCGAACTAGACACCCCAAAGCACAAGCGTTTTTCAACGGTGGGCAGGGTAATGCCGAGTTGTTCTAGCACATAGCCGTCAATACTTTGACGCAAGGCGGTGGCTTCGGCTTCTTTGCTTTGTTTGGTGGCGTGGGCGTCTTGCATCAGCTCCACGATGTGGGCTTGCACCTCCATTGGGGGGACGGGGATTTGAATCTTCTTTAAGGCTTCTTGTGTAATTGCAGGATAATTACCACCGCTAGAATGTTTTAACATTTGCGACAAACAAAAATCACTTCTCAAAATGTGAAAAAGAAAAGATTTGTTTATGCTAGCATCAATTACTTCTCTCAAAATAGAAAAGCCAGTTGAAGCGACAGAAACCCTATTTAATGAGTTTAGATGAGCAATAGCTCCTCTATTTGGGCGTGTTGTAGAAACTAGAATATCATTATTTCTTACAAGCATTTTAGCACGGCTGGGTGCGTTTTTGATTTCAATTTCCTTTATTTCTGAAAGTGATCCAGTTTCGATGTTAATTTCACTAATTTCGATATAGGGGAATGTTTTTTCAAATAAATCTTTTTGATTCCATGTTTCTTTTGAAAATTCTATAAGTTCTCCTAAATCCTTAGTCTTCAAAGCTATTGTAGACAGATTGATTGAATAAAAATCCGCATCTAAACGCCCTTCGATTTCGCCCTGATTGACCACAAAAATGCGGTTTACCCAATCAGGGCTTACATAAAATTTTCGGGGTTCGCCTTAAACGCCAAATACTGCGTAAATATCTCGTCTAGGTCGTTGTGGGCGTCGTCTCGACCTGTGGCGTCGTAGCCTATGCGTTCGGCAATCGCCATAAAAATGGGGTAGTCTTTTAAGGTTTCATTTTCACCTTTGCGTCGTAAAAACACCACGCTTGATTTGACGCCTGCCCCATAATGGCTAAACGCAAATTGAGGAATCGACACCACCGCCAAAATTTGGCATCGTTCCATGAGGAAGTCTCGCACATATTGCAGGCTACTGTTGGTTAAAATACCGTCGGGCAATACAAGGGCTAAATAACCGTCTTGCGGTTTAACGAAGTCTATGCACCGTTCAATGAATAAAATCTCGGTTTTTTGGTTTTTCTTACTTTTGCCTAGTGTGTAGCTTTCCAATAAATCCCCTGTTTCACTGCCTTTAATGGTCGCCCCAAAGGGTGGGTTGGTGAGTACCATATCAAAGTAATCGGCTTTAAAATCCTTGTGATACTGGGTAATATCCGCCATTTTCCCTAATGAACCTTGAGTTTTGTCGGGACTAATGACGTTGGTGTGTCCGTCATCATGAATAATCATGTTCATTTTACAGACTCGGGCGATTTGATCGTTAATTTCAATGCCGTACAAATTCTTTTCAGCGAAACTGTGCCAATGCTTATGCCATTGAGCAGAGCCTATGTCAAAGTTCGTATCGGCGAACTTTCGCACGGCATCTAGGGCGTAAAGCAAGAAGCCTCCGCTTCCACAAGCAGGGTCTAGCACGTTGTAATTGTTGGGTCGTTTAAGAATGTCCTTCCCCATGGCTTCAAACGTCATTTTAACGGTAAACTCAATCACTTTTCGTGGGGTGAAGTACTGCCCCATTTTTCCCTTGAAAAAATCACCTAAGAACTTTTCAAAGGCAACGCCCTTGCTGTCTAAATCTGTACCGACAAAGTTAATCCCTTGAATGTGTTCCACGACTTGAAAAATAATGGCATCATCTAGCTGTATATCGCCTTGAAAGACTTCGGCATCTTGCTTTTTGGCTTCGATGTAGATTTCCTTAATGCGTTGGGCGACTTTTTCAGGCGTTTCATTCGTACCGACTTGAAACTTATAAACTTCATCTTTAAAATTGGTGTCTTTTTCGTCTTTCAGCTTACAAAACAACAATTTCGAAACTTCATCAAAGGCAACGGTGGGGGCGACTTTGCCTCCTTGCCAAATGGTGTCGTGGCATTTTTCAAGGGAGGCGATGAGTTCTTCACGGCTCACGATTTTAGGCTCTAAGTTGCCTTTACTAAACTTGTACTTGGGGGGCTTGCCGTAATGCTTGGGAATATCCGCCAAAATGTTATGAACACGCTCGGCTCCTGAATAATCCGCCACGTTATAAAACGAACGTGTATTGCCTGCCACTACGGCGGTAAACTTGGCTCGCAGACTATTGGCGTTGCCGAAGGCTTGTTCGACGGCTTGATTAAACTCGGAATCGGTGATTTTGTCCTTCTTGCATTCTACCACTAAATAGGGGTGTCCGTCTTTGGTGTACAGTACAATATCCGCCAAGTTGCTGGGGGTGCGTGCTGGCATGGTAACTTCAAGGGAAATGTCCTTAGCGTCGTATCCGTAGAGCATCACCAGCTCGCAGAAATAGGAGGCTCTTACTTTTTCTTCGGGGTCTTTGTAGTGGTAGGTTTTGCTTTCTTTGGCGTGATAGGTGATTTTTTCTCGATCGCCTTCGGTGTGGAGCTTGATAATGCCTTGATTTTGTCCCACTTGAATATAATCTGTATTGGTAACGATGGCTTGTGTCATGGGGGCTTGTCCTTCTTTATTTGACGCATGAAAGCTAGTTTAGCATCAACAAAACGAGAAGGCATCAAAGGCTTTCATTTCTTTTGAGTTTAAAGCCGATGCAATTTTCTAAACAAAGGCGAGTAGGCTCATTTTAGAAGCTCCTAACATTGTATGGGGTTCTTCTTATATTCTAGCAATGGCGTCTTCCGCTGTAAAACAGATCTTTCTTGAACCCTCTCCTTAGCTCTCGACAACCTTTGGACTTTCCTATTTCTTATCTTACTAACTTAGTGTAAAATAGAGTAAATATCCTTAAAAACCCTTAGAAAGATTCTATTTCATGGCACAAATCATTGAAAACAACGCAATGGAAAAAAAACTGTGGGAAGCCGCCGATTCTTTACGAAAAAACATTGATGCCGCTCAATATAAGTATGTGGTATTAGGCTTGATTTTTCTCAAATATATTTCAGATGCGTTTGAGGTGCGTTATGAAGAACTAAAAGCAGGCGAAGGGGAGCTTGCAGGAGCAGACCCTGAAGATAAAGACGAATACAGTGGAGAAAACGTCTTTTTTGTGCCTCCTTCTGCACGGTGGGGTTTTTTAAAGAGTAATGCCAAACATCCAAACATCGGCAAATATATTGATGAAGCAATGGATGTTATCGAACGAGAGAACCCTTCTTTGAAGGGCGTTTTGCCGAAAGTGTTTGCTCAAGGGAACATTGATCCTGTTAATTTAGGCGGGTTAATTGATAAATTTAGTGATTTAGATGTGAATCATGCTCAAAAAGCGACCCCTGATTTATTAGGGCGAGTGTTTGAATACTTCTTAGGGGAATTTGCTTTAGCTGAAGGTAAAAAAGGCGGGCAGTTTTACACCCCCCGTTCGGTTGTTCAGTTATTGGTAGAAATGCTAGAACCCTATAAAGGGCGAGTGTTTGACCCTTGCTGTGGCTCAGGCGGGATGTTTGTTCAATCTGAAACCTTTGTAAAAGAGCATCAAGGGCGGATTCAGGATATTTCAATTTACGGGCAAGAAAGCAACCAAACCACATGGCGATTAGCCAAAATGAACCTAGCCATTCGGGGGATTGATGCTTCCCAAGTGTGTTGGAATAATGAAGGGTCATTTTTGAAGGATGCCCACCCTGATTTAAAAGCGGATTTTATTATCGCCAACCCACCCTTTAACGATAGCGACTGGAGCGGGGATGTATTGCGTTCAGATGGACGGTGGCAGTTTGGCACGCCCCCCAGTGGGAACGCCAACTATGCTTGGATTCAGCATTTCTTGTATCACCTGAAGCCAACAGGCGGGCTTGCAGGCTTTGTAATGGCAAAGGGGGCGTTGACTTCCAAATCTTCAGGTGAAGGCGATATTCGTAAGGCTTTGGTCGAAGCTCGCTTGGTGGATTGCGTTGTCAATTTACCCGCAAAACTCTTTTTAAATACGCAAATTCCTGCTTCGTTGTGGTTTTTACGCCGAGGCAAAAGCTATAGACAAGACGAAGTGCTCTTTATCGATGCTCGAAACCTTGGACACTTGATTAACCGCCGCACCCGTGAGCTAAGCGACGAAGACATTCAACGAATTGCACAAACTTATCATAATTGGCGAAGCGAAGGAAACAGCTACGAAGATATTAAAGGCTTTTGCAAATCTTCCACCATTACCGAAGTTGCTGAACGAGATTATGTGCTAACCCCAGGGCGGTATGTAGGCTTGGAAGACATCGAGGATGATTTTAATTTTGAAGAACGCTTTAACAGCTTGCAAGCCGAATTGATGGCACAAATGCAGGAAGAAGCCCAGCTAAACGACCGTATCAAAGCCAACCTAGCCAAGGTTCAAGTCAGTGGAGGAATAACCAATGAATAATATCTTGAAAAATGCTTTAACGGTTGCGGAACTAATCAAAAAATTGCAAACCCTGCCTCAAAATTTACCTGTGGTGCTGGAAGGCTACGAGGGGGGCTATAACCATGAATTACGCTTTGAAGCGATTGAAATAGCCTTATATGTTCATACAGAGGATTATTTGGGTAACCATGAACAGCCTGACTATATGACGGCAGAAAAGCAGGCAAAAACCTACCACTTAGAACAAGCCCTTGTTATTAGAGGGGTGCGGACGGAACAGGAGCAAGCATGATGACGGAACAAGCCAGTGTGTATATTCTAACGAATCAGCACAATACAACGTTATACATTGGTGTTACCAGTAACCTTGAACAACGGTTACATGAGCATAGAAATAAAGTAAAACAAGGATTTACGGCTAAATATAATTTAAACAAATTGGTTTACTTTGAAGTTGGGAATAGTATTCAAACCGCCATTGAACGTGAAAAATACATCAAAGGTAAAACAAGAGCTTTTAAAAATAGCCTTATTGCTAGTATGAATCCTGAATGGCAAGACTTATCGCCACCCTGTCATCCTGAGTGTAGCGAAGGATCTCCCCAAAAAGCAGTCTGTCATCCTGAGTGTAGCGAAGGATCTCCCGTCCAAGATAAGGGGATTCTTCGCTACGCTCAGAATGACGAATTATGCGGAGGGCAAACCGCATGACCCCCACCGATTGGCAAGAAACCATGCTTGGAGATGCCTCTCTTGAAATACTGGATGGAGACAGAGGAAAAAACTATCCAAAATCTGACGATTTTTTTGAAAAGGAATTTTGTCTTTTTTTAAATACTGGAAATGTAACTTCTAAAGGGTTTGATTTTCAAAATACTTCATTCATAACTAGAGAAAAAGATAGCACTTTAAGGAAGGGAAAACTAAAACCCTATGACTTGGTTCTTACTACTAGAGGTACTGTAGGAAACGTTGCATTTTTTCATGAAAAAGTACCGTTTGAAAATATTAGAATCAACTCGGGAATGGTTATCCTTAGAGCGAATCCAAAAGAAATAGAAGTCTCTTTTTTGTACTTGTTTTTGAGGTCGTCTCTATTTCAAGAACAAGTAAAATCTTTCAGTACAGGTAGTGCACAGCCACAATTACCTATTCGAGATTTGAAAAATATAGCTTTAACCCTACCCCCCCTACCTGAACAACGGGCAATTGCCGAAGTGTTGAGCAGTTTGGATGATAAAATTGACCTGTTACACCGCCAAAACCGCACCCTAGAAGCCCTAGCCGAAACCCTGTTTCGCCAGTGGTTTATAGAAGAAGCCAATCCTGATTGGGAGGAGAAGCCGTTAGAATCACTTATGACAATTACTTCCAGTAAAAGGATTTTTTACAAAGAATATGTATCAACAGGTATTCCCTTTTATAGAAGTAAAGAAATTATAGAGCTACATAATACAGGTAGTACCAATAGCGAATTATTTATTCCGATAGAAAGATTTAAAGATATTGAAAGTAAATATGGCGTTCCCCAGCAAGGAGATATTCTTCTAACCTCTGTAGGCACTTTAGGCGTAACTTATAAAGTCAAAGAAAACGACTCGTTCTATTTCAAAGATGGTAATTTAACTTGGTTTAAAGATTTTAACATAATACCTAGTGTGATAATTTATTGCTGGTTAAACTCTCAATACGGGAAAGAAAAGCTGGATGGCATCACAATAGGTAGCACCCAATCAGCACTGACAATAAGTGGATTAAAATCTATTCTAATGCAAGTACCGCAGAAGGCTATAGTGGATAAGTTGGCATTCCATCTTGAGAGTTTTTATTCCAAAATAGAGAGTAATTATTCGCAAATTCAAACGCTGGAACGCCTCCGTGATGCGTTGCTCCCCAAGCTCATGTCGGGTAGCGTTCGGGTGGGTCATTGTGGGGAAGGGGAAACACAATGACAACACGCCCTATTTTTAGCGATTACATTATTTATGCTGATGAGTCAGGCGATTTAAGCTACGAAACCATTAACCCAAGGTTTCCTGTATTTTGCTTAACCTTGTGCGTCATTAAAAAGCAAGACTATATTCATGCTATTGTGCCAGCCATTCAACAGGTGAAGTTTGATTTCTGGGGGCATGATAGGGTTATTTTTCATGAACGAGAAATGCGAAAGCAAGAAGGGCAATTCGGCATTTTGCGTACTTCTGCTTCGTTGAGAGACTCATTTTTCTACCGTATTAACGAGGTTCTAAAGAATTCTTCTTTTAAATTGATTAGTGCTGTGATTAAGAAAGAAGCGTTACTAAAAAAATATTCTTCCCCTGCGGATCCTTACCATTTAGCGTTGGGCTTTTGTCTTG